>JBBQLH010000127.1:0-9535 GCA_038327685.1 Solirubrobacterales bacterium
GCATTCGACGCGGTGCTTGCCGCGACGGCCAGCCGAGGAAACGCTGCGGCGCTCGTCTCCGCGGACTCGGCATTCGCCGAGGCAGGCGTCACCTGCATCGTCCCGGACGCACGCGGTGTCGCCCAACTGCTGGATACCTGAAGTGTCCGGCATCCGGCGTGTTACACGACGGTCATTCGACCGTCGTTCAACAGCTCGCCACCGCCTGCGCCCAGCGCGCCCATGGCTGTGCCAGCTCGGCCTCGAGCTCCGCCAGGCCGCGCGCCGCGGCGCGCCGAAGCGCTCCCGCGCGGGCGAGGGCGAGCTGCGGCTCGTCCGGCGCATCGGCGCCCAGGAGGCACAGCGTGCCCGCCACGCGATGGCCGGGAGCGAGTGCGACGTGGGCATCCTGGCGTGACGTGGCGGGATCGAGGCACAGTGCGTCGTGGAGCACGGGGCCGTCGTCGTCGGTGACCCGCAGCGTGCTGACGAGGCGCCCGCCGGGCTCTGCCGCGCGACCGAGGACGACGGTCTCTCGCAGCGCGACGACCGCGCCGGCGGCCAACGTCACCGTCGTGGAGCGCTCGACGTCGGCGGCCGCGGCGACGATCAACGGTGGGTCCTCGAGCACGAGGCGGGCGCGGGGTCCGACAGCGATGTCGAGGTCGAGGTGGGTGCGCGCGGCACCCGGCAGCGCGAGCGTCGCCGTGATCGGGCGCACGACCAGCGTGGCATCCGCGCCGACGACGATCCGCACCCGGTCGTGGTCGCCGGAGAGCGGCCCGGCCTGGGTCGGCAGCACGCAGGCCTGCACCCCGTCGCCACTCGCGTCGAGAACGCGGGGCGTCAGCCGCTCTCCGCGTCGCAGTCGCTCGACGACGTGACCGCGCGCCGTGCGCTGGACACACAACAGCGCTCCGCCGCCTGCGGTCCGCCGCTGGCTTGATGCGGTCGTCACCCCCGTGTGCACCTCAATGCACGTGGGGATGGTGGTCCTCGGTGATGCCGGCGACGCTCGAATGCACATGCCCGAGCGCGCTGAACTCCTCCAATCGCCCGAGCGCCCAGCGAGCAATGGCCGCCGCGCCTCCGGGCCGCGCCAACGACACGGCCTCCACCGGCAAGTCCCCCCGTCGCGCCTGCGCCTCGCGCACCATGAGCTCCACATCCGAGCCCACGAGCGGCGCGAGGTCGGTCTTGTTGATGACGAGCAGGTCTGCGCGCGCGATCCCGGGTCCCCCCTTGCGCGGGATGTCGTCGCCGCCCGCCACGTCGATCACGAAGATCTGCGCATCGGCGAGCGCCGGGCTGAAGATCGCGGTCAGGTTGTCACCGCCGCTCTCGAGGAACACGACGTCGAGCGGGCCGGTCGACCGCTCGAGGTCCGCGACCGCCTCGAGGTTCGTCGAGACGTCGTCGCGGATGGCGGTATGCGGGCAGCAGCCGGTCTGCACCGCCGCGATGCGCTCCGCGTCGAGCACACCGGTCGAGCGCAGGAACTCCGCGTCCTCGGTGGTGTAGATGTCGTTGGTCACGACGCCGATACGCACCGACGCGGCCAGCTCGCGGCAGAGCGCCGCGATCAGCCTGCTCTTGCCGCAGCCGACGGGACCGCCGACGCCGATGCGCAGCGCACGGTCAGCTGACAAAGAGTCGCTCCCTGCGGTCATGGTGGAGGCCGGCCGCCAGCTCCAGGCCGATCGCCGCCGGCGCGGGCTGCGCGGCGAAGGGGGCGCTCGTCGGCGGCCACTCGGCGTGCCGCCTCCTCGATCCGCGGCGCCAGCTCCGCGACCCAGCGGCTCGCGTGGGCCGGGTCGAGCGGCAGCAGCTTCAGGGCGGCCGATGCGACCGTCGCCGCGTCGTCGTACAGGGCGAGCACCGCGACCTGCTCGTCGTCGAGACCGATGGCCGCGGCCACGACCCCGAGGGCGACCGGGCGGGGGGTGGCGGCTGATGCCCCGCGGTAGCCGTCGAGCAGCGTGGCGGCCGGCCACACCCCGGCCGCCGAGCGCAGCAGCGCCGCCCCGAGCTGGCGCGCGCGGTCGCGCAGCACCGGGCTCGGGCACCGGGCGCCGCACTCGTCATCGACGGCGAGCGCCCCCGCTACGCCGTCTGCCGACGCCGCCCGCCGCGCCGCAACGGCGATCCGCGCCTCGGGCTCGGCCACGAGCCGCAGCCGCGCGCCGACGAAGTCGCTGACGCCGTCGACGCCCAGGCCATCCGCGACCGCCTGCTCGAGCCCGAGTGAGTGCGCGTAGCCGCCGGCGGGGAAGCGCCCGTCGGCGAGCAGCATGGCCAGCACGCTCACCATCAGAACAGCTCGTAGCGCTGGGCCAGCGGGAGCTCTTCCGCGGGTGCGGGCGAGATCTCCTCGCCATCGATCCAGACCCGGAACGTGTCGGGCTCGACGCGGATCTGCGGCCGCGCCGCGTTGTGCGGCATGTCGGCCTTGCTCAGCCCCCGCGTGTTGCCCACCGCGACGAGCGACGCCCCGAGCCCGAGCTCGTCCAACCCGCCGTCCGCCAGCGCCAGCTCGGACACGAAGGCCACCGACGACCGCGCCGCGAGCCGTCCCGTCCCGGCGAACATCGGCGCCGACAGCACCGGCTGCGGCGTCGGGATCGACGCGTTCGGGTCTCCCATCGGCGCCCAGGCGATGGCCCCGCCCTTCAGCACCAGCCGCGGCCGGATCGCGAAGAACGCCGGATCCCACAGCACGAGGTCGGCGAGCTTACCGACCTCGACCGAGCCGACCTGACCGTCGATCCCATGCGCCACCGCGGGGCAGATCGTGTACTTCGCGACATACCGGCGCAGCCGCTCGTTGTCGGCGCGGTCCCCAGCGCCGGCACCGAGCCGCCGCTTCATCGCGTGCGCGGTCTGCCAGGTCCGCACGATCGTCTCGCCCACGCGCCCCATCGCCTGCGCGTCGGAGCCGATCATCGAGATCGCGCCGAGGTCGTGCAGCACGTCCTCGGCCGCGATCGTCGTCGCGCGGATGCGGCTCTCGGCGAACGCCAGGTCCTCGGGGATCCGCGGGTTGAGGTGATGGCAGACCATGAGCATGTCGAGATGCTCGTCGATGGTGTTCACCGTGTGCGGCCGCGTCGGGTTGGTCGAGGACGGCAGCACGTGCTCGAAGGACGCCACCTCGATGATGTCGGGCGCATGGCCGCCGCCGGCGCCCTCCGTGTGGTAGGCGTGGATCGTCCGCCCGCCGATCGCCGCGAGCGTCGACTGCACGTAGCCCGCTTCGTTGAGCGTGTCGGTGTGGATCGCCACCTGGACGCCGGTCTCGTCGGCGACGCGCAGGCAGGCGTCGATCGCCGCGGGCGTCGAGCCCCAGTCCTCGTGCAGCTTCATGCCCCCCGCGCCGGCGCGGATCTGCTCGAGCAGCCCGTCGCGCGACACGCTGTTGCCCTTGCCGAGCAGCAGCACGTTGACGGGCATGGCATCCAGCGCGAGCAGCATGTCGTGCAGCGCCCGCGGCGACGGCGTGCACGTGGTCGCACGCGTGCCCTCGCTCGGTCCCGTCCCGCCGCCGATCAGCGTGGTCATCCCGGAGGCGACGGCCTGCCCGACGATCTGCGGGCAGATGAAGTGCACGTGGCAGTCGATGCCGCCCGCGGTGAGGATCCGGCCCTCGCCCGCGATCACGTCCGTGGTGGGACCGATCCGCAGCTCCAGATCGACGCCGTCGGAGATGTCGGGGTTGCCGGCCTTTCCGAGCGCCACGATGCGCCCACCGCGAATCCCCACGTCGCAGCGCACGATCCCGGCGTGGTCCAGCACGACGACGTTGGTGATGACGAGGTCGGGCGCGCCGGCGGCCGACGTCGTCGTCCCCTGCGCCATCGACTCGCGGATCGTCTTGCCGCCGCCGAAGACCGCCTCGTCGCCGCTTAAGCAGCGGTCCTCCTCGACCTCGAGCCAGAGGTCGGTGTCGGCCAGACGCATGCGGTCGCCGGCGGTCGGGCCGTACAGCGATGCGTATCGCGCGCGCCCGATCCGGCTCACGCGCGGCTCCTCAGGCCGGGCACCGCGCCGGCGCCGGCCAGCGCGACGAGCGCGACGTCACGCGAGGCCCCGGGCTCGAAGCGCACCGACGTCCCCGCCGGGACGTCGAGCCGGAACCCGGTCGCGACCCCGCGGTCGAACTGGAGCGCGTCGTTGACGTCGGGGAAGTGAAAGTGCGAGCCGACCTGGATCGGGCGGTCCCCGGTGTTGACGACCCGCACGACGAGCGTCGCGCGCCCGGCGTTCAGCTCGAGCTCGCCGTCGCCGCAGTCGAGCTCGCCCGGAATCACGTGATCGGGTCGTGCAGCGTCACGAGCTTGCGCCCGTCCGGGAACGTCGCCTCGACCTGCACCTCGGAGACCATCTCGGGCACGCCCTCCATGACCTCGTCGCGCCGCAGCACATGCCGGCCCTCGTCCATGAGATCGGCCACGCGCTCCCCGTCCCGCGCGCCCTCGATGACCCAGCACGACAGCAGCGCGACGGCCTCGGGGTGGTTGAGCAGGACCCCGCGCGCCCGCCGCTCGCGCGCGATCACCCCGGCCACGGCGAGCAGCAGCTTGTCCTGATCCGACGGCGACAGGCGCACCGGTCAGACGGACATCAGCTGATGCATACGGTCGCGCTCGAACGTCTCGATCGGCCCGCCGGCGACGATCCGCCCGACGTCCATCACCGCGTAGGTGTCGGCGAGGCGCATCGCGAAGTCGACGTACTGCTCGACGAGCAGGATCGACATTCCCGCGCTGTTCCTCAGTTCGGCGATCGCATCCTCGATCTCGAGGATGATCGACGGCTGGATGCCCTCGGTCGGCTCGTCGAGCAGCAGCAGCCGCGGGCGGGTCACCAGGGCACGCGCGATGGCGAGCTGCTGTGCCTCGCCGCCGCTCAGAAAGCCCGCCGGGCGGTCGAGCAGCTTGCGCAGCCGCGGGAAGCGCTCGAGCGCAGAGTCGATGGCATCGACCCCCGACGTGTCCGACGCCTCCGCGACGACGCGCAGGTTCTCGAACACGGTCAGGTACGGAAACGCCTCGCGCCCCTGGGGCACGTAGGCGATCCCGGCTCGCACGCGATCGTACGGCGCGCGCCGGGTGATCGGCTCGCCCGCGAGCGCGATCACGCCGCGGCGCGCCGGCTGCAGCCCGACGATCGCCTGCAGCAGCGTGCTCTTGCCGACGCCGTTGCGGCCCATGAGGCAGCACAGCCCGCCCTCGGGCACGTCGAGCGACACGCCGAACAGCACCTGCGTCGAGCCGTAGGAGACCTCCAGCGCCTCGACGCGCAGGATCGGAGTGGCAGTGCTCATGCCGGAGCGGCGGCCGCGCCGCGCGCGTCGCGCGGGCGCCCGAGGTAGACCTCGCGGACGGTCTCGTCCTGCTGGACCTCCGCGACGGTCCCTTCCGTCAGGATCCTGCCCTCGTGCATCACCGTCACCTTGTGCGCGAAGCGGCGCACGAAGTCCATGTCGTGCTCGACGACGAGCACCGTCGTGCCCTCCTGGGCGATGCGCGTGACGAGCGCGCCGGTGCGCAGCCGCTCCGCTTGAGTCATGCCGGCCACCGGCTCGTCGAGCAGCAGCAGCCGCGGTCGCTGCACGAGCACCATCGCGACCTCGAGCCACTGCTTCTGGCCGTGCGACAGCGAGCCCGCGGCGTTGTCGCACGGCTCCGCCAAGCCGACCGTGTCCAGCGCCTGCGCCACCTCGTCCGACATCCCCTTGCGCCGCCGCAGCAGCGAGCGAAACGGCAGCCTGAAGCTCGCGGCGATGTCGACGTTCTCGAGCACGCTCAGCTCCTCGAACACCGACGGCGTCTGGAACGTGCGCCCGATCCCGGCACGCACGATCGCGTGCTCCTTGCGCCCGACGAGCTCATCGCCGGCGAAGACGATCGAGCCGCTCGTCGGCCGCACGAGGTTGGTGATCGCGTCGATCAGCGTCGTCTTGCCGGCGCCGTTGGGTCCGATGACGAAGCGGACCTCGTGCTCGGGCAGGACGAGATCGAGCCCGTCCACGGCGTGGAAGCCGTCGAAGGCGACGTGCAGGTCGCGGATCCGCAGCAGCGGGGCGCTCATGCCACCTCCTCGGTCGTCGACGCCGCCGGCGCCGCCCGCGTTCCCAGCCGCGGCCGGCCGAGGAGCGGGAGGCGCGCGGCGAGTCCGCGCAGGGCATCGACCGCGCCCGCGATCCCGTTCGGAAGGAAGAGGATCACGACGACGAACAGCAGGCCCTGCAGGTACAGCCAGCCCGACGGGAACTGCTCGGAGACGCCGGTCTTGGCCCAGTTGACGATGACGGCGCCCGCCGCCGCCCAGGCGAGCGCCGTGCGGCCGCCGAGCGCGACCCAGATCACCATCTCGATCGACGGCACGACCCCGAGCAGTGCCGGCGAGATGATCCCGACGACCGGGACGAAGAGCGCGCCCGCGAGGCCCGCCATCCCCGCCGCGAGCACGTAGGCGAGGAGCTTGACGCGTGTCGGGTCGTAGCCGAGGAAGCGCACGCGGTCCTCGTCGTCGCGCACCGCGATCAGCAGGCGCCCGTAGCGGCCGATGACGAGCTTGCGCGTCGCGAGAAAGACGACGAGCAGCACGACCGCGACGATGAAGTACAGGATCTGCCGGTCCTGCGGGTTGGCCAGCGACAGCCCGAAGAACGACTGGAAGTTCGTCAGCCCGTTCGTGCCGCCGGTCAGGCCCTGGTTGCCGACGAGCACGATCACGAACGCGGCCGCGAGCGCCTGGCTGAGGATCGCGAAGTACGCGCCGCGCACGCGCTGGCGGAAGATCGCCGCGCCGACGATGGCGGCGATCGCCATCGGTAAGAGGATCGCCGCGGGAAGCGCGAACCACGCCGAGCGGAACGGCCCCCACAGCCACGGCAGCTTCTCGACGCCGCTCCACGTCATGAAGTCCGGAAGCTCCCCCGCCCCGGCCTCGGAGAGCTTCATGTACATGCCCATGCAGTAGCCGCCGAGCCCGAAGAAGAGGCCCTGGCCGAGGACGAGCATCCCCCCCTGGCCCCACGCGAGCCCGATGCCGAGCGCGACGATCGCGAAGCACAGGAACTTCGCCAGCAGCGACAGGCGGAAGTCCGACAACACGTTGGGCGCGATCAGCAGCAGTGCCACCGCCACGAGCGCGAAGCGCACGACGAAGCCCGACGGCTTGATCCCGCCGGACGGGAGCAGCCTGCCGACCGCGTTCATCACGCCAGCCCCCGGCGCTGCTGCACGACGAGTCCCTGCGGACGCGCCTGCAGGAACAGCACGATCAGCAGGAGGACCGCCCCCTTCGCGATGCTCGCGGTCGTGTTGTACTCGATGAACGAGTTCGCCATCCCGAGCGCGAGCGCGGCGAGCACCGCGCCGCGCAGCTGTCCGAGGCCGCCCACGATCACGACGAGGAACGCGTCGATGATGTAGCCGAGCCCGAGCGTCGGGCCGATCGGTCCCAGCAGCGTGATGCCGACGCCCGCCAGGCCCGCGAGCCCGGACCCGATGAAGAAGGTCGTCCGGTCGACGCGTGGCGTGCGCACGCCGCTGACCGCGGCCAGCGGGCGGTTCTGCATGACGGCCCGCATCCGCCGCCCCGCGGGCGTGCGCTGCAGGTAGATCGCGATCGCGATCACGACGAGCGTGACCACGCCGATGATGAAGAGGCGCGAGTAGGACATGTCCACGCCTCCGACCGTGACTCCGCCGTCGAGGAACGACGGGCCCGTCACGTCGACGTTGGGAGCGCCGAAGATGTCGCGCGCCAGCTGCTGGAGCATGAGGCTCACGCCCCAGGTGACCAGCAGCGTGTCGAGCGGCCTGCCGTACAGCCGGCGGATGAGGGTGAACTCCAGGATCAACCCCATCGTCCCGGCGATCACGAACGCGGCCGGCAGCGCGAGACCGAACGACAGTGTGATCAGCCCGGTCCCGAGCGCCGTCTGCAGCACGTAGGTCGTGTAGGCGCCGGCCATGATGAACTCGCCGTGCGCCATGTTGATCACGTTCATCTGACCGAACGTGAACGTCAGTCCGAGCGCTACGAGCAGCAGGATCGACGCGATGCTCAGCCCCACGAAGAGCTGGTTGAAGAGCACTTCCATCGCCGTCGTTCCCGCCGCTCGCCGCTCGCCCCGACTAGAGGCCCGTAGCCCAGGGCTAGGTCTTCAGGTACGGGTCGGGCTTGATCGGCTTGCCCGATCCGCCAGCCTCCTTGATCAGCCCGTCGGGCTGGACGACTCCGATCCGTGCCGTCTTGTAGATGTGCTGGTTCTGGCCGTCGATCGTCACCTTGCCCTCGGGCGCGTCGAACGTCAGGCCCTTGGCCGCCGCCTTGACCTTCTCGGGGTTCGTGCTGCCGGCCTTCTCGACCGACTTGGCCCACAGGTAGACCTGCACGTAGCCGGCCTCGATCGGGTCGTCGGTGACGCGGCTGGCGCCGTACTTCGCCTTGTAGGCCTTGACGAACGCTGCGTTCTTCGCGCCTGGCGTCGTCTGGTAGTAGTTCCACGCCACGAGCTGGCCGACGACATTCTTGACCCCGATCCCGCGGACCTCGTCCTCGGCCGTCGACACGGAGATGACGGGCAGCGTCTTGGCGCTGAGTCCGGCGTCCGTGAACTGCTTCCAGAACGCGACGTTGCTGTCGCCGTTGATCGTCTGGAACACGGCGTCGGGGTTGGCGGCCTTGATCTTGTTGATCGTCGTCGCGTACTCGGTGTTGCCCAGTGGCGCGTACTCCTCGCCGACGATCTGCATGCCGTGGGCGCTCGCCCACGCCTTGATCTCCTTGTTCGCCGTGCGCGGGAAGACGTAGTCCGAGCCGACGAGGAAGAGCTTCTTGACCCCCCTGCTCTTGAGGTACTCGAGCCCCGGGACGATCTGCTGGTTTGTCGTCGCGCCCGAGTAGAAGATGTCGGGCGAGGACTCGAGACCCTCGTACTGGACGGGGTAGTACAGCAGCGCCTTGTTACGCTCGAAGACGGGCAGCATCGCCTTGCGGCTCGCCGACGTCCAGCCGCCAAAGACGGCCGCGACCTGGTCCGTCGAGATGAGCTTCTGGGCCTTCTCGGCGAAGGTCGGCCAGTCCGATGCACCATCCTCGACCACCGGCACGAGCTTCTTGCCGAGCACCCCGCCGGCCTTGTTGATCTGGTCGATCGCCAGCGTCTCGGCGTCCTTCACGGACACCTCGCTGATCGCCATCGTCCCGCTGAGGGAGTGCAGGACCCCGACCTTGATCGTGTTCCCGCTGACGCCGGGCTCGGCGCTGGCGTTCGAGCCGCCGGTGCTGCTCCCGCTGCTGCTGTTGCTGCCGCTGCTGCCGCAGCCCGTCACCGCCATCGCCATCGCCACCAGTCCAGCGATCGCCAACCTCGTGGTACCGAGTCCGCGCACTTGTGCCTGGTCCCTCGCCGTTTCGTGTGGGGAAACCGCACTCGCTGGAGGCCCGACGGGACCGTAGGGCGCGGCAACGAGGAGACGAGGGGCGCGCGACCCGAGCCGAGGTCTTCCTCCTCGAGGGTCGACGCCTGGACTCGCAAGGC
>JBBQLH010000128.1:0-9516 GCA_038327685.1 Solirubrobacterales bacterium
AAGCTCTGGGCCTACGCGATCGGCGCCTCGATCGGCGGCTTCGCCGGCGTGTTCCTGGGGGTGTTCCAGAACACCATCAACGTGGACCAGTTCGAGTTCGGGTTCTCGGTCTTCATCCTCTGCATGATCATCCTCGGCGGCATGGGCAACCTCGCCGGCGTGATCCTCGGCGCGGTCGCGCTGTCGATGATCAACCGCTTCCTGCTGCCCGAGCTCAACACCGTGCCCGAGAAGTTCGGCCTCGACTTCGACGTCACGGCGATCTCGTTCGGGATCTTCGGCTTCCTGCTGCTCGTGATGATGGTGCTGCGCCCGGAGGGCTTCATCCCCAACCGCCGGCGCAAGATCGAGCTGCACGAGGACGATTTCGACGACTCCCTGATCACGGTCAAGCGCCCATGAGCTCCAACGGCGGCAACGTCCTCGAGGCGACCGGGGTGACGAAGCGCTTCGGCGGCCTCGTGGCGGTCAACGACGTCGACTTCGCCGTGCCGGAGCGCTCGATCGTCGCGATCATCGGGCCCAACGGGGCGGGCAAGACGACGTTCTTCAACTGCATGACCGGCCTCTACAAGCCGACGACCGGCACGGTCATGTTCAACGGGCGCAACATCACCGCCAAGGCGCCGCACCTCGTCACCCAGGCCGGTGTGGCGCGGACGTTCCAGAACATCAAGCTGTTCAAGACGATGACGGTGCTCGAGAACGTGCAGGTCGGGCGCCACTCGCGCATGAAGGCGCGGATCACCGGCTCGATCCTCCACACCCCGTTCGTCCGGCGCGAGGAGCGCGAGACCGAGGAGCACGCCACCGACCTGCTGAGGCTCGTGGGGATCCCGCGCCGCCACCACGATCTCGCCGCCAGCCTTCCCTACGGCGACCAGCGCCGGCTCGAGATCGCGCGCGCGCTGGCGTCGGACCCGAAGCTGCTCCTGCTCGACGAGCCGACGGCCGGCATGAACCCGCAGGAGTCCGACCAGCTGCGCGAGCTGATGGAGAAGCTGCGCACCGAGCGCGGCATCTCGATCCTCCTGATCGAGCACGACATGAAGGTGGTCATGAACGTCTCCGACCACATCACGGTGCTCGACGGCGGCGAGAAGATCGCCGCCGGATCACCGCAGGAGGTGCGCGCGAACCCGCGCGTCATCGAGGCCTATCTCGGGAGCCAGGCATGAGCGACGGCAACGGCGCGACGCCGGTCCTCGAGGTCGAGGACATTCACACCTTCTACGGCTCGATCGAGGCGCTCAAGGGCATCTCCCTCACGGTCCACGAGGGCGAGATCGTCACGCTGATCGGCTCCAACGGCGCCGGCAAGTCGACGACGCTGCGCTCGATCTCCGGCCTCAACCCGCCCAAGACCGGCTCGATCAAGTTCCGCGGGCGCGAGATCCACGGGCTCCTCGGCTACCAGGTGGCCGAGCTGGGGATCGCGCAGTCGCCCGAGGGCCGCCACGTCTTCCCGCGCATGACGGTGCTCGAGAACCTCGAGATGGGCGCCTTCACCCGCAACGACCCGAACGTCCGCGACGACATCGAGCGTGTCTACGAGCTCTTCCCCCGCCTCAAGGAGCGCGCGAAGCAGAAGGCGGGCACGATGTCGGGCGGCGAGCAGCAGATGCTCGCCATGGGCCGCGCGCTGATGGCGAACCCCCGGCTGCTCCTGCTCGACGAGCCGTCGCTCGGCCTGGCGCCGGTGATCGTCGACAAGATCTACGAGATCATCCGCGAGATCAATCAGCGCGGGGTCACGATCCTGCTCGTGGAGCAGAACGCGAACTATGCCCTCGACGTCTCCAAGCGCGGCTATGTGCTCGAGACCGGCAGGGTCGTCCTGTCCAACGACTCGGAGTCGCTGCGCAACGACCCCGAGGTGATGAAGGCGTACCTCGGAACATGACCCCAGTCCTCGCCGCCGTCGGCGCCAAGGCGCTCTTCCTCTGTTACATCTGGCTGCTCAGCGCGATCTCGTCGAGCGAGCTCTCGCGCTCGAAGGGCTACGGCGAGAAGGCGGGCCTGGGCACCGGGCTGCTGCTCTCGATCCTCGGCCCGCTGATCTGGCTCGCCATCCCTCCGAAGGACGCCACCGCCGAGTGGAACGAGCGCAAGCCGTGGCATAAACGCCGCAAGCCGCGCGAAGCCGAGATGAGCGGCGAGGCCGCCGAGGGCGGCTCACACACCGCCATCAGCGGGTAGCACCTACTCGAGCGCGCTGCGCAGGGCCGCGTCGAGGTCGGTGTACCCGAACGCGTAGCCGAGCTCCTGCGTGCGCCGCGGGATGACCCGCTGGCCCTTGGTCACGATCTCGGCCATCTCGCCGTAGAGGGCGCGCACCGCGAGGCCGGGCACGGGCGCGAACGCGGGGCGGTGCAGCGCGCGCCCGAGTGCCTTGGAGAACGCCCGGTTGGTGACGGGCTCGGGAGCGCTCGCGTTGACGGGTCCGGTCCAATCCTCGCCGTCGAGCGCCGCGAGGTAGATCCCGACCACGTCGTCGACGTGGATCCACGGCAGGTACTGGTCGCCACCCGCGACGGGGCCGCCGATGCCGAGCTTGAAGAACGGCAGCATCTTCGCGAGCGCGCCGCCGCCGGGAGCGAGCACGACGCCGGTGCGCACGTTGACGACGCGCACGCCGAGGTCGGCGGCGCGGCGCGCCTCGCGCTCCCAGATCACGCAGACCTCGGCGAGGAAGTCGCGGCCCGGGGGCGCCTGCTCGTCGAGCCGCTCGTCGCCGTGCGGGCCGTAGTAGCCCACCGCGGAGGACGCGACGAGCACGCGCGGGCGCGGCTCGGCCGCCTCGATCCCGGCGACGAGGTTGCGCGTGCCGATCTCACGCGAGGAGCGGATCCGGCGCTTGGCGTCGTCGCTCCAGCGCTGCGCGACCTCCTCGCCGGCGAGATGGACGACCGCGTCGCGACCGGCGAGCGCCGCCGCGGGGGCGGGCTCGTCCTCGGGCGACCACGCGACGGCGCCGGGCGAGGAGGGGCTGCGCGACAACGTGGTGACGTCGTCGCCGCGGGCGCGCAGCCGCTCGACGAGCTTCGCCCCGATCAGCCCGCTGGCGCCTGTGACGGTGATGTTCATGCGGGGAGTACGAGTCAGGGGGGGTCCTGTCTCACCCCCGGATCACCTGTCTACCCCCAGTGTGGGCGCTCGAAGCGAAGTCCACCATGGCTCTCACATGTCCATCATCACCATTCAGAACCTCACGAAGGACTTCGGCGCCGTGCGCGCCGTCGACGACCTGAGCTTCGAGATCGACGAGGGCAAGGTCGTCGGCTTCCTCGGCCCGAACGGATCGGGCAAGACGACGACGCTGCGCTCCCTCGTCGGCCTCGTCACTCCCACGTCCGGCACGGCGACGATCCACGGTGTCCCGTATGCGGAGCTCGAGAGCCCCCTGTCGCAGATCGGCGTGATGCTCGAGGCGGCGTCACATCCGGCGCGCACCGCGCGCAACCACCTGCGTGTGCTGGCCGCCGAGGCGCGCGTGCCGCTCTCGCGCGCCGATGAGATGCTCGAGCTCGTCGACCTCGCCGACGCCGCGCGCCGCCGCAGCGGCGGCTTCTCGCTCGGCATGACTCAGCGCCTCGGCCTCGCCGCCGCGCTGCTCGGCGATCCCCAGATCCTCGTCCTCGACGAGCCCGCCAACGGGCTCGACCCCGAGGGCATCCGCTGGTTGCGCGACTTCCTCCGCAACCTGGCGAGCGAGGGCCGGACGGTGCTGCTCTCGAGCCACGTGCTGTCCGAGGTCGCCCAGACCGTCGATGAGGTCGTCGTGATCAACCACGGCAAGCTCATCACGCACAGCCCGCTCGCGGCGCTGAGCAGCGGCGCCGGCCCGCGCGTGCGGGTCCGCTCGCCGCACTACGAGCGCCTCTCCGCGGTGCTCACCGAGCACGGCCACGACGCGACCCACGATGGGCCCGACACGCTCGTGGTCGTCGGCGCGGCCCAGGAGGCCATCGGGCAGCTCGCGTTCGATCACGGCGTCGTCCTCTACGAGATCGCCCCGGAGTCCTCGAACCTCGAGGACGTCTTCTTCGACCTCACGTCCACCCCCGAACTGGAGGCCGTCGCGTCATGATCGCCCTCGTCCACTCCGAGCTGCTCAAGCTCCGCACGCTCCGCAGCACCGCCTGGGCGGCCGCCGCGCTCCTCGCCATCGCCCTCCTGACCGCCGGGCTCGGCATGGGCGACGCGGGCCAGAAGGGCTACAGCACTCCGGAGCAGCTGCGCGAGACGATCCTCGCGGTCGGCTACGCCGCGGTCTTCTTCCTCGCGGTGATGGGCGCCATCGCGGCGGCGGGCGAGTATCGCCACCGCACGATCTCGCAGCGCTTCCTGGCCAGCCCCGCCCGCCGCCGGGTGCTGCTCGCCAAGCTCACGGCCTACGCGGGCGTCGGCGTCGGGACGGCGCTCGTCATCACCGCCGTCGCAGCCGCCCTCGGCCAGGCCGTCGTGAGCTCGAAGGGCTACACCCTCGACCTCGGCGACGCGGGGCTGCGCATGACGGCGGGCATCGTCCTCGCCACGGTGTTCGCGGGCATGCTCGGCGTCGTCGTCGGCGCGATCACACGCAACCCGACCACCGCGATGGTGGCGATCTTCGGCGTCTGGATCGCCGGCAAGATCATCGGCGACTGGATCGGCGACGCGGCGCAATACCTCCCGTTCGCGCTGATCGAGAACGTGCTGGGCCTCACCGCCGGCATCGCGTGGGGCTACGCCGCGCTCGCCCTCGCCGGCATGACCGCCGCGCTCGCGGTCGTCGCGCAGCGCGTGTTCGTCTCGCGCGACGTGACCTAGGACTCCACGGTGCGGAAGTCCGCCGTGTCGCCGGGGGTGTAGCCGACCTCATCCCCGGTGGCTGCAGCCGCGCCCTGCTCCTTGGCCTGCGCGGCCACGGCGTCGGCGACGGCGGTCGCCACCGAGCGGTTGAAGACGGAGGGGACGATGTAGTCCTCGCGCAGCTCGTCGTCGGTCACGATGTCGGCGATTCCGCGCGCCGCGGCCATCTTCATCTCCTCGGTGATGTCGCGGGCGCGGACATCGAGCGCGCCGCGGAAGATGCCCGGGAAGCAGAGCACGTTGTTGATCTGGTTCGGGTAGTCCGAACGGCCCGTGGCGATGATGCGGGCATAGGGCGCCGCCTCCTCGGGCGTGACCTCGGGGTTCGGGTTGGCCATCGCGAAGACCATCGCGTCGTCGTTCATGCGCGCGAGCGCGTCCGGCGCCATCACGCGCGCGCCCGACAGGCCGATGAAGAGGTCCGCGCCCTCGATCACGTCGGCCGGCCCGCCCGACCGGTGATCGGGGTTCGTCGCCTCGGCGAACCAGCGCTTGACCGGCGGTATCGACCCGTCGAGGTAGTCGGCGCGCTCGGTGTGCAGCGCGCCCTTGGAGTCGCAGCCGACGATGTGGGTGACGCCCGCGGCGAGCAGGATCTTCGCCACGGCGACGCCGGCCGCGCCGAGTCCCACGATCAGCACGTGGAGGTCCTCGAGGCGCCGACCCGTGATCTTGACCGCGTTGAGCAGGGCCGCGAGCGCGACGACCGCGGTGCCGTGCTGGTCGTCGTGGAAGACCGGGATGTCGAGCGACGCGCGCAGGCGCTCCTCGATCTCGAAGCAGCGGGGCGCCGAGATGTCCTCGAGGTTGATGCCGCCGAAGCCGGGAGCGATCGCCTCGACGGTCGCGACGATCGCGTCCGGGTCCTTGGTGCTGAGGCAGATGGGAAACGCGTCGACGCCGGCGAACTCCTTGAAGAGCATGCACTTGCCCTCCATCACCGGCATCGCAGCCTCGGGGCCGATGTCGCCGAGGCCGAGCACGGCGGAGCCGTCCGAGACGACAGCGACCGTGTTGCGCTTGATGGTGTACTGGAACGCCTTGTCGCGGTCGGCGTGGATCGCCATGCAGACGCGCGCCACTCCCGGCGTGTACGCCATCGAGAGGTCGTCGCGGGTCTTGAGCGGGTGCTTGTTGTGCTGCTCGATCTTGCCGCCGACGTGCATGCGCAGGGTGCGGTCGGTCGAGTCGATGACGGTCGCGCCGTCGACCCCGTCGACGGCGGCGACGATCGCGAGGCCGTGCTCGTCGCCGGACGTGTCGACCGTGATGTCGCGCAGGGTGTGGCCGCCCTCGAGCGACACGAGGTCGACGGAGCCGATCGTGCCGCCCGCGTCGCCGATCGCGCTCGCGACCTTCCCGAGCATGCCGGGGCGATGGTCGATCTCGACGCGGAGCGTCAGGGAGAACTGGGCGGAGGTCGCGCCGGCCACGTCGGCGCGGGATCTTAGGTGACTGGGCTCAGTGCCGGGATGCGCCAACCGCGCACGGCGCGCAGCCACGGTGGGCGGCCTCTTCGCGGCGCTCTTCGTCGTGCGCTTCCTGGTCGATCGCCCGACCTTCCTCGGCGTCACGTTCCTGCTCGTGCTGCCGGTGGTGCTGGGTGCGCTGTGGTTCGGGACGCCCGGGGCGATCGCGGGATCGCTGGCCGCCGCGGTCGGCTTCTACGTCGCCGAGCGGGTGGACCCCTCCGTCGACGTGGAGTCGTCCACCGTGCTGGTCGCGGCGCTCGTGCGGGCGGTCGGGCTCGCGGTCGCGGGCGTGCTGATCGCCGAGCTGTTCGCCCGCCAGGTCGTGATCACCCGGGAGCTCTGGCCGGCCGCCCCTCGCCGCTCGCGCTCGGCTCGGGTCGCGAGCTCGACCCCGCGGGCGCCGGGCCGCCGCTCGGCCTCGACCACGAGCTCGACGTGGTCGCCTCGAGCATCCCGGTGTCCGAGGAGGACGGTGTGCTGCTCTACACGGACGGCATCCTCGACGCGCGCGATGAGCACGGCGCGCGGTTCGGGGAGGAGCGGCTGAGCGAGCTCGTCGCCGCCTACCAGGGCCGGACGGCGGCCGGGCTGGTGGAGCACCTCAGCGCGGCGCTCGCCGATCACGCGCCGGCGGCCGGCGACGACGTCTGCCTGCTCGCGGCACGCGCAGCCGGATGGCTGCGGATTGGCGTCCGGAGGAGGCGTCGGTAGGCTCTGGGACGGCCGGATGAACGGGGTTCAACCACTCATCGCACTCGAGCTCCCGGCCGAGCCGCACTCCGCGAAGGTGGCACGGGACGCGGTCGCCGGCCTGGACGGGCATCTCGGCGCCGTCTTCGGGGACGTCGTGCTGGTCATCTCCGAGCTCGTCACGAACAGCGTCCGCCACGCAGGGCTCGACGCGAGCGAGCCGCTGCAGCTGAGCGTCCGCATCAAGGGCGACACGGTGCGGGTCGCGGTGCGCGACCCTGGGCCGGGCTTCAAGCCGCCCGCGGCGCCGAGCGACCCCGCGCACGTCGGCGGCTGGGGTCTCGTGCTGGTCGATCAGCTCGCGGAGAAGTGGGGTGTCGACCACGACGGCGAGGCCAACGTGGTGTGGTGCGAGCTCAAGCGGCGATGACGTTCGAGGCTCGGACGGAGCGCCAGTCGGGCGCCACGATCGTGATCTTCACCAGGCGACCTCGACATCGCGTCGGAGGCCGACGCGACCGCGTCCCTGGCGGCCGCGCTCGACGGCGCCGGTGGGCTCGTCGACGATCTGCGCGAGCTCGATTCCTCGACTCGACGGGGGTCCGCGTGCCGCTCACCGCCGACCAGCGGGGCCGGGAGCACGGCGCGCAGTTCGGCGTCGCGCGCGGCGGCGGCATGGTTCGCCGCCTGTTCGAGGTCACCCGCATCGACCAGCGGTTCCCCGTCGTCGACGACCCCGCGGAGCTGACCGCAGGCGAGTTGCCGCCATCCGACGCGCATTAGCCGGCGCTCACGAGTGTCGTCTCAGTAGGCCAGGAGACCATCGAGACGACACTCGTCGCCGGCGGCCCGTCCGAGCTAATAGCCGAGGCGTGAGAGGCGCTCGGCTTCAGCCTTGCGCTTGGCCTCGCGCTCGGCGCGGCGCTGCTCGTCGCGGGCCTGCTTGTCCTTCTGGTCGTCCTCGAGTCCGACGATGCGGACCTGACGGCGCAGCGCGCCGTCACGACCGAGCGCGGCGAGCTCCTCGCGGCCGGCCGGGCGGTCGTCGCGCGGCCCGCGCCCGCGGCCACCACCCTCGTTGCGGCGCCCACCGCCGCGACGCGGGCGATCCTCGCGCGGCGGCGAGGTGACGGCCTTGACCTCGCGTACGGGCGTGGCCGCGAGCCGCACCCAGGCCTGGAAGACGGGGTCGCCGGGCTTGAGCCCCTCGGCCCGCTCGCAGCAGACGGCCGACCACTTCATGGTCTGGCCGTCCTCGCGCCGCGGCGGCGACAGCGCCTCGCGGACGGCTTCCGCACCGCCGACGCGCTCGACGGCGGCGACGAGCCGTGCCTGCACGCGCGCGGAGCGTTGCGCCTCGTTGACGGGCTCGGGCTCGGAGGCCGGCGCGGGGGGAGCGGCCCCGGCGGCGGGTGCCGCGGGCGCCTCGACCTCGGAGGCCGGCGCGGGGGGAGCGGCCTCGGCGGCGGGTGCCGCGGGCGCCTCGACCTCGGGCGGCGGCGCGCCCCCGGCGGGCGGCGCGGCGGCTTCGTCGGCGGCGGCCGGCGGTGGCGGCGCGGGAGCCTCGGCGGGCGGAGCCGGAGGCGACGGCGCCACCGGAGCGGTATCGCCCTTGCGCACCTCGGTCAGCCGCGAGTAGAACGCCCGCCGGTGCCGCTCGGCAGCGGACGGCCGCCGCCGCTTCGGCCGCGGCGGCCGGCGGTCGGCCGGCTTCGCGGCGGGAGCGCCCTCGGCGGGAGCGGCGGCCTGCGGCGGAGTAGCCGCGGGAGGAGCGCCTTCGGCCGGAGCAGCGGCCTGGGGCGGCGCACCTTCGGTCGGAGCGGCCTCGGGCGGAGTCGCTCCGGCGACCACCGGCGGAGTCGCTTCGGTGGCGGGTGCGGCGGCCTCGGGCGGTGCGGGCGCGACGGGAGCGGCGGTCTCGGGCGGAGCCGCATCGGCCGCCGTCGGCGGTGTGGCTTCGGCGGGAGCGGCGGCCTCCGGTGGAGCGGCGTCCGTCGGCGGAGCAGCCTCGGGCGGAGCGGCGGCCTCGGGTGGGGCGGCGTCCGTCGGCGGAGCAGCCTCGGGCGGAGCGGCGGCCTCGGCGCCTGGTTTCTAGACGTGCACGTGAACGATCACGGCTATACCGAGATATACCCACCTTTTGTGGTGAAGGAAGAGTGCCTCTTCGGAACCGCACAGCTCCCCAAATTTCGGGACAACCAGTACCACGACGTGGAGGACGACCTCTGGCTTGTTCCGACCGCTGAGGTACCGGTAACGAACCTCCACCGCGACGAGATTCTGGGCGGCGCGCAGCTCCCGATTCACTATGTTGCTTACACGCCCTGCTTTCGGCGCGAAAAGATGTCAGCGGGCAGGGATGTTCGCGGGATTAAACGCGGGCACCAGTTCGACAAGGTGGAGATGGTAAAGCTCTGCCGCCCTGAGGATTCCGACGCCGAGCTGATGAGCCTCCTGGACAACGCGGAGGATGTCTGTCGCGCGTTGAAGATTCCGTACC
>JBBQLH010000129.1:0-9009 GCA_038327685.1 Solirubrobacterales bacterium
AGCGCGATCTTCCTGGCCACGATCTTGGTGATGGTCGTCTACCTGACCGTCACGAGAAGAGACGTCATCACGACAGGAGCCGGACCTGCCACCCATGCCGCCACGAGCGCCGACCGCGTCCTCGTCGTCGCCAACAAGACGGCCGCGACCCCAACGCTCATCGCGGCGGTGCGCGAGCGCGCCGCCGCCAGTCCGGCCAGCTTCTCGCTGCTGGTCCCCAACCCCGATCACCTGGTCTTCGACCGCGTCGGCACCGACATCCACCTCGGTCAGCAGGTGCTCGCGCTGGCCCTGCCCCTGCTCGAGCAGGCGGCCGGAGGCGAGGTCGACGGCCGCGTCGCCAACAGCCCCAACGCCTACGACGACATCGTCGAGGAACTGAACGCCCGCCACTACGACGAGGTCATCCTCTCGACGCTGCCCAGCCACGTCTCACACTGGCTGCACCTCGACCTCCCCAGCCGCATAGCCGAGCTCGGTCACCCACTGACGACCATCACGCCCAGCCACGAGCGGGAGCACGCATTGGGAGGGTCGCAAGCGGTTGGTGCGTAGGGGCCCGAAGCTGTGAATCGGCGGGGGTTGGACGAGCCCTTACGGAAGCTTATGGTCGCCAACCCGGACGCGACGATCGAAGTTGTCTGTGGGTCATCGACGGCGAGCGACGGGGCGCCAGCACGACCCCCATCCAGTGCCGGGCGAGCGAGTGCCGAGGGCTAACCTTCGCGTGCCGGGTCGGGACGCCCGTAGGCGAGGCACATGAGCGCATTGAGCGAGGCGGTCGGTCCCGGCCAGTGTTCGCGCAGGAGGTCTCGGCCTCCGGCTCGCAGGACCGTGCGCAGGACGAACGCGACGATGATCGCATCGTCGAGCTGCCCGGCGACCGGGATGAAATCAGGCACCAGATCGAACGGCATTGCGAGGTAGGCGATGAGCGCACCGAGCAGAAGCTTGCTACGGCGCGGAACGCGATCGTCGCCGAGCAGGCGGCGGAAGAGGACCAGACAGTCGGGGATGAAGCCGGCAAGCGCCCGAGCGTCCTCCCCCCGTCCTGCAACCACCAGCCAGACGATGAACGCCGCGTAGACGGCAGCGGTGGCGCCCGCGGCGATCAAGGGCCATTGCCACCAAGTCACCGCCAGCATCCTGGCAGGGCGCTTGACCCGAGCGGCGAGTGGCTCAGCGCGCCCGCGTCGCGGCCAAGCCGATGAGTGCAAGGAGCATCCATGCGGCGGCGTATAGGAACGCGGCCGTCGGCGAGACGAGCGTCCACAAGACGCCAGCGATGGCGCTGGCGGCGAGGTTACCGGCACTCTGCAGCGCGGCCAACATGCCGAAGGCGGATCCGCGCAGTCCGTCGGGAGCGAGGTTGGCGACAGCGGCGTGCTCGGCCGTCTCAGCGCAGCCGATGGCGGTGCCGGCCGCGACGAAGCAGGCGCTCAGCAGCACGAAGCTCGCGCCGGTCAGCGCGAGGCCGAGGTACGCGAACGCGAACAGCACGGCGCCGGCGGCGAGCACCCGCGTGTTGCCGAAGCGGTCGGCGATCCGCCCGGCCGGGATGCTCGCCACCGTGGCGGCGACGTTGTAGGCGGTGTAGAGCACGAGCGCGAGCTGCACCGCCGAGTCGCCGGAACGGCCGGGATCAAAGAGCTCGGTGGCGCGCAGGATCAGCAGCGTCGCGGCGAGGTTGCCGAACTCGAACGCGCCGACGGCGAGCAGGAGGCGTCCGAGCTGGCCCCGCAGCACGGGCCGAACGCGCAGGCGGATGGGCTGGCGCTGGTGGTGCATGAGCGGCGGGGCGTGGCGGATGGCGTAGACGATCGCCAGCGCCGCAAGCAGCCCGGGGATGATCGACAGCAGGATCGTCGAGCGCACCCCGATCAGTCCGACGAGGCCGAGCGCGATCAGCGGGCCGCCGATCGCGCCGAGGTTGTCCATCGCCCGCTCAAAGCCGTAGGCACGGCCGTAGGCGCCCGCCGGCACGACGTCGGCCAGCAGCGCGTTACGGGACGGAACGCGTAAGCCGCGCGCCGTCCAGGCTGCGGCACGCAGCATTCCGACCTGCCAGACGCTGACCGCGACGCCCGTCAGGCCGGAGAGCACCGCCGTGGCGGTGTAGCCGCCGACCGCGACGGTGCGTCGCCGTGCCGGGTCGTCGGCCAACGCGCCTCCGCCCAGCCGCGCGACCCCGGCCAAGCCGTCCGAGACGCCCTCGATCACGCCCAGCGCGACGGCCGGGGCGCCCAGGGTGCCGCTCAGAAGGCTGGGCAGCAACGCGGTCGGGACCTCGTGACCGAGGTCGGCGAGCAGGCTCGCAGTGCCGATCCCGCGGACGCCGGGCGTCAGCCACCGCTCCGGCCCAGGTTCCACTGAGTCCGCGCTCATGAGTGCGGGAGTCTTCCAACCGCGGCCCGTGCGGCGCTCTGTCGAGCGCCGTGAAGGGGTGCGTCCGCGCCCTGGAGGCGGCCGGCGTAGCCGCGCAGCCCGAGCCGTCCGGGGCCGACCATCGCCCAAGGGTGGCACACCTGCGGCGTGCTGGCGGTGGGCGATCGGCCCCGCACGGGCGGCCACCGACCCGAAGGGAAGGTGCCTCAAAGCCCACACCCGGCAGAGCGACGCCGAGCGCGCCGCTCGCCGACAAGCCGACCGCGACCGCCTCGAGCAGGCCGCCCGGTCCTTGCTGGACTCAGAGGGCTGGCAGCGCTGGGTCCGCCTCCGCGCGACCAACGGCCTGGCGCGCTACTGGGGAGGGGCGTCGGCAAGGCTGATGTGCGGTCACTTAAGAGGGGGGGTCGAAGAGCGCGAGCTCCTCAGCGTCCGGGCGCTGGATGATCGCTGCGTACCCTCCAGGTCAGCGAGGGTGAGAGGTCTGTGGCCGAGTTGCGCTCCATGTCACGGTCTTGAACGCGGGCCCACAGGACGCGCAATGGTGCGTCGAGGAACCGGAGTTCCACGGCTGCGCCGATCTGGCGCGCACGGTCGCGGAGAGCGTCGCGCTCGGCGCGTCCCAGGTGCCCCATTCGATGATCACGATCGTGCCGAGTTCGAGCAGGCGTTGCGCGAGCCGCCATTGGAGTTGCTCGATCTGTTCTCGCGTGCTCCCATCGAATAGATCGATCTTGAGGTCGGCCATCCACTCGTCGGGGGGGAAGCGAACCGCCCCGAGATCGTGCTCGAGTTGCTGGGCGAGCGTCGTCTTGCCGGTGGCAGGAAGTCCGCTGACGATGATGAGCCGGCCGGGGCCGCTGGTTTCGCGTCGCTCACGCGGGGGTGAGCATGGCATGGCCGATTGCCTGTCCACGACGTGATGCGAGCCCGTCTTGTGGCCGGTTCGCGCGTAAAGCATGAAGAGCGCGGCGACAGATGAAGGGGCGATGAGACGCTGGCTGAGTCCGGGGTGTTGACGCCTGCACGCAGCCGACCTTCGGTTCCTGTGGCCGATGCTCTCGGGGCCGAATCCCAAATGTTCATCGGGTTCGCGTCGCGTGCACTGCATCCCGCGCTGCGAACGAATTCCAGCGTCGGCGCCGACATTGGGTCGACTATGAGACGCGCCGCCAGCGCGCCGACCGGCCCGTCCCCAGCGACGCGATGATGCCCACGTCGCGAAGCCGCGCGAGGACCTTGGCGATCATCGAGTCGCTGGCGCCTAAGGCGGCGTTGCGGACGTCGGCGATGGTGAACTCCTCAGCGATGCCTTCCTGGACGAAGTGCTCGATCGCGGCGGTCTTGGCGCCGCGCCCACCCGAGACGCTGCCGACACACAGCTCGAACTCCCGGTAGGCGGCGAGGATCACCCCGAGCAGGTACTCGAGCCACAGCCAGATGTCGTGCTGGTCTTCGTACCAGCCGCGGCCCGCGGCCTGCAGCGAGTCGTAGTAGCTGGCCCGGGTCTCGATCACGAGGCGTTCGAGGCTGACGTAGCGACCGGCGGTGTAGCCGTCCTGGTACAGGGCCAGCAGCGTCAGCAGCCGCGCCATCCGGCCGTTGCCATCGCGGAACGGATGGATCGCCATGAAGTCGAAGATGTAGCAGCCGACCAGCAGCAGGGGGTGATGGCTGCCGGCGTCGCGCTCGTCGAGAAACCGCTGATGCAGCTCGTCCATCGCCGCGGGTGTCGCCATGGCCGGGACGGTCTGGAAGCGCACCCGTGTGCTCCCGTCCGGCAGCGTCTCGCTGATCGCGTTGTCGATGTTCTTCCAGCGGCCGGCGGGCACGCTCGTGAACGCGTACAGATCGCCATGCAGCTGCTCGACTACGGACGGGCGAAACGGGATGTCAAACGCGCTCGAGTGGATCGTGTCGAGCACGTTGCGATAGCCCGCGATCTCCGCCTCGGAGCGGTTACGCGGCGTCGTCTTGTCTGCGACGAGCTCGCGGACGCGTTTGTGCGGCGCGACGACGCCCTCGATCGCGTTGGACGCCTCGGGCTCTGGATCCGCGCGACGTCGACCAGTGCGTCGAGGATCCGCGGGCGCTGGCGGCGCAACGCGTCCTCGCGCCCGCGCGACGTGTCGATCTCACCGAGGGTGCGCGCGATGCCGGCGGGGACAAGTCCGATCTGCGTGTCGAGTGCGCGGAACGTGCGCATGACATGAACGGCGCACCACGCACGCTAAACCACGCAATGAACCGTCCTCATTGTGCCGTTTAGCCCCGACGTTGTCATGTTCTGCCGGTTGTCGCGGTGGTGTCGTTGCAGCACTGATGCAGCGCGAGCGCGCCAGCGTGCCTCCGAACGAGGAAACGCAGCCCCGCCCGAGCCCTTCACCACCACCCGCCCAACCGCTTACTGCAAGCGGCCCACTCCCGACGCTTGCTGCACGATCGAGGTGTAGACCGACGCGTGTTCTTTGGTGCACTCGGAAACGCTCGGCGGCCCGCTCACCGGGTCGCCGGGGAGCGGACGGCGGGCTCGTGGCCACTGGGCTCGGAAGCGGTCGTGGGCACCTCGATGCCCACGACCGCGCCGTGAGCGCCGTCGTCGACCCAAACCGCGCCACCGTGCGCGGCGACGAGGTCCCGGGTGATCGCGAGCCCGAGTCCGCTACCGCCCGTGGTTCGGGTGCGAGCGGCGTCGACGCGGTAGAACCGGTCGAAGACGCGCTGCCGGTGCTCGGCCGGAATGCCCGGGCCCTCGTCCTCCACGGTCACCCGGCCCCTCGAGTCGTGCCGGGTCGTGTGAACGGTCACCTTGCCGCCGGCTGGACTGAACTTGATCGCGTTCTCGACGACGTTGCGGATCGCGTGGCGAAGCCTCTCGGGATCGGCGAGAACGGGCACGGCTGCGCGCCGGTGATCGATGGTGACCTCGCGGGCGTCGGCGACGGCACGCACGCTTTCGATCACCGACTCTGTCAGCGCGTCGAGGTCTAGCGGCTCCCGCGCGAGGACCAGTCCTTCGTCGACGGTGGCCAGCGTCAGGAGGTCGTTGACCGTGCGGCTCATGCGATCGACCTCTTCCCGGGCGCTGATCAAAACCCGCCTGGCGGCCGGCGGCTGGTCGTCGGTCCTCAAGCTGACGTCGATCTCCGAGCGCATCGCCGCAAGCGGCGTTCGCAGTTCGTGCGAGGCGTCGGCCACGAGGCGCCGCTGCTCTTCGACGCCATGCTCGATGCGGTCCAGCATCGTGTTGAGCGTATGAGCCAGGTGCGCCAGCTCGTCGCGGGTCCGCGGCTCGGGTACGCGGTCCTCCAGCCGATCGACGCCGATCGCTGCGGCGGTGCTCGCCATCTCCTCGACGGGCCTCAGCGATCGTCTCGCCAGCAACCAGCCACCGATGGCCGTGGCGAGCAGCGCCGCCGGACCGGCGAGCAGGAGGAGCACCACGACGCGCCGGACCGATCGCTGCACCGACTTCAGCGACTGGCCGGCGACGATGACCTGCTGCCTGCCGTCCCGCCGGACGGTACGGGCCGTGAGCCTGAAGGACTCGTGCTCGGGGCCCAGCGACCGCGTGACGACAAAGGTGGCGCCGGTCAGTACGGCGGCGAGGTCGCTGCTGTCGATCATCGGGCTGCGCGCGACCGGATCGCCGAAGGTCGACACGATCCGGCCTCCGGGCTCGAGCAGCTGGGCGGCGGCGCGCTCCCCCTTGAGCACCGTTCCCGCCGAGCCGGGGAACTCGGGCGCGCCGTCGGCGCGGTAGTCGGTGGCGATCTGGGCAGCAGCGGGACGCAGGTTGGTGTCGATCGCACCCACGAGGTCGGCCTTCAGTCGCACCACCAGGAACGCGCCGACCGCGGCGATGATGACCGCCAGCAGGCAGACGTACCAGACCGTCATGCGCAGGCGGATGGGGAGGCTCACGGCGGAGGGTCCAGCTTGAAGCCCACGCCGCGTATCGTGTGGATGAGCGGGCTGTCGAAGGGCTGCTCCAGCTTTCGTCGCAGAGATCCGACGTACTGGTCGACGATGTTCGTGGAGCCCAGGTAGTTCTCGTCCCACACATGCTCCAGGAGCATCGTTCGGCTGACCACCTGGCCCGCGTGGCGGACGAGGAACTCGAGCACGGCGAACTCGCGAGCGGTCAGCTCGACTCCCGTTCCCTCGCGCTCCACTTCGTGCGTGGCGGGGTCGACCATCAGATCGCCGACCACGAGCGTCGCCGGCCGCTCGGTCGGCGTGCGTCGGGTCAGAGCGCGCAGCCGGGCGAGCAGCTCACCGAAGTCAAACGGCTTGGCGAGGTAGTCGTCAGCGCCCACGTCGAGGCCTCGGATGCGATCCGAGACATCGGCACGTGCCGTGAGCATCAGCACCGGCGCCCAGCATCTTCGATCCCGCAGGACCCGGCACACCTCGAGCCCGCCGCGCTCGGGCAGCATGACGTCGAGCACGATCGCGTCGTAGTCCCAGACCCCGGCCTGGATCAGCGCAGCGTCGCCGTCGGCGACGACGTCGACCGCGTAGCCCTCGCTGCGAAGTCCACGGCTCACCGCGTTGGAGAGCTTGGCGTCGTCTTCGACCAGGAGCACTCGCACCACAAGCTCCAGCGTGTCAGAGCGTGTCGAAGAGCACCCGCTCGCCGCGGTCAGCACCGCCGGCGATCGGGCGAGGTCTCACGCTCGGATGAGCCGTCCCGCCGGACCTCGGCGAGGACGCGCGCCCGGTCGCGCCGATCTCGGCGAGCGCGAGCGCCGGCGAGCAGGCATGGCGGCGGGCCGAAACCCGCCGCCAGCCAGCTCTTTCCCGGTCCATCGTTTGACAGTCCCGCGAGGTCAGTCGTCCTCGGGTGCCGCGAGCACCTTGCCGGTGTCCGCGTCGACCTTGACGTCCTTGCTGCCTACGTCGACGTTGAAGACGAGGCGCCCCGAGTACTGCTCGAGATCGATCTCGTTCAGGCTGCCCGACGCCGTGCCCTGCGCAGCGGCGATGGCCTGCTCCTCGGTGATGTTGGCCTGCGGGAGCAGGCCCTTGCCGTCGTCCAGACGCGAGCCCGCGCCGGTCGATGAACTGCCGCCTGCGAAAGCGACGCCCGTGGCGATGCCAAGCGCCGCCACCACTGCGAGGCTCGCGATGAGCTTCTTGCGCATGAGGTGCCTCCTTTGGTTGTTTGCCGGAGCACCGCACCGTAGGAGTCGCGCTATGAAAGGAGCTTGAACGCCGACGGCCGTCGTGGGCGAGGCACGCCGACCTTCTGGCGGAGCCTCCTCCGTGGTCGGGAAGCCTGCCACACTGCTCCGGTGAGTCCGGCCGATCCGGAGGGCGCCGCCGGGCCCAACTCCTTCACCCGCGCCCGCGGTCCCATCCTTACGGCGACGCTGGTGGCACTGATGCTCGTCGCGGCCGGCTGCGGCGGCGGTGAGCCGGCAGGGAAGCAGCGTCCCCACTCGCAGGCGATTCGGAGGAAATCGGAGCCCCGGCGCTCGTATGTCGTCGTGACGGGCGCGCGCCGCACCGGATGGAGCGCGCTGCGGCGCGCACCCAGCGCCCGCACCGAGGTTGCGGCGGCCAGGGTGGGAGATGCCGTCTACGTCGCGGGAGGCTTCGACGCGGACACGGGATCGAGCACCGCCGCGGTCGACCGCCTCGACCTGCGCTCCGGCCGCTGGTCGGTCGTCCGGCCGATGCCGGCGGCGCTCAACCATGCCGTGGCCGTCGGCTACCACGGGGCGCTCTATGTCCTCGGGGGCTACCGGTCGATGAGGGACACCAGCACCGAACCGAGCGCCGCGCTATGGCGATACGACCCGGGCCCCAACCGTTGGACGGCGTTGCCGTCGGCACCGGCCCCACGGGCCGCGTTCGCCGCCGGCGTGGTCGCCGGACGCTTTTACGCAGCCGGCGGTCGCAGGGACGGGCCCGCCGCCCTTGCCGACGTGGACGTGTTCGACTTCGCGGCGCGGCGCTGGAGCCGCGCGCCCGACCTGACCGTGGCGCGTGAGCACACCGCGGGCGCGGTGTCGGGCGGTGCCTTCTACGTGCTCGGCGGGCGCAGCTCGGGGGTGGCGGTGGCGGCGGCCGAGCGCTACGCACCAGGCTCGCGCCGGTGGGAGCGGATCGCTGCTCTGCCGGCGCCGCGCAGCGGCGCTGCCGCGGCGGGGGTCGGGAGGCGCCCGGTGCTGGTGGGTGGGGTCACGGGCGGGGCGATCACCGGGGCGGTCGACTCCTTCGACCCGGCGAGCGGGACTTGGCGGGCACTCCGTCCGATGGCCAAGCCTCGTCACGGGCTCGGGGTGGTGGCGGTGGGCCCAGTGCTGCTTGCCCTCGACGGCGGGCCGAGCCCGGGGCTCAGCTTCTCCGCGCGCGCCGACAGGTTGCGGGTGCGGTAGCTTCAGCCGCGCTGGCCGCGCTGGCCGCGCTGGCCGCGCTGGCCGCGCTGGCCGCGCTGGCCGCGCTGGCCGCGCTGGCCGCGCTGGCCGCGCTGGCCGCACCGCTCAGCGCAGGTTGCCGGTGTGCCCCAGCGACGCGCGGCCGGGCTGCGGCCAGACCGCCATCCCGTGCGGCCCGTTGCCGACGGGAATGCGCGCCACCAGCCTGCCGTTCTCTGTGCTGATCGCGTAGATCTCG
>JBBQLH010000130.1:0-8614 GCA_038327685.1 Solirubrobacterales bacterium
CATGCGCACCCGCGATCCACGCGGCCCGACGCAGGCGCCGACGGGGTCGACGCCGTCGGCGTGCGAGACGACGGCGATCTTCGAGCGGTAGCCGGGCTCGCGCGCGACGTTGGTGATCTCCACCAGCTGGTCGGCGATCTCGGGCACCTCGAGCTCGAAGAGCTTCTTGATCAGCTCAGGGTCGCGGCGCGAGACGATGATGCTCGGCCCGCGCGTCGAGGAGGAGACCTCCTTGATCACGGCCTTGACGCGCTGGCCGTGGTCGTAGCGCTCGCCGTCGACCTGCTCGGACTTTGGCAGCAGCGCCTCGACGCGCTCGCGCAGCTGCACCAGCGTGTAGCGCGAGTCGGACTGCTGGACGATGCCCGTGATCAGCTCGCCGACGCGGTCGCGGTACTCCTCGAACATCATGTCGCGCTCGGCCTCGCGGATCCGCTGCAGGATCACCTGCTTGGCGGTCTGGGCGGCGATGCGCCCGAAGTCGTGCGGCGTCACGTCGCGCGTCTCGATCTGGTCCTCGTAGGGCTTGAGGCGCTCGAGCTCGACCTCGGGCTCCTCGGGCTCGCGGACCTCGCCCGTCTCCGGGTCGATGCGCGACTGCTCGTCGGCGGCCGCCTCCTCCTCCTGCTCGGCGAGCAGGCGCTCCTCGAGATCGGAGGGGACGATCAGCTCGTCGACGCGGAAGTCGGCTGACTCTCGGTCCATCGTCACGCGGGCGTACTTGGCGGCGCCGGGCTGTTTCTTGTAGGCCGACAGCAGCGCGTCCTCGAGCGCCTCCATCAGCTTGTCCTCGGAGATGCCCTTCTCGCGCCCGAGGACCCGTACGGCTTCGACGATCTCTTGCGACATAGGACCTCAGTCTCCCAGCAGGTTGGAACGGTGGATGTCGGCGTAGGCGATCGAGACGACGCCGGTGTCGGCGGCCACGGTGACCGCGTCGTCGGTCGCGCCGAGGAGCTCCCCGGTGAACGAGGTGCGCCCGTCGTGGTCGCCGCGGGTGCGCACGCGCGCGCGGCGGCCGACGTAGCGCCGGAAGTGGTCGGGCTTGGTGAGCGGGCGATGCGGGCCGGGCGAGGAGACCTCGAGCGCGTAGGTCTCGCGCACGCCGGCGAGGTGCTTGGTCACGCGCTCGCAGAGGGCGAGGCTGACCCCGTCGGGGTGATCGATGAACAGGCGGACCACCGAGCCACCGGCGACCTCGGCGAGAAGGACCTCGACGGCGGGCTCGACGTCCGCGAGCTGCCGCTCGATGTCGGCCTGGATCGTGCTGCTCATGGTCGCCTCCCTCCTTGCTCCTCTCTACATGAAGAAAGCGGGCCAGCGCCCGCTTTCCGCACTACGCCCAAACGAAAGCTTCGTCGATACTTATAGCACCGGGAGGCCTATGCGGCGGCCCGTGCGCGGTCCCTGTAGATGCGGTAGTCGCGGCGGTCCGGACGCAGTCCGGCGGCCAATGCGAGCGCCTTGCGCGCGTCCTTCGGACGGCCCAGCTCGAGCAGCGAGCGACCGAGGCAGAAGAGGGCGTAATCGTTGGTCGGGGCACGCTCGACGAGCGCCTCGAACTCGCCGCGGGCAGCCTCGAACTGGGCGGAGCGGAAGTAGGCCCGGCCAAGCGCCTCGCGGATTGAGGCCTTCTCCGGGTCGAGGTCGCGGGCCATGGCGAGCGGGACGGTCGCGGCGTTGAAGTCCCCCGCGTCGAGCAGCTGCATCCCACGCTGGAACAGGTCGTACAGCTCAGCCATGGGCATCGATTGTACGCCGCCGCGCGGAGGGCAGGGACGGCCTCGGAGGCAGCGCCCACCACGCCCGCAGCCGCCCGATCAGGCCGCGGTCGCGGCCCAGCTCCGAGCGCAGCCCGCGGCGCTGCGCGCGCGTCGGCTCGCCGCCGCGGCCGCCGTAGCGCTGGTCGCGCAGGGCGCGTACGTACGCCGCCGCGGCGGGCGAGCGGGCGAAGGAGTCCTCGAGCGCCTGCAGCGTCGCGCCCGGGGTCGGCGCGCGGCGTGCCCGGTGCAGCGCGCGCTCGAGCTCCGGGAGCGGCGCGGCGCGGGGCCCGCGGCGGCGGAAGGCGAGGATGCCCGCTACGAGCAGGAGCAGCGCCGCGACGCCGCCGCCCACGATCAGCTCCCAGCGGGTGCGCGACTGCGCGGCCTTGGCGGCGCGCGGGTCGAGCGCGCCGCCGCCGCCGAGCTGCGGTGCGTCGCCGATCGCCGGAGTGCCGCGGTCGTCGCTTTGGGAGCGTGGCGGCGCGGCGGAGGGCGTCGGGTCGAACGTGACCCAGCCGATCTCGGGGAACCACGCCTCGACCCAGGAGTGCGCGTCGAGGTCGCGGACGACGTACTCCTTGGCCCTGCGGTCCAGCGACCCCGCGGTGAACCCGGTCGCCACCCGGGTCGGGATGCCGGCCATCCGGAGCAGCAGGGCCATCGCGCCGGAGTACTGCTGGCAGTAACCCGTCTTGGCGTCGAAGAGGAACCCGTCGAGCGTCCGCGCGGCGGGCGGAGGGGACTCGGTGTAGGTGAAGCCGCGGGTGAGGTAGGCCTCGACCGACTTGACGTACTGGAACGGATTCGCCGCGCCGCGCCTGAGCCGTTGCGACAGCGCCCAGGTGCGCCGCAGGTGCGAGTCTTGAAGCACCTGCCGGCCGTCGACGTATTCGATGCCGCCGACCCGGTGATCGAGCCGCACCGCCTTGACGAGCCCGGCGTTGTCAGTCCACTCCGGGAAGCTGATCTGGACGGGGACCGGGCCGGGCGGCGAGCCGGCCGTCGCCGGAGTCTTGTCGTCGAGCACCTGGATCCCGCGGAACGGCGTGAAGTCACGATCGTAGCTCGTCCCCGCGGCCGCGAGCTCGCGCTCGGACGGCTTCGGCGTGTAGACCGAGACCGTGTAGGTGTCGCCGCGGTGCAGTGTGCGGCTCGAGGCCCAGATGCCGGGCGGCCCGTTGGGGATCGCGGCGCGGTGCGGCATCCGCGGCGCGTCGACCGCGATCCCGGCGGTCACGAACGTCCGCGTGCGCAGGTTGCGCACGGACACCTTGATCTGCTGCGTCCAGCGGTCACGCACGGCCGGGTTGGCCGGCAGCTCGTAGAGCGTCGCCTCGTGCGTGCCGGCGTGGGCCTGGCGCCAGCGCTCGCCGTCGAAGATGTCCAGGTTCTCGGCCTTCCAGTAGGCGGGCTGGCGCGCCTTGACGCGCAGCATCTCGCGGCCGTCGCGAGGCCAGTCGAGCGGGCCGTAGCTGTGGTCCCAGGAGAAGCTGGTCGAGTGCGAGGCGGCGGTCGACAGCGCCCAGGTCTCGTAGTCCCACCACGGCGTGTCTCGGTCGAGCGCGGGGGCGATGATCAGCGCCGCGATCGCGGTCGCCCCCGCGAGCATGGCCGCGCCTGGGGCCTCGGTCAGCCGCAGGCGCTCGAGGCGCAGGAAGGCGAGGACGAGCAACGTCAGCAGCGCGCCGCGCAGGAACTCGCCCGTGAAGTCGAGCGCCACGGCCGGGACCGCATAGAGCGTCACGAGCAGGATCAGCGCCACCAGCGGGAAGCCGACGCGCGAGCGTCGCGGCCAGAACGCCGCGAGTGCCGCGACGGCAGTCAGGACCGTGCCGCCGAGCGGGATCACGATCCGCGTCCACTGGTCGATCCCGCGGTAGGGGACGCGCGCGCCGGGCAGCGCGTCGATGCCGCGGGTGATGCCCGCGGCCAGCTCGTCCCAGCGGTCGGGCCGCAGCAGCTCGTCGGCGATGCCGGCGCCGAGGAACGTGAGCGCGAGCGCCGCGACGGTGACCGCAGCCACCGCGACCCAGCGCAGCGCGCCCTCGAGCCGAGCCGCCCCGAGCAGGCCGGCCATCGCCAGCGCGGCCGTGCCGACCGCGTACCAGGCGCGCGCGCCGGCGGTCGGCTCGAGCATCGCCATCCAGTGCAGCGCGCCGAACGTCGCGAGCGCGAGGAAGGTCGAGCCGCGGGCGAACGCGAACGGCAGGACCGGGCCGGTCGGGCGCAGCGAGCGCGCGGGGCGGCGCTCGTCGGGGGTGGCGCTGCGCAGGGCGGGCGCCGGGCCGCGCAGCGCGGTGACGCCGGCGCTCATCTCGCCCCGGCCCCGACGGTCGCCATCAGGGCCGCGCTGCCCGTGCGCGCGGCGACGTAGCCGTGGCAGCCGGCGACCTCGACCACGGCGCGGCGGTTGGGGAGCGCGCCGGGGATCACGAGCAGGCAGCCGCCCGGGGTGCGCCCGAGCGCGCGCGGCACGCGGTCGACGGTGCGCGCGGCGACATAGGCGATCACGCCGCGGCGGTTCTGCGCCGCGGTCAGCGCCGGGCCGGTGTGCTCCTCGACCAGCGCGAGGCGGACGTGGGCCTGGGGCCAGGCGAGCAGGTCGCGCTCGATGACGTGGGCGCGGCGGTCACCCGGCAGCAGCAGGCCGCAGCCGCCGCGCTTGGCGAAATGCACCACCAGCGAGGCGGCCGCGCGCACCGCGGCGTCGAGCGCCTCGGGCGACTCGGGCGCGCGCGGATCGAGCACGACCAGCGGGCGCGAGTCGGCCTCGGAGATCAGCTTGCGCTCCATCAGCCCGGCGCCGCGGGCAAGCGCCGGCCAGTGGATGCGCGAGGCGGGCGCGCCCTCGCGGTGCGGGCGCAGGCCGTCGATCTCCGTCTCGGCCGCGGCGGTCAGCGCAGCCCGCGCGTGCACGGAGTCGCCGTCCTCTCCCCCGGCCGTCGCCTTCACGGGCAGCACCCGCGGGAGCACGAGCAGCTCGTCGGGCGCGCCGCCCTCGACGACGCGCTGGGCGAGGCCGAAGGGGTCGCGCAGCACGAGCGCCGGCGGCGGCAGCACGCGCCGGCCGCGGCGGCCGAAGGTCACCTCGACGCGCACACGCGCGCGCCGGCGCCCGGCCGCGAAGCGCACGGGCTCGGGCAGCAGCGGCTCGTCGATCCAGCCCGGCGGCAGCGGCAGGCGGCCGGCGTTCGCCTCGATGCGCATGCTCAGCGGCTCCTCCTCGACGACGCTGCGGGTGTTGAGCTCGCGGTGCACGCTCGCGCCCCACGCGCCGGCCGAGATCCAGCCCGCCGCCCCGGCCCCCAGCAGGAGCAGCGCAGAGCCCGTGACGTAGAGCGGCTCGGCGTCGAAGGTGCCCGCGACGATCAGCAGCAGCAGGCCCAGCGTCGCGCACCCGAGAGCCGAGCGCACGGCCGGTCCCTACAGCGCCGGCGTCGCCGCGATCGCGTCGGCGACGATCTCGGTGCGCCGGATCCCCGCAGCCTCGGGGACGAGCATGATGCGGTGCGGGAGGACGACCTCGGCGAGCGCCTGGACGTCGTCGGGAAGGGCGTGGTCGCGGCCCTGCAGCAGCGCCCGCGCCTTGGCGGCGCGCAGCAGCATCAGGCCGGCGCGCGGCGAGGCGCCGAGCTCGACACGGTGGTCGCCGCGGGTGTGGTGCAGCAGGGCGACGATGTAGTCGCGCAGGGCCTTGGAGGCGTGCACGCGCCGGGCGGCGTCCTGGCAGTCGAGGATCTCGGCGCGGTCGGCGACGTGCTCCAGCTCGAGCACGCGGTCGCCGCCCTCGTGGCCGGCGAGCATCCCGGCCTCCTCGGCCGCCGACGGGTAGCCGAGCTCGAGCCGGACCATGAAGCGGTCGACCTGCGCCTCGGGCAGCGGGTAGGTGCCCTCGTACTCGACCGGGTTCTGGGTCGCGAAGACCAGGAACGGGCGCGCGAGCTCGTGCGAGTGGACGTCGACCGTGACCATGCGCTCCTGCATGCACTCGAGCAGGCCGGACTGCGTCTTGGGCGAGGCGCGGTTGACCTCGTCGACGATCACGATGTTGGCGAAGATCGGGCCGGGCCGGAACTCGAAGCGCTGCTCGCGCTGGTTGTAGACGTTGGTGCCCACGATGTCGGCGGGCAGCAGGTCGGCGGTGCACTGGATGCGCGCGAACTGCGAGTCGATCGAGCGCGAGAGCGCGCGCGCGAGCGCGGTCTTGCCGACGCCGGGGTAGTCCTCGACGAGGATGTGGCCCTCGGCCAGGAGCGCCACGATCACGTGCTCGAGCACGTCGTCGCGGATCTTCACCGCGCGCTTGATGTTCTCCGCGATGCGCCCGGCGACCGCGCCCGCCTTCTGCACGTCGGCGGCCGGGACGGTGCCCGGAGGTTTCGGTTCGACTGGCTCCACTAGTGCTCCACCCTTACGCGTGAAGATGAACGAAGGCTCAACACGCTGTCAAGGACGGCGCCCGCGACCGCGGCCTTCGAGGCCCGCGGGACGTGCTGCTCGCCCTCCGCGGTGACGATCGTGACCTCGTTGTCGGGCGCGTCGAAGGCGATGCCCGGGCGCGAGACGTCGTTGACGACCACGGCGTCGAGGCGCTTGCGCTCGCGCTTCTCACGCGCGTACGCGAGCGCGCCGTCGCCGCTCTCGGCCGCGAAGCCGACCAGCAGCTGGTCCGGGCGCCGGCTCGCGGCGAGGGCGCTCAGGACGTCGTCGGTGCGCTCGAGCTCGAGCGCGAGGGTCTCCCCGGTCTCGGTCTTCTTGATCTTGTCGGCGCGCACCGACGCGGGCCGGTAGTCCGCGACGGCGGCGGCCATCAGCAGCACGTCGGCGGCGGGGAAGCGCTCCGCGCAGGCGGCGCCGAGCTCGGCGGCGGTGGCGACGTCGATGTACTCGATGCCGGGCGAGCGCGGCAGCGAGACGTTGGCGGCGACGAGCGTGACGCGCGCGCCGCGGCGCGCGGCTTCCTCGGCCAGCGCCCAGCCCATCTTCCCGGACGACCGGTTGCCGACGAAGCGCACGGCGTCGATCGGCTCGCGCGTGCCGCCGGCGGTCACGAGCACCTTCAATCCGTCCAGCGAGCCCCCGGCGGCCGCGCCCAGGCGAGCCTCGACGGCGGCCAGCAGCTCGGCGGGCTCAGGCAGCCGCCCGACCCCCCACTCGCCTGGCGAGCCGAGCGCGCCGGTGCCGGGATCGAGCACTTCGGCGCCGCGTCCGCGCAGCGTCTCGAGGTTCGCGCGCGTGGCCGCGTGGTCGTACATCGCATGGTTCATGGCCGGAGCGACGATCAGCGGTCGCCGGCAGGCCAGCGCGGCGGCGGTGAGCAGATTGTCGGCGAGCCCGTGGGCGAGCTTGGCGATCGTGTTGGCCGACGCGGGCGCGATCACGAAGAGGTCGGCGTGCTCGACGAGCGCGAGGTGCGAGAGCGGCGCGTGCTCAGGAGCGGGATCGCCCGGGAAGGCGCCGCGCATTGCGTCGGGCTCCCACTCCGTCATCAGGACCGGCGCGCCGGTGATGGCCGCGAACGACGCGGTGCCGACGAAGCGCGTCGACGCCTCCGTCTGGATCGCGCGCACCGCGTGGCCGGCCTTCGTCGCCAGGCGCGTGAACTCCAACGCCTTGTAGGCCGCTATCCCGCCGGACACGCCGAGGAGGACGCGGGCCATGTCGCCGCCTCCCCCGCGGATCAGCCGCGGTAGCGGTACTTGATCTTGCCGCTCGCGACTTCCTCGAGGGCGATCGTGAGGTAGTTCTTCGAGCCCGTGTCGATCATGGGCGGCGGGAACTCCTCGAACGTGCCCTCACCGAGGTTGTGGTAGTACGAGTTGATCTGGCGGGCGCGCTTGGCCGCCACGATGACGCTCGCATACGGGGAGTCGACGTTGTCAAGCAGCTTGTCGACGCGGGGAGAGATCAAGTGTTCGGTCCTCGGTTCGGGGGGGTCTGATTCTAGCGGTCGCCCTGCAAAGCGCCGCGAACCAAGTGCTCGAGCTCGGCGACGGCCTCCTCGAGGCGGTCGTTGACGACGACGTGGCCGAACTCGGCCTGGGCCCCGAGCTCCGCGCGCGCGGTCTCGAGCCGCGCCTCCACCTGGTCGGGTGAGTCGGTCCCGCGGCCGACGAGGCGCGCGCGCAGCGCCTCCTCGCTCGGGGGCTGGATGAACACCTGCACCGCCTCGGGCATCGCCTCACGGACCTGCCGCGCGCCCTGGACCTCGATCTCGAGCAGCACCGGGCGCCCCTCGGCGCGATGGCGCTCGAGCTCCGAGCGCAGCGTGCCGTAGCGGCGGCCCGAGTAGCGAGCGTGCTCGACGAACTCGCCCGCGGCGACGCGGTCCTCGAACTCGTCGTCGGAGAGGAAGTGGTAGTCCACGCCGTCCTCCTCGCCCGGCCGCGCGGTGCGTGTGGTGGCGGACACCGCCAGCGCCAGCTCCGGCACCCGCTCGCGCAGCGCACGGATGAGCGTGCCCTTGCCGACGCCCGACGGGCCGGTGATGACGAACACGCTCACGCGCTCATCGTCGCTCATCGCGCGGCGGTTCGAACGTCAACTGCGCAGGTGAGGAAGAGGGTGCCCGCCGCCGCGGCGAGCACGAGTGTCGTCTCTACCCGCTATGGGTGGCAGAGACGACATTCGTCGCGGCGCGCACGCACGAGTGTCGTCTGCACCCCGCCCTGGGTGGTAGAGACGACACTCGTCGCCGCCGGGCGGAACCGACACCGTGTTGCTCCTTATCTATGCTCGTCCTCAGCGTCAAGCCGCTGGTCGGGGTGGGGCGTGGGGCTGGTTGGTGGTGCGGGTCGGGTGCGCGCGGACGCCCAGCCTTTTCTCGGTCCACGATCCGGGGTGGCTCCGGG
>JBBQLH010000131.1:0-8419 GCA_038327685.1 Solirubrobacterales bacterium
CACGACCTGTTCGAGGGCACCGAGCGCTTCTTCCGGCCGGGTTACCTCGCCAACCTGGTCGCGTCGTGGCTGCCGTCGCTCGACGGCGTGCTGGAGAAGCTCGAGGCGGGCGCGCGCGTGGCCGACATCGGCTGCGGGCACGGCGCCTCGACGATCCTGATGGCGCAGGCCTACCCGGCGTCGACGTTCGTGGGCACCGACTACCACGAGGGCTCAATCGAGGCCGCCCGCCGCGCCGCCGAGCGCGCCGGCGTGGCCGACCGCGTCACCTTCGAGGCGTCGGCCGCCAAGGCGCTGAGCGACGGGCCGTATGACCTCGTGTGCGTGTTCGACGCGCTGCACGACATGGGCGACCCGGTCGGCGCCGCGCGCCACGTGCGCTCCCAGCTGGCCGACGACGGCACCTGGCTGGTGGTCGAGCCGTTCGCCGGAGACGCGATCGAGGACAACCTCAACCCGGTCGGGCGCGTGTTCTACGCGGGCTCGACGATGCTCTGCACGCCCGCCTCGCTCAGCCAGGAGGTCGGCCTCGCGCTCGGCGCGCAGGCCGGAGAGCGGCGCCTCGCCGAGGTGCTGCACGAGGGCGGCTTCAGTCGCGTGCGGCGGTCGGCCGAGACACCGTTCAACCTGGTGCTCGAGGTCAGGCCGTAGCGGTGGCCAGCGCGGCGAGTGAGCGCAGGGACGCGCTCACTCCCGCCCGCTGGGTCTCCAGCCGGTGGGCCTCCTCGTCGGGGATCTCCACGTGCACGCGGATGCGCGTGCCGGCCTCGAGCGGCTCGAGCCGCCACTCGAACACGAGGTAGCTGACGAGGCAGGAGATGGTGAGGCCGCGGCCGTCGGCGGCGGCGCGCAGCTCCTGCGGCATCGGGAAGTCCGGGTAGCCGTCCGGGTAGATCGTGATGTCGCCCCCGCCGCTCGGCTCCACACGCTCGATGCCCTCCCACCACTCGACCATCCGCGCCGGGTCGTAGAGGAGCTTCCAAACCTCCTCGACCGGCGCCTCGCTCGTCGCGCTGTCATCGAACGTGGGCAAGGGCCTCCAGTTCTCGCAACTCCTCGGTCACGCGCTCGAGCTCGCCCGCCGGGTCGACGACGCCCGTGACCGGGGGCCGACCGAGGTCGACGAGCGAGGCCAGGTGCTCGCGCCCGGCGTCGTCGTCGCCGGCGAGCCGGCGCCAGTGGCCCTCGGCCTCGCGCAGCCGCCGTTCGGCGAGCGCGAGGTCGCCGCTCGCCCGCGCGCTGAGCGCCTGGGCGAACGTCATCCGGGCCACGAGCACGGCCGGGCGGTGCGCGGCGCGGATCGGCTCGAGTGTCGCGGCGCGGATCTCGGCGTCGGCCTCGGCCGCGCGACCGAGCCGCGCCAGCGCCTCTGCGCGCCGCAGCCGCGCATCGGCCCGCTGCACCGGAGGGTCGCCGGCGAGCGCGCGGCCGAGCAGCTCCGCCGCCCGCTCGTGGTCGCCCGCCAGCAGCGCGATCAGCCCGCCGTCGTGATCCGCGACCGAGGCGAGCTCTGGCGAGGCGAGCCGCGCGGCCAGCTCGGCCTGGTGGTCGTTCGCGGCCCGCGCCTCGTGATGGCGCCCCAGCCGCGCGAGCGTGTAGGCGAGCAGGCAGGCCATGTGGAAGTCGATGGTCGGGGCGCCGCTGATCCTGACCGCGCCGCGCTGCGCGTACTCGAGCGCCCGGTCCCGTGCCCCAAGGGCGGACGCGATGCAGGCAGCGTTGGCCCACCCTCCGTAGGCGAGGTCGGCACGACCGGCGCGCTCGCCGGCCTCGCCTGAGGCGACCAGCGCCTCCTCGGCCTCGGCGAGGCGCCCTTCCGCGAGCAGCACGAAGCCGCGCACGTTGTCGAGGTGATGGCGCCGCAGCGACGGCGTCCCGAGGTCGAGCCCGAGCGCGTCGAGCTGGGCGAGCGTCGCGTCGGCGGCGCCCGCCCCGAGCGTCGTCACCTCGCTCCACGCCCGGATCAGCAGCAGCTCCGCACGCACCTCGACGGCGTCAGTCCCACCGCCGTCGAGCGCGTCGAGCGCGAGCTGGGCGGAGCGGCCCGCACGCGCCGGGTCGCACAGCGAGCTGCGGCACCAGATCGCGGCGCGCAGGTGCGCGTGGACGCGGGCTCCGGCGTCGGCAGGATCGATCAGCCGCACGGCGGCGTCGAGCGCCGCAAGCGCGCCCTCCCGGCGCCCCAGCTGCGCGAGCGTCTCGGCCAGCTGCAGCCGCACGTGCGGGTCGTCCGGGCGCAGCCCGATCGCCTCCTCGAGGTACGCCGCCGCCTCGACGAGCGCGGTGGCGTGCGCCGCGTCGGCGGCTGCCTCCACGAGCCTGGCGACCGCGAGGTCATCGCGGCCCGCCAGCCGCAGGTGGCGGGCGGCCTCGGCGGCGCGCCCGCCCGGCGCGCTGCCGAGCGCCTCGTGCAGCTGCGCGCGGCGAGCGTCGTCGAGCTCGAAGAGCGCCGCCTCGCGCAGCAGATCGTGGCGGAAGCCGAAGCGCCCGTCGGCGCTGCGAAACAGCCCGCAGTCCATGGCCGCGAGCACGGCCTCGGGCGGCGCGAGCGCCGACAGCTCGACGCGGTCGAGCGGCCGGCCGGCGACGGCGGCGAGCTCGGCGGTGCGGCGTGCCGGCTCGTCGAGCCCGGCGATCGCGGCGCGGACCGCGCCGCGCAGCGACGCGGGCGGGCCCTCGTCGCCGCGCGCCGCGGCGCGCGCGCTCTCGAGCGCGAGCAGCGGATTGCCGTCGGCGGCCGCGACGACGTGCTCGCGCTGCGGCGCGGCGAGCGTGGCGATCTCGCCGATGAGCGCCTCGAGCTCGCGGCGGCTGAGTGGCTCGAGCGCGAGCTCGCGCACGGCGACGCCGCGGCCGCGCGCGGCGTGGGCGAGCGCGTCGACCGCGTCGCGCCGCGGGACCATGCGCCGCGTGAGCACGAGCAGCACGGGAAGACGCTCGATCCGCCGCGCGAGATAAGCCGCCAGCTCGAGCGTCGGCGCGTCGGCGAGGTGGACGTCGTCGAACAGCAGCACGAGCGGCCGGTCGGCCGTCGCGTGCTCGGCGAGCTCGACCGCCGCCTCGAACAGCCGTGCGCGGGCGAGGTCGGACGGCACCTCGGGGGGCTCCACCCGCGGGCGTCCAAGCCGCAGCGGCATCGACGGGGCGAGCCGCGCGAGCTCCTCCGGCCAGCGGGCGTCGGCGGCCGGCGGCTCGAGCTCGCGGGCGAGCCCGGCCAGCAGCTCGACCCAGGGCGCGAACGGCGGGGCGCCCCCGAGGTCCGCGGCGGTGCAGCGGGCGGCTCGCGCGTTGGCCGCGCGGGCGCGGGTGACCAGCTCGAGCGCGATGCGCGTCTTGCCGATCCCGGCCTCGCCACTGATGACCGCCACGCCGCCGCTGCCGGCTTGCACCGTCTCCCACAGCGCGGTCAGCTCGGCCAGCTCGCGGTCGCGACCCACGAGCGGCGGCCCGTCGGCCGAGGGGCCGACCGCCGCCGGCCGGTCCGGGGGCTGCTGGGCCGGCGCTCCTTCCTCGCGGATCGCGGCGGCGAGCGACCGCGTCTGGGCGGAGGGCGCGAGGCCCAGCGCGCCGCGCAAGCGATCGGACAGCCGGTCGTACGCCGCGAGCGCGCCGGAGCGGTCGCCGGCGTCGGCCAGCCGCCGCATCACGTCGCGCGCGGCGTCCTCGTCGAGCGGGTCGAGCGCGAGCCGCCGCCGCGCCCAGCCGACGGCGTCGGCCGGGGTGGCGGCGGCCGCTGCGAGCCGCGCCAGCGCCGAGCCGAGCCGCTCGGCGTGCTCGTCGCGCGCCTCCAGCACCCAATCGTCGTCGAGGTCGGCGAGCAGCGCCCCGCGGTGCAACACGACCGCGGCCTCGAGTCGCCCGGCGGCGATGTGCGCGTCGAACTCGGCCAGGTCGCTCTCGCAGCGCAGCGCGAGGCGGTCGCGGCCCGCGGTCAACGCGTCGTCGTCGGCGAGCGCCCTCCGCAGCTCCCACAGCGCGCTGCGCAGCGAGGCGCGCGCGCTCGAGTCGAGCACGTCGGGCCAGAAGTGCGCGGCGACCGCGCCGCGCGCGTGCTCGCCCGGATGCAGCGCGAGCCAGCCCAGCAGCGCCCACGCACGGCGGCTGGCGGGCATGGCGACGGCGGCGCCGTCAACCTCGGCCTGCAACTCACCGAGGACAAGCACTCGCAGCATGAGCGGCAAGCCTATACCTGCATTGACGCTCGGTTGACGGGGCGATGACGGGCCGCTGCGACCGTGCGCCCATGACCTCCATCCACACCCACACCACGCTGGACGGCGCCGCGCTGCGGCGCGCCTTCTCCGGCCGCGACGGCGCCGCCCTGACGGCGCTGTACGCCGACGACGCGACCATCGAGGTCGCCGACGCCCAGAACACGCCGAGCGCTCCGCTGAAGGTCGAAGGACGGGACGCGATCCGCGCGTACTTCGAGGACATCTTCGCGCGCGACATGACCCACGAGGTCGACAGAGTCGCGATCACCGGCGACAGCGCCGGGTTCTCCGTCCGCTGCGTCTACCCCGACGGGCTCCGCGTCCTGTGCGTGGCGACCGCCGAGGTCAGCGACGGGCTGATCGTGCGCCAGCTCGCCGCGCAGGCCTGGGACTGATGGGCGATACTGGGCTCGAACTCCAACCCGGCCGTACGGTGAGGTGCGACCCCGCGTGCGAGCGTGCTTGAAGTTCGCTCAGGTGCTCTGACATTCGGTCAGGATGGCCCCACGAACGGCCCCACCGCTCCATGGACTGCGCCGCCCGTCAGACGACAATCTCGCGGAGTCCGCCGTCGTTGATGGCGTAGAACCACGGTCCGGCGCCGCGCTCTTCGATCTCGCGTTCCATCGCTTCCCAGTGGCGGACGAGTCTCGAGAGCCATCCCCACGTCGGGAGGTCGTGCTTGCCGGCGATCCAGAACACGCGCAGCCCAGCCTCCCGGAACCGCTCGAGCTCCTGGGGCTTCGTCCTAATGTGCCGGTCGCGCGCGATCACGATCAAGCCCGCGCGACGACGGCAGGGATCCAGTCTGGATCGAGCGCGCCGAGCGGGCACTCGGGGATCAACTTGTGGCCGACGTGGATCGTGTCCCTGCGCGCCGCTTCAAGAGCCTTGCCGAGGCCAAGCGCGCTCTCGTCGACGTAGAACCGCAACTGGTCGCGATCCGCCGTCACTCAGGACCACTACCTGCTGGAGTTCTAGGCCGCGAATTCGGCCGAGCCGTTCGCGCGCCGCATCTCGTACCGCAGCGCCTGGTCGACCGTGAGGCGTGGGAGCTCGTACATCTCCGCAATCGCCTCCGGCGGCTCGCCGGCACGGAAGAGCTCGGCGATGATCTCGGTGCGAACGTTGCGTACGACCGGCTCTCCGAAGCCGCGGAGCGGATCGATCGCCACCTCCTGAAGATCATCTGACGGGCGGAGCAGCCGAGGCTGGCGAGCGCCGTCTTCGGCGCCTGTCCACTCGACGGATCGGATGAACCCCGCGGCCTGGTGCGTCCACATCAACTGCTGGCCGGTTCTCACGACCACGAGCGACAGAGGTCGGGCGAGTCCGACGTCTTCCTGCACTTTGCGCACGAGTTCGCGGCCCTGCACATCGAGCCAGATCCGGGCCGAGGCCAACGGGTACGGCGTTTGAAGCTCGGCGCGCAGCGCGTCAACGGCCGGCCGCATGTTGACCATTGGCACGCCGGCGTCGCGGTACTCGGCCAGCAGTCGCGTCTCGACGAACTCGCCCCACGTCACGATGTCCTCGCCGGTCGGCTCGTCACGCACGACCGGCGGGTACTGCTTGCCAGAACGGGTGTACCCGTCGATCCAGCGGCGAGCGGTTCCCCCACGGAGCCCAAGGATGCGATCGACCTGGCCGAGTCCATAGACCGGCCGGTTTAGGAGATCCACCACTTTGCCCATGCCTCCCATCCTCGCACCCCGACCTACGAGCATGCGGAAACCTCGTTGCAGCGACTCAGGCGATGCGTTCCGTGACCCGGGACCCGTCCGACCGGCTGCCGAATGCGGCCGCGATGAGCTCGGCCTCTCGCGTGCTCGAGGCGTAGTCGGCGTACCGCTGCGTCGTAGCGATGTCGCGGTGCCCCATCCACTCCTGCAGAGTCCGCATCAGGACGCCGGCCGCCGCGCAGCGGGTTCCGAACGTGTGGCGCAGGTCGTGGATGCGGCGCGACTCGTCGAGGTGCGCGGCCCGGAGCGCGCGGCGGAAACGCCGGTTGTTCGCGGCCTTGCTCAGCGCGCCAGCCGTCACCGGGTCGGCAAACACCAGGTCGTCGTCCGCTTGGCGGCGCGACTGCTGGAACAGCCGGTCGAGTTCGCCGGCGACCTCGTCGGCCATCGGCACGCTTCGCGTCGACCGCTTCGACTTCGGCGTGCCGAACTCGCCGAGCACATGGTTCTGTCGCACCCGGATCCGCGAAGCTGTCCAGTCGACGTCGCGCCACCGGAGCGCGACCAGCTCCCCGTGCCGCAGCCCGGTCATCGCCGCCGCGACGTAGAACGCCCGGTCGATCGCCTCGTACGGGCCCTCCACCGCGGCAGCCGCGAGCGCCTGAACCTCGACCGGCTCTAGGAAATGGATGTCCTCGGTTCCCTCGAGCTCAGGGAGGTCGACGTCGTCGCACGGGTTCGCGCTTGCCCACCGCCGCCGAGAGTGCATCGCGTAGTGGTAGATCGCCGACAGCGTCCCGACGTAGTTACGGATCGTCTTCGATCCGCATGGCTTTGACCCGGGCCGGCCAGGACGATCGCCCACCTCCATGCGGCTCATGAGATCCTCCACGTGGTCCGCCTTGATCGCATCAAGCGCCCGGTCGCCAAGCGCAGGCAGCAGCCACACGTCGAGGCAGCTTTCAGCCGCGACGATCGTTGACGGCTTGCGGCCCTTGGCCCTGAGGTTGTCGACGTATCGCGGTGCGACCTCGGCCAGGGTCAAGCGCTCGCTCGCGGGACGAGCTGCTGGCGTCTCGGCCATCAGCTGGCGCAGCTTCGTACCGGCCTGCGTGCGGGTAAGCCAGTCCCGCGAGCCTGCGACGCGCACGAGACCGAGGCACCGCTTCACGCGTCGTCCGTTCGCCCGCCACTGCGCGTACCAGGACTCTCGCCCTGCGGAGTCCCGTCGCACGGAGAGCGAGCCCGTGCCGTACGACCGCCGCGCCATCGCCTCGTCCCCTTCTTGGCAGCTCTCCAGGAACCGCGATCCTATGGGTCCTCGCGGATCACTCCATGGGATCGGCTGCCATCCCCCGGGTAGCCGCTCGGTGAGGCCCTTGTCGGCGCGTTTCCCACCACGAGCGAAGCTCGTCGGCCTCGAATCGGACGTATCGGCCGAGCCGTATGCACGGGATCCGCCCGGCCCGCGCCTCCGCCCGCACCCACGACACGGGAACGTTGAGCAGCTCTGCTGCCTGCTGGGCGTTCAGGAGCGGTGTCACGTCCTTCGCCTCGGTCGATCCGAGCATGACGGTCGGTACCGCCTGACATCTCTGCGCCGTCGTCGTAGTGATCGCGGATCGTCGCGAGGTGAACGCGCGCCGGACTCGTCGACGCGAGCGACGGCTGGCGCCCTCATCGTCGCGTGATGCGCAAGCAACGATCCCAGTCCTCTTAAGCCGCCGACAGGCGACCGCGAGCAAACTTTCGTCCCTGCTCGGCGCACTCGCGGTTGCTACGCCCGGGCATTCGTTGCCGCTGTATTCCGCGGCACCGCTTGAACGCTCACGCACACCTCGCGTACGTCCTTCCCCAGGTGCCGCCTTCCGTTCCTTGTCCCCCGGCGCTCCTCCCTGTCGTTGCAGTCGCTGTTCGTCACTTCCCTCCTCCCCTTTGTCTTCAGGCTGTGCTTGTCGCCACCACCACCCGGCCTCGTTTCCCGCTTGCCTTCCAGATCTCATGGGCTGTGTCTGACCCCGCCAGCCCCCTCGGATTGTTGGACGTAGGGCGGGCGGGGTCAGACACAGCCCATGCCGCAAACGCCGCTTGGCAAGCGGGAAACGAGGGCGCGGGCTACGGACTGCGAGTCCGTAGCCAAGTCCGTAGCCAAGTCCGTAGCCCTTCGCCCGCCGCGCTCGTTCCCGAAGGCCTTGGTTAACGGCGCGCGCGTTGCCGCGGGAGCCCGTTGCGAGCGACCGCCGGACCGTGACCTTCACCCTCGGCGAGCAGCTTGTGGAGGCAGGCAAGACCTGCCGTGCGGCCCTCACGCCGATTCGGGCCAGCTACTACGACCCTGGATGTGCGCGAGCGCGACCCCTCTCTGCCAAGCTCGGATGAGACGGGAGGTTGTCCCGTAGTCCGTAGAAGTTGAGGTGGCGGTCCTCCCGCCTCGTCCGCTCGCGTTGCGAGCGTGACCGGCGCCAACCAAGTCCGCGAGGATAGGAGGACCGCATGGGGACCGTAGACCACGATGCCGACGAG
>JBBQLH010000132.1:0-8370 GCA_038327685.1 Solirubrobacterales bacterium
CAGGACCCCAAACGGCACTCTCATGCCCTCCCGACCGAGCCCGGGACCGGCTGACGCCGGCCCGGCGTCCCCAAACAGGATCAAGAAGCGGTCCACTTTTCGACCGGCGCGAGTGGTCCACAATTCGACCGGCCTTGACACCGCGTGTCGGCCATACAAGCGTTGCAGCTGACAGACGGTCAGCTGGTGACAGCAATGGCCCGGCCTGGGGGCGGACTGGCCTGAGCCGTGTCGCCGGTCAGGCGCGAGGCGGAGGCGCCGTCCGTCAGGGTTGACGGGCTGGCAACGGGGTAGAAACTAGATCGGAATGGTTCAGCTTCTTCGCGAGCGACCGAACTGGCTTGGCGCGCTCTCCGTGGCGCGCATGCGGCCACCGGGCGTGCTGGAGCGCCGGCGCGGCGACGACCCGCGGAAGGCCGACACGACGAACCATTCGCCCCGCGCCACGGATGACCTGGCGTGGTTGCGGGAGGCGTTCGAGGACCCGGCGGCCTACGGCCTCCGGCGCGTGCCAGCCCGCAGCGCCGTCGCCGCCTGGGAGCCCGACGCGTCCGGCGCGGCGAGGCTCGAGCGCCTGAGCGACCGCCACGTGCTCGAAGCAGCGGGGTTCCTGCTCTCCACGTAGCTGGAAACACTCGCGCGGTCTCGCTCGGCCTCGATACCGCTATGCGCTCGACAAGCGGTCGTCTCCGCCGACGCTGAGCACATGCTCCCTCAGGACGAGCAGCGAACGTCGGGGCGACGAGCCACAGCGACGCGTGCTTCCTCCGCAATGCGGTCGTCCAAGAGGCGGCGACCCCTTGATCGTCGGTGTCGAGAAGGCCAGAGGACGGCAACGAGCACCGCTCCAACGCGCCCTGACTACCTGCACCTGCTGAGCCGGCGTCGTGCGCACCATTGCCCAGTGCCCCGCTGAGGCGGGGCCCGCCTCACAGCGAACGCGGTGAGCAAAGACGTGACGGGCAACGAATCGGCCCGCCGTGCGTGGAAGGAGTTGCGGGCCGCAGCGGCGCGCCGCGGGCCGCTGCGGACGGGAGCGACGGGACTCGAACCCGCGACCTCCGGCGTGACAGAGCGGCGCTTGTCGGCGCGAATCCCCTGGAAACACGCGGGTTGAGAGCTGTAGCGGTCACTTCCCGTCACCTTTTTGCAGGCCGCAGCTGGGCGCTGCGTGCCGCAGGCGCCGCAAACCCGGCTGGTGCCGGTCTCGATCCAGGATGCCATCGACGTGATTCTGTTGCGGGGGTCAGACAGACTCATCACGCCGATCGGATCCACGATCGGTGCCCGCGAGCTCGTCAAGCGGCGGCTTGGCGCCAGTCGCCGGTCGCGCAGACGCAGTCGGTGGGGTCGTCGGTGGGCACGCAACTGCGCGGTGCCCCGGAGGCAGCTGCCATCCGACGAGCCAACCTCGAGGCGATCGCAAACGGGCACCATCACTCTCTTAAGCCCGCCGAGCCGTCCCGGCGAGCAAAGCAATCCTGGGTGTCGCCCTCGTCGCAACCCAGCAGAGCGATGCGGTCCGCGGTCGCGCCGACCTGAGCCACGCGCACGACAAGCGGGCATTCGAAACCGTCGACCCGCGCCGCTCGGGACGACCCCCGAGAACGCCGAGTGGCGAGCGGACTGCCGCTCCGTCGCCGTGGCGGTCGTGCGCCGACGAGCGGCTCGGATTCCCGTGCGCGTGACGCGAGCGAGTCCACTAACGAGCTCCAGGCGCCCGCTCGTGACCGGCGAGCAGGCGTCTCGCGCAACGCCGATCTCGCGCCTGCTCGTCGTCCGGAGCGGGCGTGTGCGGCTTAGCCGAGGACACGCTCGCAGTCACGCGGAAGGAGCAGCCAGCGGCCGATGTGGGTTGCGCATTCGTTTGGTCATGTCGGGCGACACGGAGGTGGTGGCCGCGTAATGGGAGTGCTACGCCGCTCCGTTTGTGGGTATATGCCCGGGCACGTCCGAGCGAACGCGTGTAACGAGCCGGCCAGGCTGGGTGCAGCGAGGCCCGGAGATCGTCGCCGGCGTTGTCGTGGTGAGCCTTGTGGGATTCGCCGTGGCGCTTCTGGCCGACGCGTCGTTGAGCGCGGCGGCGCTGGTCTGCGCTGTGCTCCTGTTCGCTGCGGTGCTGCTCGCCGTCTTCGGCTGGCGCAGTGCCCGCTCCCGTGCGGCGCGCGCCGAGGCCGCGGCGTCAGACGCTCGCGACAGGCAGCGGGCTGACCGGGAGCGGCTCGAGCGTCACGTGCGCGGGCTCGAGGGCCAGCGCGAGCAGGAGGCGCAGTTGCTCCAGCGCCTGCGGCGGTCCTGGCAGGCCGAGCGGGAATGGAGCCGTGAGCTGCGCGGGCAGATCCAGCGGATGCAGGCGACGCACGGGATGCTCGGGGAGGGCGGGGACGTGGAGGCGCTGATCCTCGCCGCGGCGATCCAGCTCGTGGAAGCCGAGAGGGGGCTGCTGATCTCCCGCGCGGACGACGACGGCGACGGCTCCCTCGACGTGGTGCTGTCCCATGGCTTTGAGCACGATCCGTCGCATAGCGCCGTCGCGCAGCGCTTCGCTCGCGCGGTCCTCGCGCGCGACGAGATTCTGCGTGAGGATGACCCGCGGCGTCCGGGCGCCTCGGAGGCCACGGCCGCTGACGGGGAGATCGACACGCTCGTCGCCATTCCCCTCTATCTGCGCGATCGCTTCCATGGGGTGATCGTCTGCGCCAACCGCGCCGGGGGCTTTGAGGAGGTCGGCGACGAGCTGCTGTTGGCGCTCGGTGATCACGCTGGCGCCGCGTTGCAGCACGGCCGGTTAGAGCACGAGCTGCGCGACGCGCACCGCTCCGCCGTGCGCGTTCTCACCGAGGCGGTCGCCGCGCAGGACCCTGTGCTGCACCGCGAGACCGGCGAGCTGGCTGTGCATGCGGGCCTGCTGGCCGAGGAGCTCGGGCTCGACGACCGCACGCGGGACCTACACATCACCGCCACCCTTCTGCGCGCCGTCGGCTACCTCGCGTTGCCCGCGTACCCGCGGCTGCGCGCGGGGCCGCTGACGGCCGACGAGCGATCGCTGATCGAGCTGCACCCGCGGCTGGGCTACAACGTCCTCATGCAGGCCCCAGCGCTGCACGACACTGCCACGGTTGTGCTCTATCACCACGAGCGCTTCGACGGCACGGGCTACCCGGCGGGGCTCTGCGGGCAGGACATCCCGCTCGCGGCGCGCGTGCTCGCGGTGCTGGAGGCCTACGGAGCGATGACGCACGAACGGCCCTACCGCGAGCCGTGGTCACCCAAGCAGGCCTGCGAGGCGCTGATCGACGACGCCGGCACCCAGTTCGATCCCGAGATCGCACAGCTGTTCGTCGAGCAGGTCCGGCGGGCGCCGCGCCTGGTCCGCGACGATGTCTCGGCGGCGGTGCTCGACGCGCTGCCGCTCGAGGCGGGCGAGCTCGTCGCGGCGGCGGTCGACAGCGCCACCCTGCTGGGCAACCACCAGCGGCTCCAGCAGGACCTCAGCGCAGCGGCGAAGCACGACACGCCCTTCGGCGTCGTGGTCCTCGAACTGGTTGACCTGCCCCGCGTCAACGCCGAGCGGGGTCATCTCGCTGGCGACGAGCTGATCGAGCAGGCCGCGCGCAGCGCTCGTCGCGCGGCAGCACGCCTCGGCGGCACCGCCTACCGCGCGAGCGGACGGCGACTGGGGATCCTTGTCCCCGCGCGCGAGAAGAGCCTGACGCCCGCCGTCCTCGAGGACGTGCGCGCGGAGTTCCTCGCCGGCCCAGCGATCCGCGCCGCAATCTCGGCCTGGTCACCCGGCGAACCCGGCGAAGCCGTCCTCGCGCGAGCCCGCCACGCGCTCAAACAAGACCAGGCCTGACCGACCCGCGTACCCGCCGAGGCTATCCCATCGACCGGACCGCCTTCGGAGACAACGCCTCGCAGCTCTGGGCCCGGCGATCATGACGTTTCCACCGACGCTCGACCGGCCTCGCCGACGCACCCTGGCGGCTGGCGGGGTCGACCATGAGTGCCCGACGCGCAGCCGCCCGGCGGCCGGGCGCTCGCAGGCGTGGCGCAGCAGCGCGCGGACGCGGGGCAACTCCGGATATGAGAACGGCTTGGTCTGCACATTGGGAGTTGCGCTCGTAGCGCTCATCCCTCTTGCAGCGGCGGAGCGCGCGGAGGCTCGAGGGCCGCCGAGGTGAAGGAGAACCTTCCAACCCGTCGATGGGTACGTGCGTTCCGACGTGTGGGGAGCCACCTCTACGACTCATCACGGATGGTCGACAACGATGAAGCGAGGAGCCACGGATGGGCGGCGGATCTAAGGAGGTGAGAAGGGGCGGGACGAGCGTCTGCGGGCGGTGATCGCTGACGACGATCCGTTTGCGCGGCGGGTGATCAAGGATGCCCTCACGGAGTCCGGGGTGCTCGTCATCGCGGAGGCCCGCAGTGGTCGCGAGGCCGTCGAGTTCGCGCTCTACTACCGGCCGGACGTCGTGATCATGGACGTCGTGATGCCCGAGCTGGACGGCATCTTGGCCACGCGCCGGATCCTCAAGATGGCCCCTCATCAGCTCGTGATCCTGCTGACCGGGGCTGACGACGAGGACGACGAGCTCGGCCTACTGGCGCTGCGCGCCGGAGCGGCCGGCTTCCTGTCAAAGGATGTCGACATCAACGCGCTGCCGCGGACGCTGAAAGGGGTGGTCGCGGGGGAGGTCGCGATCTCGCGGAGGCTGACCAAGCGCGTGATCGAGCAGCTGCGAAGCGCCGCTGGCGTTTCTTACGGGATGCGCCCGGTCAAGAGCCCGCTGACGGCGCGCGAATGGGAGGTCATCGACCTCCTCAAGGCGACGCGGTCGACGGACGAGATCGCCGCCGAGCTGGTGCTCTCGATCGAGACCGTCCGCTCGCACGTCAAGAACATCCTGCGCAAGCTGAAGGTCCTCTCGCGCGACGAGGCCGTCGCCGCGGCCGACCGGATGCGCAACACGTCGCCGGTCGACGATCCAGACAACGGGAGTCAATGGGCGTAGGGGGCTTCGAGCCCGATGGATGGTCGGATCTCGGTCCGGTGGTGATGTGAGGGTCGGCACACGCCGCATCAGCTGCGCGGGTTGAGGGTCCAGCAGCGGCCTGGGCCCCGACCGCAATCTTGGGAGTGCCGACATGGCAGGGTTCGCGCCTGCCCATGCTCGACCTCGGCGCGATCGATGGCTGATCGTGCGCCGCGACACGCCTGGAAGGCCACAGCGTCCACGACGCGCGGCCCGTCGCCGTAGACGCTGTTGCGAACGTCCGTCCGTCGTGACGAAGCTGGCGATTGGGTAGGCCCGCCTGTGATGGCTGTCCAACCTTCGCGCCCGCCCCGAGTTTCCGTGTCAGATGGCACCAAGACGGTTCCCGTCTCGGGGGCGCTGCTGCGCCTGGCTTCCGACGACCGCCTGGTCGAGCAGGTCCGCGCCGGCTCAGCGCGCGCCTTCGAAGTGGCCTATGACCGCCACCACCGCGGCATCCTCACCTTCTGCCGCCACATGCTCGGGTCCGTCGAGGAGGCCGAGGACGCCGTCCAGCACACCTTCATGGCCGCCTTCCGCGACCTCGTCGGCTCCACGAAACCGATCCAGCTACGGCCCTGGCTGTACACGATCGCGCGCAACCGCTGCCTCACCCTCCTGCGGGCGCGGCGCGAGTATCCCGTGGCCGAGGTCGAGCCGCCCGCGACGGAGAACCTGTCGGCCGAGGTCGAGCGCCGCCAGGACCTGCGCGACCTGCTCGGCGACGTCGCCGGCCTGCCCGACGAGCAGCGAGCGGCGCTCGTCCTGGCCGAGATCGGCGCGCTCTCGCACGAGGAGATCGCCGTGGTGATCGGCGTGCCGCGGGTGAAGGTGAAGGCGCTGGTGTTCCAGGCCCGTACCTCGCTGGCCGCCAGCCGCCGGGCGCGCGAGACGCCGTGCACGGAGATCCGCGAGCAGCTTGCGAACCTCCGCGGCGGCGCGCTGCGACGCTCGACGCCGCGCCGGCACCTGCGCGAGTGCGCGGGCTGCCGCGAGTTCCGCGACGACGTCAAGGCACAGCGCCGCGACCTGGCCCTCGTCCTTCCCGTGGCGCCCATGTTGGCGCTCAAGGGCGCCGTGCTGGGCGCCGTCTTCGGTTCCGGCGCGGCCGGCGGCGGCGCGGCCGCGGGCGGTGGAGCGTTTGCCGCGAAGGCGCTCGTCGCCGTCGCCCTCGTGGGCGGCGGCACCGTCGCCGGGCTCGAGGCGATACGAGTGGCCGCTAAGCCCGACCGCGCGAGCGCCCGCCCCGGCGAGCGAACCCCGACGGCGACGAATGAGCCCGTTCGTTCCGCGGCGCCACCGCCGGTGAGCGCGGCGGCTGTCCCGGTCGCAGTCGTGGAGGAGGAGCGGGCCGAGGCCCGGCCGCGCAGGCGGCGCACCCCTCGGCGGACCCACCGGTCCGACTCGCGGGTGCAGGGAATCGACCGGCTGCAGTCGCAGCCGGAGCAGCGGTCGAAGTCGCGCCGCGAGGAGAAGCTCCACGCGAAGCGCCTCAAGCGCGAACGCAAGGTCGAGCGGAAGCTCCGCCCCGCGCGCCCGGAGAAGCTCAAGCGGGCACGCAACGAGCGGTCCGCTCGCCGCCACTCAGCGGCCACGCCCACCCCCAAGGCCCCGCGCAAGGCTAAGCGCGAACGCCAGCCGAAGCCCGTCGCCACGGCGGCGCCGGTCGCCGAGCCCACCATCACGCCCGACCTCCCCGAAGTCGAGAGCGAGGCGCCCGAAGTCGAGAGCGAGGCGCACGGCAAGCCGCGTTAGCCGCTCCCCACCGCGAGGCGTGGCCTCGACGCCCGGCCTGCGGCCGATGAACGGCGGGATTGAGCGCGAGCCGTCCTGACGATCAGTGCGGACTGCAGGCGCCGCTACTGGGCCGCGCCGGGTAGCTCCGCCGACCCGTGTCCTCACGCGCATCGCTTCGCGGCCGCTGCGCTCGGGCCTGCCGGCCTACGCTTGACCGTCGCGGGCGTGCGAAGAGCCAGCAGCGCCCCCCGCAGCGACCGACCGGGCGTCGCAGAACCGCCTCGCGAGCAGCGGTTCAGAAAACGGCCCCGTCCGATAAATAACGGAACTCAAGAGTGTCCGGTACCGCTAGGCTAGGAGCTCTTCTTCGGCTGCTATGCCGACCCGGACGCGTTGCCGGAGGTCCATCAGCTCCCCGCGCTGATCGAGGCCGAGTTGCATCAGCTCGGCCGCGCCGCGACGCGCTCCCGCCGGCGATGCGCGGGTCGCTCCCCCCTGAGGCGGACCCACGTCGCCCCTCGCGCGACAAGTGGAGCAGTGATACCTCGACGATGACAATGCCTGGACCGCCGAGCGCCCCAGCCGCGAGCCGGTGGCTGCCGGCCGATGCGGGTGGTGGGTTGGGCGGTAGGCACACTACTCCGCGGCGCGGACACCAGCGGCGGAGCAACCACCAGCGCGCTCGTCGAGCGTCGCCGGGTCGGCGGCACGAATACCCCGTTCCTCCCACGAGCGGGATCTCGGTCCCGCGCAACCCGCGCGGGTAGCCCGAGCCGTCCCAGTGCTCGTGGTGCGTGAGCGCAATCTCCTCCGCCATCCGCACGATCGACGAGCGGCTGCCGGCGAGGATCTCCGCGCCCACCGTCGTGTGCCGGCGCACGCGGTCGCGCTCGCCGTCGTCGAGCGGCCCCGGCTTGTGGAGGATCGAGTCGGGCACCCCGACCTTGCCGATGTCGTGCATCGGCGCCGCGTGCAGCAGGGTCTCGCACTCGGCCGGCGGCAGGCCGATGACCTTGCCGAGATGGGCACAGACGCGGCTCATGCGCGTGATGTGGCGTCCCGTCTCGGGGTCGTGCAACTCGGCCACTTGCCCGAGCCGGTGGACGATCTCGAGCTGGGAGTGGCGCAGGTCCTGGGTGCGCTTTCGGACGCGCCGCTCGAGCATCCAGTTGTCGCGGATGACGAGCTCCTTCTCGTCGATCAGCAGCCGCGCCAGGACGCCGAGCATCCGCCGGACCGCCTCCGGATGCGCGGCGAGCACCGCGTCGAGGTCCTCGGCGCCGATCTCGACGGTCTCGCTCGCCTCGACGGCGACCACCGTCGCCGTCCGCGGCGTGCGGTCGAGCACGGCGAGCTCACCGAACGCGTGACCCGGGCCGAGGCGCGCGAGGACGTAGCGCTCGACGCCCTCCGAGCGGCGCACCTCGAGCACCCCCGAGCGCACGAGGTGCACGGCGTCGCCGGGCGCGCCCTCCTCGAACACGGTCTCCCCCGCGGCGTAGCGCCGCCGCCGCGCGCGCTCAGCCAGCGTGTCGAGCGCCGCCGGCGGGAGGCAGCCGAGCAGCTCGCTGCGCCGCAGATCCGCTTGGTCAAC
>JBBQLH010000133.1:0-7563 GCA_038327685.1 Solirubrobacterales bacterium
CCGACAGATCGTGCACCATGCAGGTGACCTCCTGACGCAGGCCGCAGCTGCCCGATACAGCCGCTTTTCACCTGCTCAGGAGGTCATTTCACTCGACCGATCGGACAGAACACCGCTCCAAAACGGTGGATCGAGGCTTAGAGAGGAGGCCGCCCCCGAGCGCCTCGCGGACCCGCCCCGAGTGGAGCTCGCTCTCGCCGATCAGGCTGCGGTCGTCGGAGTAGACGACCTCCGCACGCGAGTTGAAGATCTTCACGCGCTTGAGCCCGACCGACTCGAGGCCGGACTGGCGCAGCTGGGTGTCGATCTGCGACAGGCGCAGCTTCGACATCGGCCGCGTGAGATCGCGCGAGACGAGCTGGGGCGCGACGCCGACCTGCGCGGTGACCTGCGCGAGCTGCTCGGCGTTCTCGAGCGCGCGGCGCTCGATCTGGTGCTCGAGGACGGTGGCCAAGACGAGCCCCAGCGCGCCGATCAGCACCAGCGAGAGCAGGCTGAACTGGCCGAGCAGGGTCAGGCGAGGGCGACGAACGGACATCTGGACTGTTGATCGACTCTTGAACCCTCGAACTGAAGCCCGCCGTACGCTGGATGACATGCCCGAGGGCGACACGATCCATTACGCCGCCCGCCGCATCCGCCCGGTGCTCGAGGGCCACGTCCCCGACGAGCTCGCGACGCCCCACCCGCGCTTCGCCCGCGACCGCTGGACGGAGCGCCTCGCGGGGCGCGCGGTGCGCTCGGTCGACGCCCACGGCAAGCACCTGTTCCTGCGCTTCGAGGGCGACCTGACGATCCACTCGCACCTGCGGATGTCGGGCTCCTGGCGCGTGTTCGCGCCGGGCCAGCGCTGGACTCGCTCCCCGCGCGCAGCGTGGCTCGTGCTGCGGCGTGGCGGCGCCGAGGTCGTGCAGTTCAACGGCCCCGTGCTCGAGCTGATGACCGAGTCGCGCACCCGCTTCGACCGGCGCCTCGCCGGCCTCGGGCCGGACATCCTCGCCCCGGAGTTCGACTACGAGCGCTACCTGCGGCGACTGCGCGAGGACGACCCGACGCGCCCGATCGGCGACGCCGTGCTCGAGCAGCGCACCGTCGCCGGGATCGGGAACATGTGGAAGGTCGAGGCCTGCTTCGAGGCCGGCATCGATCCGTGGCGGCCGGCCGGCAAGGTCTCCGACGACGAGGCGGTGGCGATCGTCGACGCCGCCCGCCCGCGGATGCAGCAGTCGGCGCGCGACGGCAACCAGGACCGCCACAAGCGCATCTACGGCAGGGCGGGGCTGCCCTGCCCGCGCTGCGGCGCGGAGTCCCTCATCCGCGCCAAGGGACAGTGGGACGACAACCGGCCGACATTCTGGTGCCCGCGATGCCAGAGCTGACCCGCGGCGCGCCGCTGCGGCGCGTCGGCCACAAGGGCGCCGACCTGATCGCGCCCGGCAACACCCGCGCGTCATTCGACGCGGCGCTCGCCGCGGGCGTCGACATGATCGAGTTCGACGTCCTGCCCGCGCGCTGGCCCGCCGACGCCACGACGCCGCTGGTGCTCGCCCACGACCACGAGCACCTGACGGCCGACGCCATGTCGCTCGAGCGGGGCCTGGCCCACCTCGCCTCGGAGGCGTTCGGCGCGGTCGAGATCGACGTCGACCTCAAGCTCCCCGGCTACGAGGAGCGCGTCGTCGAGGCGCTGCGCGCGAGCGGGCTGATCGATCGGGCGCTCATCTCGTCGCAGTACATGCGCAGCCTCGTCGCGATCCGCGCGCTCGAGCCGGGGCTGCGCCTCGGCTGGTCGGTGCCGCGCGCACGGCGCGACTACACGAAGTCACGCCTGTACCTGCTGCCGGCCCTGTCCGCGCTCGCGTTCATGCGGCGCCGCCTGCCCGGGCTGGCGGCCGGTCACGTCGGCGAGGGGCGGGTGGACGCCGTCATGGCGCACCACCGGCTCGTCACGCCGGCGCTCGTGGAAGCGGTCCACGGCGCCGGCGGCGAGCTCTACGTCTGGACGGTCGACGACGCCGATCAGATCCGCCGGCTCGAGGCGATGGGCGCCGACGCGGTCATCACCAACGACCCGCGGCTGTTCGCCTAGCTGATGCGGCAGGTGGCAGCGCTGAAGTCCGCCGGGTCCGCGCCGGCGGTCGAGCGATGGCCGCCCTCGGTCACGCGACGGGCGTGCCGCACGACCTTGCCGTGCCGCGTCCAGCGGTAGTCGACGACGCCGCGCAGGATCTGCGTGCCGTCGCCGGCGACCTCGAAGCTCCAGCCCGCCTCGCTCGCCCGGCCGGCCTTGCGCCAGTGCGAGTCGGCGTCGCGGACCCAGCGCCAGCGGCCGTCGGAGAGGTCGCGGTACTGGACGCGGAAGCGCAGGCGGGTCGGGCGCGAGCCCCGCAGCGGCAGGGCCGCGCGGATGCCGATCTCGTTCGGATGCGCCGCGGTGTCGCAGAGGTTCACCGTCGCCCACAGCCTGATGTCGGCCGCGCGCGCGGGCGCGGCGCCGATGGCCGGCAGGAGCAGGCAGATGAGGAGCAAACGCTTCATGCGTAGAGAAACAACACGAACCATCTGTGATGGATGCTCCATCCGGTCGTAGTACTGACGTGACCAGCACGTTGACCGTACCTCTCGCCACCAGCCGCGCCCGGCCCAGCCTCGACTTCGAGGCGCTGTACCGCGCGGCCCGCGACGACGTCTACGCCTATGTCGCGACGCTCCTGGGCGATCGCTCGGCGGCGGAGGACGTGACCGCCAGCGCGTTCGAGCGCGCCTATCGGCGGCAGCGCACCTACAAGGCCGCGCGCGGCAGCGAGCGTGCCTGGCTGTTCGGCATCGCCCGCAACGCCGCGCTCGACGAGCTGCGGCGGCGCAAGCGCAGTGCCGCGCTCGCCGCCGATCCGGCCGACGTCGACGCGGCGCCGGCCGAGGACGCCGCCGACGCGGCCCTGCGCCGCGCCGCCCTGCGGACCGCCGTCGCCACCCTGCCCCCGCGCGAGCGGGAGCTGATCGCGCTGAAGTTCCATGCCGGCCTCGACAACGCCGAGCTGGCCGCCGTCCTCGGCGTCTCGGTCTCCAACGCCGGCACCCTCCTGCACCGCGCCGTCCAGAAGCTGCGAAAGGCCATCGATGAGCACGCCTGACACCCTCACCCGCGAGCTGGCCGCGCTCGACGACGCGCTCGCCGGCCATCCGGTCGACCCCGACCTCGGCGACCTGGCTGAGCTCGCCGTCGCGCTGCGCGACGAGCGCCTCGCCCCGGACCCCGCCTTCACCCGCACGCTGGACTCGCGGGTGGAGCGGGGCTTCCCGCGTGCCGCCAGGGCCCGCAAGCGCGGCATCAAGTGGCCGCGCGTCACCCTGCCCGCGCTCGGCGTGGCCGCCTCCGTGCTGCTCGTCGTCGGCATCGCTGTCACGCTCCCGAAGGGCGGCGACAACCAGTCCGGTGGCGGCTCGAGCAGCAGCACGGGCGCGTCGGCGGAGCAGGCGGCGCCCCCGGACACCGGCTCCGAGCCGTCGGTCGCAGCCAAGCGTGCTCCGTCGAGCCCGGCCACGAGCGACTCCGCCGCCCCGGCCACCTCAGCGCCGCCGCAAGCCGCCATCGCCCCCCTTCCGACCCCGTCGAGCCCGCCCGCGGACGGCCGCGGACACCGCTCCGTCGAGCGCTCGGCCGAGCTCGTGCTGGCGGCGCCCCCGCGCGAGATCGATCGCGCGGCGGCCGAGATCCTGCGCGTCACCGACGACCTCGGCGGCTACGTGGTCTCCTCGACCGTCTCCTCGAACTCGAGCGGGCAGTTCGAGCTGCGGGTGCCCGAGCGGCGGCTGCAGACCGCGCTGAGCCGGCTCTCCCGCGTGGCCAAGGTGCGCGAGCGCACCCAGAACGCGCAGGACATCACGGGCGCGGTGGTCTCGGTCGGCGCGCGCCTCGAGGACGCCCGTACCGAGCGCCGCAGCCTGCTGCGCCAGCTCGCCAAGGCGACCACGACGAACCAGACCGCGAGCATCCGCGCGCGGCTGCGCCTCGTCTCCGGCGAGATCGCCGGCTACAAGCGCGACCTCAGCCGCGTCAAGACGCGGGCGAGCCGCTCGACGATCGCGGTCACCCTGCTCGCCGACCGCAAGGCGGCGGCGGGCGACAGCGGCGGCGGCTGGACCCCCGGCGACGCGCTCGATGACGCCGCGCGCATCCTCGAGGTCACCGCCGGCGTGCTCCTCGTCGCCCTCGCGCTGGCGCTCCCGCTCGGGCTCGTCGCCCTGCTGGTGTGGCTCGCCGCGCGCCAGGCCGCCCAGCGGCGGCGTGAGCGCGCGCTCGACGCTGTGTAGCCTGGCGCGGCGATGCCGCCGCCCGCGGAGGACTCAAGCGCCGGCCTGCTGGGCCGGGTCCCGGTGTTCGCCGAGCTCGGCGAGGAGGATCTCGCGCGCGTCGCCCAGGTGGCGGTGCCGCGCGCGTTCGAGCCGCAGCATGTGATCTTCCGCGAGGGCGACGATTCCGATACCTGTTACATCGTCCGCTCGGGCCACGCGCGCGCGATCCGCCACTACGCCGACGGCCGCATGATCACGCTCGCCAACTTCGGCCCCGGGGACATCTTCGGCGAGCTGGCGATGTTCGACGACGAGCGCCGCTCCGCCACGCTGGAGGCGCTCGACGCCCTCGTCACCGTCGCCATCCCGGGTTCGGCGATGCGCAGCCTGCTGCGCCGACACCCGGAGATCGCGGTCAAGCTCGTGATCGCGCTCGGCCGCCGCCTGCGGGCCGCCAACGAGCGCCTCTCACGGCAGTCCTTCCAGACCGTCCAGAGCCGCGTCGCCTCGGTGCTCGACCAGCTCGTCGAGCAGGCCCGCGCCGAGGGGGCGGGCGGCCCGAGCGACGTGCTCGTGACGGCGACCCAGGCCGAGCTGGCGCAGCTCGCCGGCTCGTCGCGCGAGTCCGCCTCGCGCTTCCTCGCCGTGCTCGAGCGCGCCGGGGTGATCACCCAGGGCCGTGGCCGGCTCACTGTGCACGACCCCGCGGCGCTGCGCGGCTATGTCTACTGAGCGCGAGCGCTCCTACGGCGGGGTGGTCGTGCGCAACGGCGAGGTGCTCGTGATCACGCCCGCCGGCCGGTCCGAGGTGCGCACGCTCCCCAAGGGCGGCGCGCACGCCGGCGAGACCGAGGAGGCGACGGCGCTGCGCGAGGTGCGGGAGGAGACGGGGGTGCAGGCCCGCGTCGTGGAGCGCCTCGGCAAGGTCGAGTACTGGTACCGCCGCGACGGCCGGCGCATCTTCAAGACCGTCGGCTTCTACCTCTGCGACTACGTCTCCGGCGACACCGCCGACCACGACCATGAGGTGGATGACGCGCACTGGATGCCGCTCGAGCGAGCGCGCACCGAGCTCAGCTTTCCGGGCGAGCGGAGGATCATCGAGCGCGCGCTGTCGAAACACCACGGCGACCGGTAGGGTGCCGGTCGCCCCATGCAGGTCCTCAACTTCTACTCCACGGTCTTCGCCGACCAGATGAAGCGCGGCCGCAAGACCGCCACCATCCGGCTCGGGGACAAGACCTACAAGTACAAGAAGAACCAGCTGGTGCTCGTCACCGTCGGCTACCAGTACTCGCCGCGCGAGAAGCTCTTCCACGCCGTCATCGACAACGTCGAGGTCAAGCGGGTCAAGGATCTCTCACCGCGCGACATCGAGCACGACAACCCCGAGTTCCGCCGCACGGAGGAGCTCATCCACTTCCTCGAGCAGATCTACGGCAAGACCGTCTCGCTGGAGGACACCGTCACCGTCGTCCGCTTCTCGCAGATCATCGAGAACCCGCCTGACTTCCAGGACCGGCTGCGCGGCGTCGGCGGCGCTCAGAACTAGCGGCTAGTAGTCCACGGGCGGCGTGTGCGTCTCGGGTGAGTCGAACGCGTGCGACCGCGGAGGGGCGTCGATCGGCGGCGTCTCCACGAGGCTCCGGCCCTGCGTGCGGCGGGCGATCGGGGCGGCGTGGAGCGTCCACGCGGACGAGGCCATGATGCCGGTCACGCCGAGGGCGATCCAGGCGCCCTGACGGCGCTCGGCGAATCCGGCCGCCTCGGGCGTGTTGACGAGCTTGACGACGACGATGCCGAGCATCGCCAGGGTGACGAGGCGCACCACCTCCCGCGCAGCGCGTTCCAGCCCGGGCACCAGCGCCGCGAGCGCGCTGAGCGCGGCGATCGCGATCAAGGCGAGGAGGATCCGGTCCGTGGTCGTGAAGACATCCCAGCCCTTGATGCCGTCCGCGGCCGAGATCTCGCGCCAGAGCTGCGAGAAGAAGCTCTCGACGGGGAGGTTGACCTTGCCGATGTTGGCGGGCCCAACGGCGTGCGCCACCGGAGCGGCCCCGTACCACGGGCGTCCGAGCGCAGCGACAAGTCCAAACGCTGCGGCGAGGATGAAGAGGACGTTGGAGCGGTATCCGATTGTGCGCATGACCGGTGGCTCCATATCGGCACGGAGGCCGCCGTGCTGTAGCCCCGCTGGACGTTATTGTCGATGAACCCGTTGGCACTCTTGCGAGTCGAGTGCCAAAATCGCTAGGATGGTGTCCACCTTGGCACTCTGCACCTGAGAGTGCCAATTGGGTTTTCGTCTCAACGATCCACTGGGTGGAGGTCACTCAATGAAGCTCAAGCCCCTGCACGATCGACTGATCGTCAAGGCGGTCGAGGAGGAGGAGACGACGGCCTCCGGCCTCGTGCTCCCCGATACGGCGAAAGAGAAGCCGCAGAAGGGCAAGGTCCTCGCTGTCGGCGAGGGCAAGGTCAACGAGGACACGGGCAAGCGCACGCCGCTCGACGTCGCCGAGGGCGACGAGGTCCTCTACTCGAAGTACGGCGGCACGGAGATCAAGGTCGATGGCGAGGACCTGCTGGTCCTCCGCGAGTCCGACGTGCTGGCCCTGGTCCAGAGCTAGCCCACCGAACGAACTGAGAGAAATCTGAAATGGCACACAAGGAACTGAAGTACGACGTCGAAGCGCGCAAGGCCCTTGAGGCCGGCGTCGACGCCGTCGCGAACGCGGTCAAGGTCACCCTTGGCCCCCGGGGGCGCTACGTCGTCCTCGACAAGAAGTTCGGCGCCCCGACCATCACGAACGACGGCGTGACCATCGCTCGTGAGATCGAGGTCGAGGACGTCTTCCAGAACCAGGGCGCCCAGCTCGTACGCGAGGTCGCCACGGCGACCAACGACGTCGCGGGCGACGGCACCACCACGGCGACCGTGCTCGCCCAGGCGATCGTTCGCCAGGGCCTCAAGAACGTCGCTGCCGGCGCCAACCCGCTGGCCCTGAAGCGCGGCATCGAGAAGGCCGTCGACCAGGTCGTGGCCCACATCCAGGAGATCTCGAAGGAGATCTCCGGCAAGGATCAGATCGCCCGCGTGGCGACGATCTCGGCCGGCGACGAGGACATCGGCGACGTCATCGCCGACGCCATCGAGAAGGTCGGCAAGGACGGCGTGGTCAACGTCGAGGAGGGCCAGACGTTCGGCATGGACCTCGAGTTCACCGAGGGCATGCAGTTCGACAAGGGCTACATCTCGCCGTACAT
>JBBQLH010000134.1:0-7345 GCA_038327685.1 Solirubrobacterales bacterium
GACCTTGCGGAAGTTGATGATCTCCTGCTTGACGTTGGAGATGTCGCGCACGACCTCGGCCTGCTCGTCCTCGAAGATGTCCTGCTCGATGCGCTCGAGCTTGTTGCCCATCTTGCGCAGCATCGGGAACGAGGCGTCGACGGAGTCGTCGACGATCTTGTAGAGCAGGTAGCCCGCGCCCTTGGAGAACAGGCTCTCGCGCAGCTCCTCGTTCGATCGCACGCGGTCGAACAGGTAGGAGATCGGCTGCAGGTGCTCGTTGGGGAGCGTGATCAGGTAGTCCGGGCCGACGAAGATGTCGACCTCGGCGGCGTTGAGCCGCGCGACCGCCTTGTCGTAGCGCGGGAAGTGGAGCACGATGAACATGTAGTCGTCGTACTCGTCGACCTTCGGGCGCTGGTTGCGCGAGAAGACGTCCTCGTAGTCGAGCGCGTGGAAGTCGAAGCGCTCCTCGAGCCACGCCTGGTCGGCCGGCCGCGGGCGCTCGATGTTGATCCAGCGCAGCCCGGGCGCCTCGACGATCTCGGCGCGGGCCTCCTCGCGCTCAGGCGGGGAAGGGGCGGACTGCGCCCGCGAGCGCGCGCTGCGACGACCGATCCTGGGCTTGGGCAGGTTCGGCATGGCGCGGACTGAGCGGATCGTCGGTCGCCGGCATCGTCCGGGAGATCTTACGGTAGGCTGTGGATCACATAGCAGTACGCATCCAGAGGGGGGGAGGGACTGGCCCTGTGAACCCCCGCCAACCACTCCGTCGCCCGCGGCGGAAACGGTGGCAATTCCAATCAGGCCCCAAGACGATGGCCTGGGAGATGCGGTGAAGGGCACGCTCCCCGGCAACGCCACCACCGCCTCCACCCGGGCGGAGGATTCACCACATGCCGGCAGATGCCCTGAAGTGCAAGGAGTGCCAGACCACCTATCCCCTCGAGGCGCGCTACGTCTGCGATCGCTGTTTTGGTCCGCTCGAGGTCGCCTACTCGCCGCCGGGCTCGAGCGCCGAGGAGCTCAAGCGCCGCATCCAGGCCGGGCCGCACACGCTCTGGCGCTACGCCGACTTCCTGCCGATTGACTCCCACCCACCCACCGCGCGCTCCGCGCTGCCGACGGGCTGGACGCCGCTCGTGCGCGCCGACCGCCTCGCCGAGCGCCTCGGCCTCGCTGAGCTGTGGGTCAAGAACGAGACGGCCAACCCCACGCACTCCTTCAAGGATCGGGTCGTCTCCGTCGCGCTCGCTCGTGCCCAGGAGCTCGGCTTCCGGACGATCGCGTGTGCCTCGACCGGCAACCTCGCCAACGCCGTGGCGGCGCACTCCGCCGCCGCCGGGCTGCCCGCCTACGTGTTGATCCCGGCCGACCTCGAGGAGGCCAAGATCCTCGCCACCGGCGCCTACGGCGCCAACGTGGTCGCGGTAAAGGGCAACTACGACGCCGTCAACCGGCTCTGCACGGAGCTCGCGGGCGACCGCGCCGACTGGGCGTTCGTCAACGTCAACGTGCGGCCCTACTACGCCGAGGGCTCGAAGACGCTGGGCTTCGAGGTCGCCGAGCAGCTCGGCTGGCAGCTGCCCGACCGCGTCGTCGCGCCGGTCGCCTCCGGCTCGCTGTTCACGAAAATCGCGCGCGCGTTCGAGGAGTGGATCGAGTGCGGGCTGCTCGACGGCGAGCTGCCGCGCATGAACGGCGCCCAGCCCACCGGCTGCTCGCCGGTCGCCCAGGCCTTCGAGGCCGGCACGTCGGTCTGCCGCCCCGTCAAGCCCGACACGATCGCCAAGTCGCTGGCGATCGGCAACCCCGCCGACGGCCCCTACGCCGTCGAGCTCGCCCAGAAGACGGGCGGCGGCGTCGACGCGGTCACCGACGACGAGATCCGCGCGGGCATCCGCCTGCTGGCCGAGACGACCGGCATCTTCACCGAGACCGCGGGCGGCGTGACCACGGCCACGCTCGCCAAGCTCGCGGCGCGCGGGGACATCGACCCGTCCGAGCGCGTCGTGCTCTGCATCACGGGCGACGGCCTGAAGACGATCGACGCCGTCCGGGACACGTTCGAGGTCGCCGAGATCGAGCCCAGCGTCGACGCCTTCGACGCGAAGTTCGCGACGCAGGCGATCGCCTGATGGCGACGGTCAAGCTCCCGACCCAGCTGCGCGACGCCGCCGGCGGCGCCACCGAGGCGAACGCGCCCGGCGGCACGGTCGGCGAGGTGCTCGAGGCGCTCTACGCCGAGCACGGCGAGCTGCGCGACCGGATCTCGGACTCCGACGGCGGGCTGCGTCGCTTCGTCAACGTCTACTTGCGCGGCGAGGACATCCGCTTCCTCGACGGCCTCGACACCCAGGTCGGCGAGTCCGACGAGGTCACGATCCTCCCGGCCGTCGCGGGCGGCTGAGCGGCTGAGCCCCGGCCTCTACTTCCTCCACATCCCGAAGACCGCCGGGTCCTCGCTGATCCGCCTGCTCGAGGACGCCTTCCCGGCCGGGGCGGTCGCGCCGCAGCGCCATGTCGAGGAGTACGCGCCCGAAGCGGTGCGGCGCTACGAGGTGATCGCGGGGCACCACGGGATCCTTCCGCTGGGCGCGCCGGACGCGCTCCTTCCGGTCGTCACCGTCCTCCGCGAGCCCGCGGCGCGCGCGTGGTCTCACTACCGGGCGGTGCCCTGGCCGGCGGAGCCGCTCGCGTTCGCCGACTTCCTCGACCATCCGGTCTACGGCTGGGCCGCGCGGGACTACCAGGCGTGCTGGCTCGGCGTGCCGCCGGCGCCCGGCGAGGCGCGCTGGAAGCCGGCGGCCGGCGCCGCGCTGCCGGCGCCGCCCGACGTGCTCGCCCTGCACCATGCCGACCTCGCCTGCAGCGCTTGCCGGACGCTCGAGCGGTGCGGGCTGGCGGGGACCGTGGAGCGCATCGACGACTTCGTCGAGGCGCTCGGCCGCCTGCTCGGGCGGCGGCTGCCGCCAGTCCCGCGCATCAACGTCGGGCCGCCCGGGATCGCGGCGCCGGAGCGCGAGGCGGCGGCCGCTCGCAGCCGCAGCCCGCTCGACGTCGCGCTCCACGAGCGGGCCGGTGATGCGCTCGACCGCGCGCTGACGACCCTCCCGGCGCTGCCGGAGGAGGCGCCGGGCGCACTCCCCTACCGCCAGACGATGGAGCAGCCGCTGTGCGGGACGGGCTGGCACGCCCGGGTTCACACCGCCGAGGCGGGCTGGCACCGGTGGACCGGCCCCGGCCTGCGCTCGGACGTGCGGTTGCCGGTGCGGCTCGCGGGCGCCGCTCGGCTCGCGCTCGCGATCGTGTCCGCCTGCGACGACGATGCGGTCCGCTCACTCCGCTTGACGGTGCAGGGGCGGCACGTCGCGCACGTCCTGGAGCCACGCCCGATCGGGGTCGCGGCCGTGGCCGACGTCGAGCTCGACGCGCGCTCGCCGCTCACCGTCGAGCTCGAGGTCGCGCACACGCGCGGCCATCCAGAGCCCGCCGGGCTCGCGATCGGGGAGATCGCGCTGAGCTAAGCGGCGCGCGGCAGGCGGCGCAGCGGGCGCGGCGCGAAGTCGTCAGGCCCCACGAGGTCGAGCGCGAGCGCGGCCTGGAGGCAGGCGATGAGCGTCTCCATCGCCTCGGCGACCTGGTCCTCGTAGGCACACTGGATCTCCTCGCGGCCGGCCGTCTGGAGGCGGTCGAGCTCCTTCATGTCGGCCTTGGAGAAGGTTGCCTGCATCCAGGCGAGGCACTCGGGGCACCGCAGGTCGACGATCACCTCGTCCTCGCCGTGCGGCTCCCACCGGAGCGGCTGGAGGAGATGCGATCCACAGCTAGGGCACATGCTGAGGACGGCCATGCTGCGCGACGCTACGGCGGTAACCGGACGGAACCGCACGCGCCCGGCAGGATTCGAACCTGCGACTTCTGCCTCCGGAGGGCAGCGCTCTATCCACTGAGCTACGGGCGCTGGGGCTGCCGGGAGCTTAGCGTTGGGGTATGCGCCTCGCGATCATCTCCGACACCCACATGCCCCGCGGCAACCGCGCCCTGCCGGCGGCCTGCCTGGCCGAGCTGCGAGGCGCCGACGCGATCCTGCACGCCGGCGACCTCATGCGGCTCGAGGTGCTGCGGATGCTCGAGGCGCTCGGGCCGCCGGTGCACGGGATTCACGGCAACGTCGACGATGACGTGCTGTGCCGCATGCTGCCCACGGCCCGCGTCGTCGACGCGGCAGGCGCGCGGATCGCGATGATCCACGACGCCGGCCAGCGGACCGGGCGGCTGGCGCGGATGCGCGCGCGCTTCAAGGACGCCGACGCGGTCGTCTTCGGCCACTCGCACCTGCCGCTGCACGAGCAGGCCGCGGACGGCTTTCAGATCTTCAACCCGGGCTCGCCGACCGAGCGCCGGCAGGCGCCGACGCACACGATGGGGATCGCGACGATCGAGGGCGGCCGCGTGCGCTTCGAGCTGATCTCCTTCTAGGCTCGGCGAGGCCATGGACCTGTCGCTCTTCTTCGCCGGCACCGCGGGCTCCGTGCCGACCGCGCGGCGCGGCCTGCCCGCGCTGCTGCTGCGCGCGGGCGGCGACCGGCTGCTGTTCGACTGCGGCGAGGGGACCCAGCAGCAGCTGATGCGCTCCGTCGGCCTGCCCGAGCTCGACGCGATCTTCATCACCCACTACCACCTCGACCACTGGCTCGGGATCCTCGGGACGCTCAAGACGTTCGACCTGCGCGGGCGCGAGCGGCCGCTGACGATCTACGGCCCGCCCGGCCTCAAGGCGCTGCTCGACGCGATGCGCCCGGCCTGGGGGCGGGTCACCTACCCGCTCGGGCTCGAGGAGCTCGACCCGCACGAGGAGGTCGCCTTCGACGGCTACGTCATCTCCCCGTTCCCGGTCGACCACCGCGTGCGCGCCTACGGCTACGCCTTCGCCGAGCACGACCGCCCGGGCCGCTTCGACGCCGAAGAGGCCGAGCGGCTCGGGGTCGCGCCCGGGCCGGACTTCGGCCGCCTCCAGCACGGCGAGACCGTCGGCGGCGTGCGCCCGGAGCAGGTCGTGGGGGAGCCCCGCCCCGGGCGGCGGATCGTGATCTCCGGCGACACGGCGCCCTGCCAGGCGACCGAGGTCTTCGCGCACCGCGCCGACCTGCTCGTGCACGAGGCAACGTTCCTCGACGACGAGCTCGCCCGCGCGCGCGAGACGGGCCACTCGACCGCGCGCCAGGCGGCCGAGATCGCCACCGCCGCCGAGGTGCGACTGCTCGCGCTCACGCACCTCTCCACGCGCTACTTCCCGCGCGACATCCGCGACGAGGCGCGCGCGGTGTTCCCGGACACGATCGTCCCGCGCGACTTCGATGCGATCGAGGTTCCCTTCCCCGAGCGCGGTGAGCCGCATCTCGTGAAGGAGGATGCTCCGGCACCGTCATGAGCACGATCGCGTTCTTTCCCGAGGGGGCCTACGGGCCGACCAACAACTGCGTCGGGATCGGCGACGTCCTGCGCCGGCGCGGGCACCGCGTCGTCTTCATCGTCGAGGAGTCCTTCGCCGGGGCGCTCGAGGCCCAGGGCTTCGAGGAGCGCCTGATGCGCCTCGCGCCGCCGCCCGCGACGCCCGAGGTGCCCGGCCAGTTCTGGAAGGACTTCATCCGCGAGACCGCGCCGGTGTTCCGCCAGCCGACGATCGAGCAGCTCGGCGAGTTCATCGCGCCGACCTTCCAGGCGCTGATCGACGGCGCCGCCTACGTCGACGACCGCCTGCGCGAGATCATCGACGAGGTCGAGCCCGATGTGATCGTCGAGGACAACGTCGTCGCGTTCCCCGCGCTGCCGGCCTGCGGGCGGCCGTGGGTCCGCATCGTCTCCTGCAACCCGACCGAGGTCCGCGACCCCGCCGTCCCGCCGCCGTTCTCCGGCTACCCGGCGCAGGACCGCTCGCAGTGGGACGCCTACTGGGACGAGTACCGGCGCAGCCATGGCGACATGCACGCGGCCTTCTCCGCCCTCTGTGAGGAGCGCGGCGCCGGCCCGCTGCCCGACCTCGAGTTCATGTACGAGTCGCCGTGGCTGAACCTCACGCTGTATCCGGACGAGGCCGACTACGCGCGCGCCCGGCCGCTCGGCGAGACCTGGCACAACCTCCAGTCGAGCGTGCGCGCGACCGACGCGCCGTGGGAGCTGCCGCCGATGCTGGCCGAGCGCGAGGCCCCGCTCGTCTACCTCTCGCTCGGCTCGCTCGGCTCGGCCGACGTCGAGCTGATGCAGCGGCTCGTCGACGCGCTCGCCGAAGCGCCGTACCGCGTGATCGTCTCCAAGGGCCCGCAGCACGAGCTGCTGCGGCTGCCGGACACGATGGTGGGCGAGGAGTTCCTACCCCAGACCTCGATCCTCCCGCAGGTCGACGCCGTGATCACCCACGGCGGCAACAACACGGTCACGGAGTGCCTGCACTTCGGGCGGCCGATGGTCGTGCTGCCGCTGTTCTGGGACCAGTACGACAACGCCCAGCGCGTCCAGGAGACGGGCTTCGGGCGGCGACTCGACACCTACGGCCACACGCCCGAGCAGCTGCTCGCGGCGGTCGACGGCGTCGTCGCCGACGCGGCGATGCGCGAGCGCCTCGGCGCGGTCTCGGCCCGCCTGCAGACCCACGGCGGGACGGAGCGGGCCGCGGAGCGCATCGAGGCCGTCGCGAGCGCCGTCGGCTAGCGGCTCCGGCTGCGCAGGATGACGCGGAGCCGCTGTGCCTCCTGGAGGCGTGCTGCTTGAGGCGTTGGTCGGTGATCCGGAGCGTGGAGGACCCCGCATTGAGGAGGTCGGCGTCGCGGTCGCGGTCTTGCTCGAAGGCTTTGGTGAAGTCGTCTTCGAGGTGTGAGCGGGTGCTGTCGCGCCCTGTTCGGGCGTAAGGCTTGAGGTGCGCCGCCCCGGATCTGTGCGTGCGCCACCACGCCGTGCTGCCTCGCCGCCAATTCGGCTAGTTCCGTGTCGGGTGTGCGGAGTTGGGTCTGACTATGCGACTCAACATCGCACACCCGGTCTACGTTGGCGCCTCAGGACGCCAGAAAGGGGCGCCGCAATCGTTCCGTCACTGCTCATTGCGCAGTTCGTCACATACGACGGTTCCGCTTGACAACTATCAGGCGTCGGCGAGGCGCTGCTCGGGGACATTGCGCGAAACCGACCTATGCCGTCCAAGTCCGCTGCTACTGTCGGCGACCGGAGGCCCTTTAACCCGGTCCAGAGAGGCCAGGAAGGACGCGAATGACCCAGGAGAAGGTCGTCCTCGACGAGGACGACATCCGCCGCACGCTCGTGCGCATCGCGCATGAGATCGTCGAGAAGAACGCCGACGGCGACGTCGCGC
>JBBQLH010000135.1:0-7286 GCA_038327685.1 Solirubrobacterales bacterium
GCGCAAGGTCTCACTGCGCGCGACCGACGACCGCGTCGACGTCTCGGCGATCGCGCGCGCCCAGGGTGGCGGCGGGCACCGCCGCGCCGCGGGCTTCTCGACGTCGATGGAGTTCCCGGAGCTCGTCGAGTTCCTGCGCGCAGGCCTCGCCGAGCAGCTGTCCTGACACCCGACGGGGTCATCCTCTTCGACAAGCCGGCTGGGATCACGTCCCATGACGTCGTGGCGAGCGTGCGGCGGCGCCTCGGGCGGGGCGTCAAGGTCGGCCATGCGGGCACGCTGGACCCGTTCGCGACCGGGCTGCTGCTCGTCCTGGTCGGGCGGGCGACGCGTGTCCAGCGGTTCCTGATGGCGCTGCCCAAGCGCTACGAGACCACTGCCCGTCTCGGGTGGACCTCGACGACCGGCGACCGCGACGGCGAGCTCGCCCCGGGGCGGGCGCCCGCCGAGCCGTTCGCGCTGCCGACCGGCCGCATCCTCCAGCGCCCGCCGGCGTACTCCGCCGTCAAGGTCGGTGGCCGGCGCGCCTACGCCATGGCGCGGGCCGGCGAGACGGTCGAGCTGGCCGAGCGCGAGGTCGAGGTCACGCGCTTCGAGCTCACCGGTCGGCAGGAGGACCGCGCGACGTTCGTCATCGAGTGCGGATCGGGGACCTACGTGCGCTCGCTGATCGCCGACCTCGGCGACGCCTACTGCCTCGAGCTGCGGCGCACGGCGATCGGGGCCTTCGACGTCGCCGCCGCCGACCCGGAGCGGATCGTCGGGCTGGTGGACGCGCTCGACTTCCTGCCGGCGGTGTCGCTGGCGGGCGCGGAGGCCCGCCACGCCTCGCATGGCGTGGCCGTGCCCGGCGAGGGAGAGGGCATCGTGCGGCTGCTCGACGAGGAAGGCCTGATCGCGCTCGCCGAGCCGCGACCGGACGGGCTCCTCAAGCCCGTCGTAGGGTTTCGCTCCTCATGAAGGTGACCTGGCTCCCCGACGCGCAACCGCGCCCGCGTCACGTCGCGGTCGGCGAGTTCGACGGCGTGCACCTCGGGCACCGCGAGGTGATCGACGGCGCCGACACGGTCCTGACCTTCGAGCCGCACCCGCGCGCGGTCGTGGCGCCCGACGCCGCGCCGAAGCTCCTCACCTCGCTCGACATCAAGGCCGACCTGATCGCCGGCCTGGGCGTGCGCGAGCTCGTCGTGATCCCGTTCGACCGCTCGTTCGCGGCGCAGGGGCCCCAGGAGTTCATCGACTCGGTGCTGGTCGAGCAGCTCCAGGCGGAGCGCGTCTCGGTCGGCGAGAACTTCCGCTTCGGCCACAAGGCCACCGGCGACGCCGACCTGCTGCGCCGGCAGGACGCCTTCGAGGCCCGCGTCGTCCCGCTCGTCGAGCTCGACGGCGAGATCGTCTCCTCGACGCACGTCCGCGGTCTCGTGGTGTCGGGCAACCTCGAGCGGGCCAACCGCTTCCTCGGCTCGCCGTTCCAGCTCCGCGGCACGGTCGTCCACGGCGACGAGCGCGGGCGCGAGCTCGGCTATCCGACCGCCAACCTCGTGCCCGACAACGCGCTCGTCTATCCCGGCAACGGCGTCTACGCCTGCCGCGCGGCGTTCGAGGACGGCAGCGAGTGGCGCTGGTGGCCGGCCGCCACCAACGTCGGGGTGCGCCCGACCTTCGTGACGGGGCGCGGCGTGCTCGTCGAGGCCTTCCTGCTCGACTTCAACGGCGACCTCTACGACCGCGAGCTGCGGATCGCCTTCCTGGCCCGGCTGCGCGGCGAGCGCCGCTTCGACACGGTCGACGGGCTCGTGGAGCAGATGCACCGCGACGTCGAGGACGCCCGGGCGATCGCGGCCTGAGCGCCGGTCGGCCAAACCGTACATTCGTCCCGCGTCGCGCTTTCTGGACGGATTGTGGGGTATCACTGAGCGTGACCTTGCAGATCGTTGTCGCGCATTCAGATCCCGCCGCACGGCGTGAGCTCCGACTTCCGCTCGAACACTCCGGCTACCAGGTCGAGGAGGCGTCGAGCGCGGAGGAGGCGCTTTCCGCGTGCCGCGTCGGCGCGCCCGAGGTGGCGCTGATCGAGCGCTCCTTCGCGCGGGTCAACGGCCGCTCGCTGCTCGACGAGCTCGAGTCCGACCCGTATGCCTACACGACCGCGGTCGTGGTCATCGCCGACGAGGAGCTGCCGGTCGCCGACGCCGAGGACAGCCTGCGCCGCGGCGCCCTCGACCTGCTGATCGAGCCGGTCATCCCGGCCGAGCTGGTCGCGCGCGTGCGCGCCGCCGCTCGCACCAGGACCCTCCAGGAGGAGCTCGTCGGCCAGGGCCGCCGGTTCGAGACGATGCTCCACGAGGACCCGCTGACGGGGCTCTTCAACCGCCGCTACGTCCTCACTCGCCTGGCCGGCCTGATCAGCGGCGCGCGCCGCCACGGGCGCCCGCTGTCGGTGGCGATGATCGACATCGACCACTTCAAGCTCCTCAACGACGCCTACGGCCACGACGCCGGCGACGCGGCGCTCGTGGCGACCACGATGGCGCTGCGCGACCGGCTGCGCGCCGAGGACGAGCTCGGGCGGCTCGGCGGCGAGGAGTTCCTGGCGCTGCTGCCCGACGCCGCTCCGAGCGCCGTCGGGGTCGTGGCCGAGAGCTTGCGCGCGAGCGTCGAGTCGGTGCGGACGCGGATGGACGATCTGGAGCTGGCCGTCACCGTGAGCATCGGGTGGGCGGCCTGGGACGGCGAAGAGGACGCCGACGCGCTCGTCAAGCGGGCCGACATCGCGCTCTACGCCGCCAAGAACGCGGGTCGCAACGCCGTCCGGGGGGCCGAGAACCTCTCTGCTAGCCTGCCCCGCCGTACATGACCCTGACGCAAGAAGACAAGCTCGAGGTCGTCGAGCGCTTCGGCAAGGACGCGCAGGACACCGGCGCCACCGAGGTCCAGATCGCCCTGCTGACGCGCCGCATCAACGACCTGACCGAGCACCTTCGCACCCACAAGCATGACCACCATTCGCGCCGTGGCCTGCTCATGCTGGTCGGCCGGCGCCGGAGGTTCCTGAACTACCTCCAGAAGAAGGATCTCGAGCGCTACCGCTCGCTGATCCGCGAGCTCGGCCTGCGCCGCTAGCGATCCCCGATGGCCGTCGTCGCGGCCCGGCAGCCCGCCCCCGAATTCTCGCTCGATCGTCACGACGACGAGCCCTTCACGCGCGCCGACCTCGAGGGCAAGCGGACCCTGCTCGTCTTCTATCCGTTCGCGTTCTCCTCGGTCTGCACCGAGCAGCTGAGCATCTACAACGAGCTGCTCGGCGACTTCGCCGCCCACGGGGTGACGGTCTACGGCGTCTCGTGCGATGCCGTGTTCGCGCAGGAGGCGTTCCGCCAGCAGCTGGGCATCGAGATCGCGCAGCTCTCGGACTTCGAGCCCAAGGGCGCGGCCTGCCGCGCCTTCGGCGTGCTGCACCCCGGCGGCTTCCCGCAGCGCGCGCTCGTGCTGATCGGCCCCGACGCGATCGTGGAGTGGAGCTACGAGGCGGCGACGCCCGCCGAGCTGCCGGGCGCGAACCTGATCTTCGACGCGCTCGAGGCGGCCGCGGTCTGAGCGGGCTCGGCTCGGCACCGCTGCCGCCCGTCGGCCCCGCCGATCATGTGCGGGGCCCGGAAGAGGCGCGGCTGGTCGTCGTCTACGCGGACTTCGAGTGCCCGTTCTGCGCGGCGCTCGAGGAGCGCCTGCAAGGGCTGGCCCTGCGGGTCGCGTTCCGCCACTTCCCCGTGCGCTCGAGCCACCCGCGCGCCCGGGCGGCGGCCGCGGCGGCCGAGGCGGCGGCGGCGCAGGGGGCGTTCTGGGCGATGCACGACGCGCTGTTCGCCGACCAGGGGCGCCTCGAGGACCCGCATCTGTGGCAGCGCGCCGAGCGGCTCGGACTCGACGTCGCGCGCTTCGACGCCGACCGGCGCTCGGAGGCGGTCGAGCGGCGGATCGCCGACGACTTCCGCGCCGGCGTGCGCGCCGGGGTGGCGACCACGCCGACGCTGTTCGCCGACGGCGAGCGCCACTCGGGCCGCCCGGAGCCGGGGCTGCTCGAGCGTCTGGCCCGCGTTGACGCCGCGGGGCACGAGGGGAACGTCACTCCATGAAACTGTGTGCAGCCGCGATGCTGCTGGCGATGGCATGGGCGGCTCCGGCCGCCGGCGCGGCGCAGGTCGCCAAGCGCGACCCGGCGGGCGACGTCCGCGGCGGCGCACAGCTCTCCACCCGCGGGCGGGCGGCGCTCGACATCGCGCGGGTGACGGCGCGCCGCGACACCGCCGGGCTCGCGGTCGACGTCCGCCTGCGCGGCGACTTCGAGCGGCGCGCGGGCAGCGGCGCGCTGAAGCGCGCGGTGGGCGAGATCCTGCTCCGTCGCAAGCCCGGCCTCCGCGGCATCCTGCTGACGCGCGGCGACGACCGCCGCGCCCGGGTGCGCTCCCAGCGCGTGGGCAGCGACCCGGTGGTCGTGCGCGACGGGCGCTTGCTGCGCTTCCCGTGGGCGTTCGGGCTCGGCGCGCGGATCTACGTCGGCTGCCCCCGGCTGCCGCCTTCAAGGCGGGCCAGACCCTGGCCTTCGAGGCGACGGGCTCGCGCGACCCCGACGGCACCATCACGAGCTTCGTGTGGTCCGACGGCAAACCGCCGCACCCGATCGGGACGGGCAGGCAGCTGAGTCGCTGGTACGGCGCGCCGGGCATCTACACGATCACCCTCGGCGTCAGGGACGACCGTGGCGGCTCCGCCTTCGCGAGCAAGACCCGCATCGTCGGCGGGCACGGCACGAAGGCGCTGCGCAATGCCGACAACTCAAAGGTGACGATCGACTGTCCTGGGCCGGGAGCGATCACGCGCAGCGGCGCCGTCGAGATCTCCATCCCGTCCTACGCCGCCGACCCGACGGCCGGCACGCCCAACCCGTGCCCGGACGCGAGCCTCGCCACGAGCGTGACCCCCATCCACGGCAATCCGCAGGGGACGACGGACGAGTGGGGCCGGCCGCGCGACACGCTGCGGATCGCGTTCGAGCTCCGCCATCTCGGGCCCGGCCCGGGCAACCAGAGCGTCGCACTCGACTGGTCCGCGAGCTGGAAATAGCGCGCTCGGCGAACCCGGCGCAGGGGGATCGCGTATACCCGGGGGTCGAATGGCGACTGATGCCCAGCTCATCGAGCGACTCACCACGGACGAATCGGGAGATGCCCTGCGGGCGCTCTACCGGGCGTATTCGGGCGAGCTGTTCGGCTTCGCCTTCAACGCCCTCGGCGAACGGGGAGCGGCCGAGGAGCTCGTCCAGGAGGTCTTCACCCGCGCCTGGCGTCATGCCGAGCGCTACGACCCGGCGCGCGCGAGCGTGCGCACCTGGCTCTACCAGATCGCGCGCCACGCGATCATCGACCTGCGCCGGCGCGCGTCCGTGCGGCCGAGCCTCGCGCTGCACGAGCCGTCGCCGAGCCAGGAGCCCGTGGGGGAGTCGATCGAGCAGGCGATGCTCGGCTGGCAGGTGGCGACCGCGCTGGAGCGGCTCAGCACCGACCACCGCCAGATGATCCGGCTGGCACACCTTCAGGGCCTCACGATGCGCGAGATCGCCGAGCGCACCCACCTGCCGGTCGGGACGGTCAAGAGCCGCACCTGGTACGCGTTGCGGGCGCTGCGGCTCGTGCTCGAGGAGATGGGGATCCGGTGAGCCCGCTGCAGACCTGCGACGAGCTGCGCCCGCTGCTGGGCGGCTACGTGCTCGAGGCGCTCGAGCCCGAGGAGGCCGAGGCGGTGCGCGAGCACCTGCCGGGCTGCGCGGCCTGCTCGGCCGAGCACGCGTCGCTCGCCGGGCTGCCGGCGCTGCTCGACCTCGCCGCGCCGCTCGACGCGCCAGACGAGCCGCTGTCGCCGGCCTTCGAGGAGGCGCTGCTCGACCGCTTCGCCCGCGACCGCGACGGCGGCCCCGCGGAGCGCTCGCGCCGCCGGCTGCCGCGGCTGGCCTGGACGCGCCCGCGGGTCGCGGTCGTCAGCGCGCTGGTCGCGGCGGCGCTCTCGGTCGGGACGATGGCCGTGCTCAACGACGAGCCGGCCGCGCCCGCCGGGCCGCGCGCGTTCGTGCTCCCGCTGCAGGCCGGATCGGGCGCGCCGGCCGGCGCCCGCATCCGCGCGCGCGTCGCGCTCTCCCGCGTCCAGGGCGGCACCGGGGTGCATCTGTGGGCGAGCGGCCTGCCCGCCGGGTCGGGGCGCGTCTACGAGATGCTGTGCGAGAAGCGCGGCTGGAGCGTCAGCGCCGGCACGTTCCGGGCCGACGCCGACGGGTCGGTCGAGGCGCGCCTGACGACCGCCGCGCGCGTCGGGGAATACGACAGCCTTCGCGTCGTCTATCGAGATGAGCGTGGACACACCAGGGACGTCCTCACCGGGCGCCTGTTCTAGATGACCAAAGGAGAGCCCATGAGGTGGCTGACACTGATCGCGGCCGTTGCAGTGCTCGCGGTGGCCGGTTGTGGCAGTAGCAACAAGGAGAGCGCCGCGAAGAGCACGAGCACCCCGGCGGCGACGGATACGCCGGCCAGCTCGGGCGGGGGCGGCCAGACCGTCAAGCTCTCGGCCGATGCGAGCGCCCTGAAGTTCGACAAGACCAAGCTGACCGCGAAGGCCGGCAAGGTGACCCTGTCGATGGCCAACCCGTCGGGCATCCCGCACGCGGTCGCGATCGAGGGCAACGGCGTCGACGTCGACGGCAAGACCGTCCAGAAGGGCGGCACCTCCACCGCCTCGGCCGACCTGAAGCCCGGCACGTACGACTTCTACTGCCCCGTCGACGGCCACAGGGCCGCCGGCATGGAGGGCAAGCTCACGGTGCAGTAGACCAGGTGCTCGGCGCCGTAGGCGTGGCGCGTCCCCGCGCGCTCCATGCCGATCTGCTCGAGCACGTGGATCGATGCGTCGTGACCGGACCGCACGAGCGCGACCCGAGGGTGTAGCCGAGCTCGAGCTCGGGGCCCCTCCCCTCGATCAGGCCAACGCCCGCGTCGCCGATCAGCTCTCCACAAGCCCGCTCGATCAGCGCCCAGAACGCCGGATTCCCGGCCCGCGCCTCGCGCACGTGGACATCGAGCGCGCGGCGCGTGTGCTCGATGGTTGGATAGGGCGGTATGAAGCGCGTGACCTCGGGATCGCCGTAGACCGCGTGGAGCGCCTCGAGGTCGCTCGGCTCGAACGCCCGTATCTCGAGCCGCTCGGTCAGGAGCGGAAGGGGCATCTCAGGGAACCGAGGA
>JBBQLH010000136.1:0-7182 GCA_038327685.1 Solirubrobacterales bacterium
TGCTGCATGGTCGGCACCTCCCCAGAGCTGGGGTGTCGGCGACAGGCCCATTCCTGCCGCCCAGTCCCCGCACACCTCTGCGCGGGGGTGTCGACCGATCTACCGCCCAGGCCGGACCGAACCGACCTCCACAGGGTCTAGCGGAAGTCGACGGCCGGATGGACCCGCATCCGCATCCGCGCCCGCGTCGCGGACGGATGCGGTCGAGGTGGCGGCCGCTCACTCGAAGGAGACGGCGAGGGTGCCGAGCGGCTCGAGGCGGACCTCGACCTCGTCACCGGGCGCGATCTCGAGCGCGGGCACGATCGAGCCGCAGATCACCATGTCGCCCCGCTCGAGGGACTCGCCGGCGGCCTTGAGCGTCTCGGCGACGTGGCGGACCAGGCCGTCGAGCTCGCCCGTCGCCTCGGTGACGTCGTCGGCCGCGGCCGTCTCCTCGCCGTTGACGGAGACCCGCAGCGAGACGCCGGCCACGTCTGCGCCCGGCGTGACCGGCCCGAGCAGCACGTGGCGCTGGTAGATGTCGGCCTCGAGGATCGTCTCGGGGTCCGACGCGCCTGGGTCCGGGTCGGCCAGCTCGATCGCCGCGCCGAGGGCGGCGATCTCGCCGTCCTCGCCCACGCGGGCGACGATCTCGGGCTCGAGCCGCGGGTTGCCCCAGTGCGAGATGTCGACGACGGCCCCCGACTCCAGCCGCGCGGATTGGAGCAGATAGCCCACCAGCGGCGCGTCGATCCCGAGCTTCTTCATCGCGCCCGGGGTGCCGAAGCCGAGCTTCCAGCCGAGCCCGCGGTCGTCGCGCGCGAGCGCCATGCGGCGGTCGGCGAGCTGGCTCTTCATGCCGCGGGTGATGCGTTCGTCCTCGCTCATCGGCGGCATTCTGCCATTCTCCGAGCATGCGCACGCGCCTCCACGCGCTCCTCGCGCTGCTGCTCGCGGTCGTCGCGTCCGGCGGCGCCGCGTACCAGGCGACAGCGGCGACGCACGCGTCCCCGGGGGACGGCCTGCGCCTCGTCTGCCCCCTGCACTAAGAGGTTCGATCGGCCTCAGGCGGGGTACGCGGGTGCCTGGTCTATAGGGGGAGAACCGTGAGCACGCGCAGGGGTAGGGCTCTGGCCGGGCTGGCCGCCGTCGTAGCGAGCGCGGCGGTCGCCGGGGGCGTCGTCGCCGCGACGCAGTCGAGTGACGAGGCGGCGCTCGCACCGAGCCGAGGAGCCGCCGACCGCGGCGTCGAGCGGCGAGTCAACGCGCTGCTCTCGAAGATGACGCTCGACGAGAAGCTGAATCAGATCCAGCTGCTCTCCGACGGCCAGATCAAGGATCACCCCGAAGAGGCCAACAAGCCCGTCGGCGGCGTCTTCAGCCTCACCGACCCGGTGCTGATCAACAAGTTCCAGCACGAGGCGGTCGACCACTCGCGCCTGCACATCCCGATCCTGTTCGCCTACGACACGATCCACGGCTACCGCACGGTCTTCCCGATCCCGCTCGGCGCCGCGAGCTCCTTCGATCCCAGCGTCGCCACGGCGGACCACAAGTTCGGCGCGCGCGAGTCGGCCGCCGTCGGGATCAAGCAGATCTACAGCCCGATGGTCGACGTCTCCCACGAACCGCGCTGGGGCCGCATCTCCGAGGCCGGCGGCGAGGATCCCTACCTCAACTCGGTCTTCGCGGCCGCGCGCGTGAAGGCTGCGCAGGGCAACAACTACGCCGCGCCCGACAAGGTCGTCACGAGCGTCAAGCACTACGCCGCCTACGGCCAGCCCGAGGGCGGCCGCGATTACAACACGACCGACATGTCCGAGCAGCGGCTGCGCAACCTCTACCTGCCGCCGTTCAAGGCGGCGGTCGACGCCGGCGCGGACACCGCGATGTGCTCGTTCAACGCGATCAGCGGCGTCCCGGGCTGCGCCAACAAGCAGCTCGAGACCAACGTGCTCAAGAAGGAATGGGGCTTCGACGGCTTCATCGAGAGCGACTACACCGCCGTGGCGGAGCTGCGGGCGTGCCCGCCCGTGAATCCCGACACCGGCCCGTGCGGCCACGGCGTCGCGGAGGATGGCCCCGACGCCGCCGCGCTCGCGCTCAATGCCGGCACGGACTCGGAGATGGTGAGCACGAACATCCGCGACTTCGGAAAGCAGCTGGTCGGCCAGGGCCGCATCTCGAGGGCGCGCATCGATGACGCCGTGCGGCGGATCCTGCGCGTGAAGTTCCGCGCCGGGCTGTTCGAGCACCCCTACGTCGACGTCTCCAAGGCGGAGTCCGCGCAGCTCAGGCCCGACGCGGTCGCAGCCGCGCGCAAGGCGGCCGGGCGCTCGATGGTGCTGCTCAAGAACGACGGCTCCCCGGCCACGCTGCCCATGAGCACGTCGAAGAAGACCGCCGTGATCGGCCCGCTCGGCAACAGCGGGCACGACATGCTCGGCCCGTGGTGGGGCCAGGGCAAGGACGCCGACGCCGTCACCGTCTACGACGGCATCAAGGCGCAGAACCCGCAGACCACGTTCACGCAGGGCTGCACGATCGAAGACAAGGAGCCGCCGAACAACACGCCCGCCGGCGAGTGCGGCGACAGCTCCGGCTTCGGCGCGGCCGAGACCGCCGCGAGGGCCGCCGACCAGGTCGTGCTCGCGCTCGGCGAGTCGCGCGGGCAGAGCGGCGAGGCCGCGGCGCGCAGCGAGATCGACCTGCCCGGCAAGCAGGAGGAGCTGATCCAGAGGATCAAGGCGACCGGCAAGCCGTTCGTGGTCGTGCTGTTCAACGGCCGCCCGCTGACGCTCGAGGGCGTCGTGGACGACTCGCCGGCGATCCTCGAAGCGTGGTTCCCCGGCGTCCAGGCCGGCAACGCCGTCGCCGACGTCGTGTTCGGCAAGGTCAACCCGGGCGGCAAGCTGCCCGTGTCGTTCCCGCGGCGGGTCGGCCAGGTGCCGATCTACTACAACCACGAGTCCACCGGGCGCCCGTGTGACGCGGCCTCGAAGTACAACTCGCGCTACCGCGACATCCCGAGCTGCGACCCGCAGTATCCGTTCGGGTTCGGTCTCAGCTACAGCAAGTTCGAGACCTCGAACCTGCAGCTGAGCGGGTCGCGGGTGTCCTCGCGCGGGAAGATCACGGCCTCCGTCGAGGTGCGGAACGTCTCGGGACCGAAGGGTGACGAGGTGGTGCAGCTGTACATCCACGACCCGGTGGCGAGCATCTCCCAGCCGGTCCGCCGCCTCCGCGGCTTCGAGCGCGTGACGCTCGATCCGGGCCAGAAGCGGACGGTCACGTTCACGCTCGACCGCAGCGACTTCGGCTTCTACGACAACCGCGGTCGGTACGTTGTCGAGCCGGGGAAGATCGACGTGTACGCGGGCAACAGCTCGAAGGCGGACCTCACGAAGTCGTTCATGGTGACCGGCTGAGGCGGACAAGGAGGACACATGCGCGGAGGCAGGATCGCGGCGATCGCCGCACTCACGATCGTCGCGGCGGCGCCGGCCCCGGCCGGCGCCGCGAAGGGCGGCGGCGGGCTCTGGAAGCTCTATGACCAGACGCTGAGCCGCGCGCGCTACATCGACCTGACGCACAGGATCACCCCGAACATGCCGGTGTGGACGGGCTTCGGGCCCGCGACGTTCGCGCCCGCGGTCGACCCTAAGACCGGCAATGCGTACACGTACGCCAAGGACGGCTTCGAGGCGACGGCGTATCGCATCGCCACCGACCAGTTCGGCACGCAGCTCGACCCGCCCGCTCACTGGGCGCCGGAGTACCCGGGCATCGACGAGCTGCCGCCGACCTACGCAGTGCGGCCGCTCGTCGTGATCTCGATCGCCAAGCAGGTCCGCAAGAACCCGAAGTACGCCCTGTCGGTCGCCGACGTGAAGCGGTTCGAGAAGAAGCAGGGCCGGATCCCGAAGGGCTCGGTCGTGATGGTCCGCTCGGACTGGTCGAAGCGCTGGACCGACGAGCCCGAGGCCGCGAAGGCGCTGGCCGCCGACACGAACTTCCCCGGCGTCGACCTCGCCGCCCTGAAGTTCCTGCACCTCAAGCGCCACATCCTGTTCCACGGCCACGAGCCGCTCGACACCGACACGACGCCGACGCTCGAGGGCGAGTCCTGGCTCATGCACCACGGCTACGCGCAGGCGGAGGGCGTCGACAACCTGGCCGGCGTCCCGGCGACCGGTTGCCTCGTCTCGATCGGCTACCCGCGGTTCAGGGGCGGCCTCGGCGGCTACGCGCGCTACGTCGCGATCTGCCCGCCCGGGACGGCGAAGGGCACACGCATCTCCGGGCGCGATGCCCCGCTGCCCAAGAGCAGCAGCGCGCTGCACTGGGACCAGAGCCTCGGGTACCGCGTCCGCTGAGCTGACTCGTTGCCCACGCAACTATACTTGGAGGTGTGAAGAAACGGATCTGGGTGCTGGACACGGAGACGAAGGGCACGGGGGCGCAGATGGTCCCGCTCGAGAAGGTCCTCGAGGACCCTTCGTCTCCGGCCGCGCCGCTGTTCGTCCCGCCCAAGCGCACGCCGCGCCCCGAGCCCGCGCCGGAGCCGAAGGCGCCCCGCCGGTTCAAGCTCGTCGACGTGATGACGCGCGCGGTACTCGCCGAGGATGCCGAGGGGCCGGCGCTGATGGACGCGCTCGCCGGCGTGCGGAGCGTCGTCGACGTGCACATCTCGGTGTGGGACCCCGGCGACGAGCGGTGGCGCCTGCTGTCGTTCGGCGAGCAGAAGGCGATCTGGGCGCTGCGCGACCGCTGACGCAGAACGTCAGCCGGACGCCCCCGCCCCGCGTGCGTCGCGCGCGAGCACGCGCGGGCTGTCGACGAGGATCCCGCGGCGCCGCAGCCCCGCGAGCAGCGGCTCGTGCTCGCCCAGCGAGACGAGCGAGGCGAAGCCCTCTTCGAGCCGCAGCGTGAACGTCACGGGCTCGCGCGACGCGAGCAGGTCCTCGACCTGGCCGTCGAGCTCGACACGCGCGCCGCCGTGGCCGGGGTCGATCATGACCTGCACGCGGGTGTTCGGCCCCGCACCTGCCCAGCTGCCGCCCGCACGAGCACGTGCGACGGTACCGTCGGGGGCCGCCATGTGCTTTGCCTTCGACGCGCACCCTCCCGACCTGCCCGCCGACCTGGCCCGGCCGCGCATCGCGGGCGGCGCCGGCGCGGAGCTGCTCGAGCTGACCTCCGCGGACGGCACTCGCTTCTCGGCCGCGCTCGCCGAGGCGCCGCAGGCGAGCGGGCGCGCGGTCGTGATCCTCCCCGACGTGCGCGGGCTCTATCCGTTCTACTCAGAGCTCGCGGAGCGCTTCGCCCAGGCCGGCCACCACGCGATCGCGATCGACTACTTCGGCCGCACGGCGGGGCTCGGCCCGCGCGACGAGGAGTTCGACTTCTGGCCGCACGTGAGACAGACGCGCCCCGCAGGAGTCCAGGCCGACGCCGCCGCGGCGCTGGCGGCGCTCCGCGAGCGGACCGGTGCAACGGAGGCCGTCACCGTCGGCTTCTGCTTCGGCGGCACGCAGTCGTTCCTGGCGTCGACGAACCCGGAGCTCGACCTCGACGGCGTCGTCGGCTTCTACGGCGGCCTCAACCCGGAGCGCTGGGGCGACATGTCGCCGATCCACCGCGCGCCCGACATGCGCGGCCCCGCGCTCGGCCTCTACGGGGGCGCCGACGAGGGCATCCCGCAGGAGCAGATCGACGCCTTCGAGCAGAACCTGGCGTCGGCGGGCGTCGACCACGAGATCGTCATCTACCCCGGCGCGCCGCACTCGTTCTTCGATCGCCGCTTCGAGGAGCACGCCGAAGCCTGCGCCGACGCCTGGCGCCGCGTGCTCGGCTTCCTGCAGCGCGGTTAGTGGCCCTCGATCACGCCGAGGATCTCGCGCACGCGGCACACCAGCAGGCGCTCGTCCTCGACCTCGACCCAGACACCGGCCGAGCGCGGGAACAGTACGTGGTCGCCGGGCGCGACCGGCATCTTGAAGTCCGGCAGCTCGGGCGGCCCGTCGCCGACCGCGAGCACGATCCCCTCGTTCGGCGGCACGTCCGCCGTCCCCTCGGGGACGAGCAGGCCCGACTTGCGCATGCGGTCCGGCTCGAGCTCCTTGATCACGACCTGGTCGAAGAGCGGGCGCAATACGTCGGGCATCCCGCGCTACATCCGCAGGTACGAGGCGCCGTTGACGTCGATCACGGTGCCGCTCGCCATCGTGGCCGCGGGAGAGGCCAGGAACACGACCGCCGCGGCCACCTCTTCAGGCGTGGCGACGCGGCCGAGCGGGCTCTCCGCGCGCCTCGCGACCCCCTTCTCGCCCACGAGCTCGTCGCCGGCCATGTCCGTCTCCGTGAAGCCCGGCGCGACCGACGTGACCGCGATGCCGTGCGGGCCGAGCGCGCGCGCGAGCGACTGGCCGAAGGCGATCACCCCGGCCTTGCTCGCCCCGTAGGCCGGGGCGTTCGGCTCGCCGCGGAACGCGCCGCGCGAGGCGACGTTGACGATGTGCCCGCCCCCGCCGGCGACAATGTGCTGCACGGCGCACCAGGCCACGTTCGCCGCGCCGACGAGGTTGACGCCGAGCGTGTGCTCCCAGCCGCGCTGCCACTGCTCGTAGGTCGTCTCGGTGATCGGGTGCGGCTCGAACACCCCGGCGTTGTTGACGAGCACGTCGAGCCCGCCGAGGCCCTCGGCGGCGGCGTCGACCATCCGCCGCACGGCGTCGGGATCGGCGAGGTCCGCGCCGACGAGCACGTGCCCGTCGCCCGCCAGCGACGCCAGCACCTCCTCGGCGCGGTCGCGGCTGGCGCGGTAATGCACGGCGACGCGCTCGCCCGCCGCGGCGAACGCCCGCGCGACCGCCGCGCCGATCCCCCGCGAGGCGCCGGTGACGAGGATCGCGCGGCCCATGGCGCGATGGTACGGGCGTCGCGCGCCCTAAGTGATCTGGCTCGGAAGTTCGCGCACGTATCAGGCGGCGAGTGAGGCGGGCTGGGTGGTGTCGGTCTTGGCCAGGAGTTCGTGGAGGTCGTGGCGGGTGAATTTCAATTGGAAGGGCGCGGCGATCTGCTCGTAGCGGCGTCCGAAGGCCAGCAGGTGCTCCTCGAGCGCGTCGAGGTCTTCGAAGTCGTTGGGCGTGACGACCTTGCGTTGGACGACGGAGAAGTAGATCTCGGCCTGGTTGAGCC
>JBBQLH010000137.1:0-7161 GCA_038327685.1 Solirubrobacterales bacterium
GGCGTCGCAATCGTCGCCCTGGCGGACCGCCACCTCGTCGAGCACCTCGTACACGGCCTCCTCGAAAGAGCGTCCCTTTGCCGTGCCGCGCTCGGCCTCCTGCGCGACGGCCTCGGCCTTCTCGCGGTCGGCCCGCGCACGCTCGAGCTGGATGCGCACGCCCGCGAGCTCCTCGCGCATCGCGCGCAGCTGCTCGGCGTGATGGTCGGAGGACTGCTTGACCACGGCGAGCGATGCGCGCTGGTAGACCGCGAGCGGATTGTCCTGGGAGTCAGAGGCGAACTGGCGGCGCAGGTCCTCGCGGATCTGCACGCTGGCCTCGGTCAGCATCACCTTGACGCGGTTCTGGACGGCCACGGATGAGTCGTCGCCGAAGTGGCGAGCGAGCGCGCGGCTCACGTGCCCGTTCTCGGGCCCGAAGGCCTCCTCGAACTTCTGATCGAGCCGCTCGGCCACCTTGCGCGAGCGCTCGACGAACTCCGAATCGAGCTGGCGGGCGGACTTCTCGAACTCCGTCTTGACGAACTCGACGTTCGCGCCGGTCTGCTCCCGATGGAGCACCCGAGCACCGATCTCGATCGCATCGCCGACGACCTGGGCGGGATCGTCCCCCGCCTTCTCGCGCGCCCGCAAGAGCTCGACCGCGGTCGGATCATCCACCGCCAGCCCGTCGATCAGGACGCGGTTGGCGAGGACGGTGACGCGGGCGTGGCGAAGGGGAGTCGCGGCTTCCATACGAAGAACGTCGCAGCCTAAGCCGACGACCTGACAGAACCGCTGCAAAGACGAACGAAACTAAGACCGGACCTCGAAGCGCCGCAGCCCCTCGGGCTCCTCCTCGTCGACGTCGAGCCGGTCCACGTCCGCGCTGCCCGGCCCCGAGCGGACGTACCAGACGAGCGCGTCGACGTCCTCGGGGTCGCCCTCGAACACGGCCTCGACCGAGCCGTCCTCGGTGTTGCGGACCCAGCCGGTGACGCCGCGATTCTGCGCCTCCTCGCGCGTGGAGTCCCGGAAGAAGACGCCCTGCACCCGCCCGTGCGCCCTGACCCGCCTGCGGATCGCGACCATGCGGGTACGGTAGCCAGATGGCGACGATCGAGGTGCTCGAAGGAGACATCACGACGCTCGAGGTCGACGCCATCGCGAACGCCGCGAACACCGATCTCGCCCACGGCGGGGGTGTGGCGGGCGCCATCTCCCGCGCAGGTGGACCGGCGGTCCAGCAGGAATCTGACGCGAAGGCTCCGATCGGCCTCGGCGAGGCGGTCGAGACGAGCGCGGGGGGGATGCCGTCGCGCTGGGTCATCCACGCCGCCACGATGCACCTCGGCGGGCCGACCTCGGCGGACATCATCCGCCGCGCCACCGCCGCCACGCTCGTCCTCGCCGACGAGCTCGAGGCCCGCAGCCTCGCGCTCGTCGCGTTCGGCACCGGCGTCGGCGGCTTCCCGCTCGCCGAGGTGGCACGGATCGAGGTGGACGAGGTCCGTCGGCATCTCGACGGCGACTCGCGGCTCGAGCGCGTCGTGTTCGCCGTCCACGGCGACGCTGCGCGCGCCGCGTTCGAGACCGCGCTCGGCACGTGAGCGAGCCGCTCGCCGAGGAGCTCGCCGCCGCCGGCGGCGTGGCCGCGCCCGCGCACGCGACCGCGCGGCTGCGCCAGCTGCTCTCCGACGCTCTGCGCCACGGCGCGACCGAGCTCGGCGGCAAGCGCTCGGGCACCCGCGAGCGGCCCGTCACGGTGGCGCTCGCCGCCGACGGGCAGCGCCTGCTCGCGGCGGTGCCCGTGCGGGCCGAGCTGCACGCCGACGCCGAGGCGATCGGCGAGCGCGCCTGGCTGCTCGTCGCCGCGGTCGTCGGCGCGATGGTCGACCTCACCGAGCCGGGGCCGCCCGCCACGCCCGACGGCCTCGCGATCACCACGGGGGCGGGAGCGAGCGGCCTCGCGCTGCTCGCCTACCCCGCCCCCGGCCTCGAGCCCGCCGCGCTCGAGGAGCTCGGGCCGCTCGCGTTCGAGGATCACGCCGGGGGCATCGACCGGCTGCGCGCGCGGGCGCTCGTGCTCCCCGCCTTCGTGCTCGGCGACGTCGCCGCGCTGCGTGAGCCGCTCGGCGCCGCGCACCCGCTGCGCATCGCCGAGGCCGTCGCGCGCCTCGGCGGCCGGCCCGCCGATCCCGCGTCGGTGGAGGAGCGCGACGAGGCCGTGCTCGCGCTGCTCGGCGCGCGCGGCGCCGCGGCGCGACCGCACGAGGACCCCGATCCCGCCCTCCGAGTCGCGCGCCGGATCCTCCAGCGGCTCGACGGCATGGGCAAGTGGGGCGGCTACCACACCGACTTCGCCCACCTCGCGCGCGGGTTCGCCGGCAACGACCGCCAGCTCGCGTCCGATGTGGGCGAGGCGCTGCTCGACGCGGGGCTCCTGGCCGAGAAGCCGTCGGTCGGCCAGCGCCACGTCTTCCTCAACCCGCGACGCGCGGGTGACATCCGCCGGCTGATCGAGACGGGCGCGCAACCAAGTGGATTGAGCCTCGCCCGAAAGTGAGATATTGCCTTCCCATGCCCTCTCTCCCTCGGCAGGTCACCAACACGCTGCAGTCGCTCGTCACGCTGACGGAGGCGGGCGTCATCCGGATCGAGCGCCCGGACCGGACGCTGCGCACCGCCCTGAACCTCATCCGCTGGGGCGTCACGCCCGCCGCCGGCTACGAGTCCTCGGCGGCGCGCTACCCCGATCAGGTCGCGCTGATCGACGAGCTCGGCCAGCTGACGTTCCGTGAGATCTCCGAGCGCACGAACGCGCTCGCCCACGCGCTCGCCGACGACGGGGTCAACGAGGGCGACAACGTGGCGATCATGGCCCGCAACCACCGCGGCTTCGTCGACGCCGTCGTGGCCTGCTCGAAGCTCGGCGCGCACGCCCTGTTCCTCAACACGTCGTTCTCCGGCCCGCAGCTGACCGACGTCGCCGACCGCGAGAAGCCGAAGGCGATCATCTACGACGAGGAGTTCGCCGAGGTTCTCGAGGAGGCCGGGCACCGGCGCAGGCGCTACGTCGCGTGGGCCGAGCCGGAGGCGGAGACCAACGACGAGACGCTCGAGAGCCTGATCGAGCGCGGAGACCCGGCCGGCGTCGTCCCGCCGAAGGAGGCGGGCAAGGCCGTCATCCTGACCTCGGGCACGACGGGGACGCCCAAGGGGGCATCGCGCAGCCAGCCCAAGTCGCTGGACCCGGTCGCCGCACTGCTCTCCCGGATCCCGCTGAAGGCGCGCGAGAAGACCATGATCGCGGCGCCGCTGTTCCACGCGTGGGGCTTCGCGCACTTCACGCTCGGCATGGGCCTCGCCTCGACGATCGTGCTCAAGCGCAAGTTCGACGAGGAGGCGACGCTCTCGCTCACCGCCCAGCACGGCTGTACCGCGCTCGTGGTGGTGCCGGTGATGCTCCAGCGGATCCTCGAGCTGCCCGACGAGGTGCTCGACCGCTACGACCTCTCGAGCGTGAAGGCGGTCCCCGTCTCGGGCTCGGCGCTGCCCGGGGACCTCTCGGACCGCTGGATGGACCACTTCGGCGACAACCTCTACAACCTCTACGGCTCGACCGAGGTCGCGTGGGCGACGATCGCGACGCCGAAGGACCTCCGCGAGGCGCCCGGGACCTCGGGCCTGGCGCCGCGCGGGACCGTCGTGAAGATCCACGACGACGAGGGCAAGCCCGTCGAGAAGGGCGAGACGGGGCGGATCTTCGTCGGCAACGACCTCCAGTTCGAGGGCTACACGGGCGGCGGCAACAAGGACGTCATCGATGGCCTCATGTCCTCGGGCGACGTCGGCCACTTCGATGACGCGGGACGGCTGTTCATCGACGGCCGCGACGACGACATGATCGTCTCGGGCGGCGAGAACGTCTTCCCGCAGGAGGTCGAGGACCTGCTCTCCAGCCACGACTCGATCAAGGAGGCCGCGGTCTTCGGGGTCGACGACGAGAAGTTCGGCCAGCGGCTGAAGGCGGTCGTGGTCACGAAGGGAAGCAAGAAGATCTCCGAGGACGAGGTGCAGAAGTACGTCAAGTCCAACCTCGCCGGCTTCAAGGTCCCGCGCGACGTCGAGTTCATCGACGAGCTGCCGCGCACCTCGACCGGCAAGGTCCTCAAGCGCGAGCTCAAGGAGGCCGGCGAGGACGACGACGACGGCAAGCAGGACGGCAAGAAGAAGCCCGCGAAGAAGGCCTGATCCTCCCGCTATAACGGGAGATATGCCCCAGCGCACCGACATCTTCTCGCTCGGCCGCCTGGGCCTGACCTCGGGGGAGGGCCGGCGGCTCGAGCTGCATACCGTGCTCGCGCCGCTCGACCTCGGGGGCGAGCGCTACACCGCCGAACCGGAGCTCGTGCCGGTGCGCCTGGACATCTCGCGCACGACGGGCAACGGCTACGCGCTGCGGCTGCGCTTCTCCGCGAGCCTGACCGGGCCGTGCATGCGCTGCCTCGGCCCGGCCGCGCCGAGCCTGGACATCGACGCGCGCGAGGTCCACCAGCCCGCCGCCGGCGACGAGGACATGCGCTCGCCCTACGTCGACGGCGACGAGGACCTCGACCTCTCGGCGTGGGCGCGGGACGCCTTCGCGCTCGCGATCCCCGGGCAGATCGCGTGCACGCCCGAATGCCGGGGCCTGTGCCCGCACTGCGGCGCGAACCTCAACGACGCCCCCGAGCACGCCCACGAGGCCGAGCCCGACCCGCGCTGGTCCAAGCTGTCGGAGATCCGCTTCGAGTAGGCATCCCGCCGCTCCGCTACCCTTCCGGTCGCCCATGGCCGTCCCCAAGCAGAAGCAGTCGCACGCCCGCACGAATCAGCGCCGCTCGCAGCACAAGATCTCCGCGCCGACGCTGAATGAGTGCCCGCAGTGCCACCAGCCCCGCCTCCCGCACCGCGTCTGCGGCAACTGCGGCTTTTACAAGGGTCGCGAGGTGGTCGCGGTGCAGCACGACGAGCACGACCACGACCACTAGACCGGGCGCATGACCGACCCGGTCGCCGTCGCAGTCGATGCGAACGGGGCCGATCGCGGCCCCGCCGAGGTGGCGCGCGGCGCCGCCCTCGCCGCCGGGCGTGGCACGCGCGTGCTGCTGTTCGGGCCCGCGGCGCAGATCGGCCCGGTCGCGGACGGCGTCGAGCTGATCGACGCTCCGGTCTCGATCGCCAAGGCCGAGGACCCCGCGCGCGCCGTGCGCGCGAACGCCGACGCCTCGATCGTGCAGGCCGTCGCGGCCGTCGCCGCCGGGCGCGCGGACGCGCTCGTGGCCGGCGGCTCCACCGGCACCGCGCTCGCCGCCTCCCTGTTCAGGATCAAGCGCGGCCGCGGGATCCACCGGCCGGCGCTGGCGGTGCTGGTACCCGTGCCGGGCGCGCCGTTCCTGCTGCTCGACGCGGGCGCCAACGTCGAGGTGCGGCCCGAGCACCTCGTCCAGTTCGCCCACATGGGCGCCGCCTTCATGGAGGCCGCGATGGGCGTCGCGCGGCCGCGCGTGGCGCTGCTCTCCAACGGCGAGGAGGCGAGCAAGGGGCCCGAGGTCCTCGTCGCCGCCCATGGCGTGCTCGCCGACCCGGGCTCGCGCCTGAACTTCGTCGGCAACGTCGAGGGCTTCGCGATCGGGTCGGGGGTGGCCGACGTGATCGTCACCGACGGCTTCACCGGCAACGTGACGCTGAAGGTGATGGAGGGGACCTCGGCGGTGCTGCTGGAGGCGGTCCGCGAGGCGGCGATGTCGAGCCGGCGCTCGAAGGCCGGCGGCGCGCTGCTGCGCCCGGCGCTGCGCGGGCTGCGCGACGAGCTCGACCCGCAGGCTCAGGGCGGCGCGGTGCTGCTGGGGCTGCGCAAGCTCGTGGTGGTGCCGCACGGCTCCTTCGCCGCGGAGGGAATCGCGACCGCGATCGCGCTCGCCGAGCGCGGCGTGCGCGCGGACGTCGTGGGACGGACGCTCGAGCGGCTCGCCGCCGCGGGCGCGCTGCGAAGGGCGCCGGCCGAGGTGTCCGCCGTGGCCTCTAGCGTGCCCGACCAGCCATGACCCGAGAAGACGTCCTGGAGGCCATCCGCGCGCACCTCGCCGACGAGCTCGAGCTCGACCCGGCGCGGATCGACGAGGGCACGCACTTCAAGCGGGACCTCGAGGCGGACTCGCTCGACCTGTACACGCTCGTGCAGGAGCTCGAGGACACCTACGGGGTGGCGATGTCGGATGAGCAGGCGGCGCGGATCCAGACGGTCGGGGCGGCTGTGGACTTCGTGCTCGAGCATGCTCCGGACACGGCCGGGCCGAGGCCCTGAGCCCTGAACAAGCTCAACGACCTGCTCGAGTCCCTGCCGACGGACCTCGCGCGGCAGGCGGTCACGCATGCCTCCTGGACGGAGCAGCGGGCGGACTCCTACGAACGGCTCGCGTTCCTGGGCGACTCCGTGCTCTCGCTGGCGGTCACCACGCACCTCTATCCGCGTCTCGCGGCCGAGTCCCACGGCGCCGGCCAGCTCACGAAGATCCGCGCGCAGGCGGTCTCCGGGCGCTCCTGCCGCGCGGTAGCCGAGCGGCTCGGGCTGCCCGAGCGGCTGCGGGCGGCGGCACCGCGGGACGCGGTCGGCCCGGCGACGGCGTCGCTGGTGCGCACGGAGCGCGTGCTCGCCTCGGTGATCGAGGCCGTGATCGGTGCGTGCTATCTGGCCTACGGCTACGAGCGGACGGCGCCCGCGGTGGTCGAGGCGTTCGGCCCGGAGATCGAGCTGGCGCTCGTGAGCCCGGCGGACTTCAAGTCCGCGCTGCAGGAGCGCCTGGCGCGGCGCGGGGCGCTCGTCCACTACGAGGTCGTGGCGGAGGACGGCCCGCCTCACGACCGCACCTTCGAGGTCGCGGCGACGGTCGACGGCACCGAGGTGGCGCGTGGCTCCGGACGCTCGAAGAAGGATGCCGAGCAGGCGGCGGCCGCGGCGGCGCTCGACGCCAAGACGCGCTAGTGGGCCTTCGCGCGACGTTCCGCCCGAAATCGGCGGCCGCCGATCACCGCCAGCCTGTGTCCTCGACCCTCGAAATACCAGGGGTATTCCTTCGGGTCTGCGTCCTTGCCTGGCGGCGCCGGCGGCCGGTCTTTCGAGTGCAACGTCACGAGAAG
>JBBQLH010000138.1:0-7150 GCA_038327685.1 Solirubrobacterales bacterium
TTGAAGGCGTAGCCGGTCTCGGAGTCGTGGAAGCCGAACTTCTCCTTGTAATCAGCGTTGATGCCGGTCAGCGCCTGCTGCTCGGCGATCGTTTCAGGCGTCGCCATAGGTCAGTCGACCTCCAGTCGGATCACGCCGCCCTCGACCGACACCGGGAAGGTGTCGACGGGGACGTACGCAGGAAGGTTCACGGGCTTGCCGGTGCGCAGCTCGAAGACCGAGCCGTGCCGCGGGCACTCGACGGTGCAGGTGTTCAGGTCCACGTCGCCCTCGAGCAGGCTGCCGTCGTCGTGCGAGCAGCGATCCTCGATCGCCAGCAGCTCGCCGGCGCAGTTGAAGATCCCGATCTCGAGGTCCTCCCATTCGACGAGGCGATGCTCGCCGGGCGGCAGTTCCTCAACGGGGCAGATGTCGATCACAGGGCTCATTTCACGCGAAGTCCGACCACAGGAGTCGGACTTGGCAGTCTAGCGGCCCGACCACCTCACGACCCGCCACACTGCCGCGTCATGGATCCGATCGAGGTGGTGACGCTGGAGGATGGCGGACAGCGGGCCGCGGACATCGCGGCGCGGCTAGTGGCCTGGCTGGAGGCCGCCCGCGAGACACTCGACCTGGCCCTCTATGACCTCCGCCTGCCGGGCTCGGTGGGCGACGACGTCGCCGGCGCGATCCGCGCCGCGCGCGACCGCGGCGTGCGGGTCCGCATCATGTTCAACCAGGACGAGCGCGAGGAGGAGACGCGGCCCTTCGAGCCGCCGCCCCCGCGCACCGAGCCGACGCTGCTCGAGCAGCTCGGGGTGCCGTTGAAGCCGATCCCGGGCTGGCGCGACCTCATGCACCACAAGTACGCCGTCCGCGACGGCGAGGCGGTCTGGACCGGCTCGGCCAACTGGACGCTCGACAACTGGACGCGGGCGGAGAACGTGCTCGCGACGGTGGCCTCACGCGAACTCGCGACCGCCTACGCGCGCGACTTCGAGCAGATGTGGACGCGCGGGCGCGTCGACGAGCGCGACGGCTTCGACGCGCCCACGGCCACCGTGGGCGAGGTCACCGTGCGCCCATGGTTCTGCCCCGGCCGCGGCCCGGAGCTCTCCCAGCGCATCGCGAAGCGCATCGGCACCGCGCGCCGGCGGGTGCGGATCGCCTCGCCGGTGCTGACCGCGGGCCCGATCCTCGGAACGCTCAACGAGGTGCTCGCCGAGGGCCGGCTCGACGTCGCCGGCGTCTGCGACGCCACCCAGGTCGCCCAGGTCTTCGACCAATGGGAGCACAACCCGCGCTCGACCTGGAAGGCCCCGCTGCTGCACCGCGCGCTCGAGGTGTTCCACGGCAAGCGCTCGATCCCCTACACCCCGGAGTCGATCCACAACTTCATGCACGCGAAGGTCACCGTCGCCGACGACACGACCTTCCTCGGCTCGTTCAACCTCTCGCGCTCGGGCGAGACGAACGCCGAGAACGTGCTGGAGATCGCCGATCCGGCGCTGGCGCAGCGGATGGCCGACTGGATCGACGGGCTGCGGGAGCGGTACCCGCCGGTCAGATGATCGAGTCCATGGCCCGCGCGGCTCCTCGGTCCCGGATCGTGGATGCAGGGCGGTGCACGGCGAAGAGGAACAGTGCCCCTGGGCACGGGCCTCTTTCGGCGGGTGCCGCGAGGCGAAGCCGGTGACGAGCCGCCAGGCGAGGCAGAGCGCCGCGAGACAGCTCCGAGGAGTCGTAGGGTCATGGAATCAGTCATCTAGGGTTCGCGATCGTGGAGGACGTCCTCGCGCACCTGGCGGCCGCCTACGAGCGTGCCGCGCCGACCTACGAGCGCGCGGGCGTCGCCCACCACGCGCCGTTCTCCGAGCGGCTCGCCCAGCTGGTCGTGCTCGGCCCCGGCGGCCGCGTGCTCGACGTGGGCTGCGGCGCCGGTGGCGCGCTGCTGCCCGCCGCACGCCGGGTCGGCCCGAGCGGCGAGGCGGTTGGGATCGACCTCGCCGCCGAGATGGTCGAGCGGACGCGCGCGGCGGCCGAAGACGCGGCGCTGGAGCAGGTGCGCGCCGAGGTCATGGACGGTGCCGCGCTGGACTTCCAGGATCACCACTTCGACGCGGTGCTCGCGGCGTTCACGCTCGCCGCGATCCCGGACGCGGAGGGCGCGCTGGCGGAGTGGCGGCGGGTGCTGCGGACGACCGGGACGCTCGGCGTCGCGGTGTGGCAGGACCTGCTCGACGATGCCTGGCGATGGGAGAGCGAGCTCAACCACGAGTTCGCCCGCGAGGTGCCGCCCGAGCTGCTCGAGACGGTCGGGCGCCTGTCCCGTCGCTTCAGCGAGACCGGGACGCTGCGCACCGCCCTCGAGAGCGCCGGCTTCAGCGGCGTCACGATCGAGCGCAAGCACGCCGACGTCACCTTCGCCAGCGCCGGGGCGTGGTGGGAGTGGGCGTGGTCCGGCGGCTTCCGGGCCTTCCTCGAGGCGTTGCCGGAGGAGGCCCAGGAGCGCTATCGCGCGGCGGGGTTCGAGCGTCTCGAGGGCGCCGGGCCCGCGCGGCTGACCCGGCGCTTCGTCGCGCTGCTCGCCCGCGCGCGGCCCTAGGCCGCTGTCGGAGCCGGCCGCAGCACCGAGATCGCGACCAGCATCCCCGCCGCCACGCAGCCCGCGCACACGAGCAGCCCGAGCTGGTACCCGCCGACGAGCGCGTCGGCGAGCGGCTGACCGCTCGCGCTGAGCGTTCGCGTCTGGCCTGCCGCGAGCGCGCCGACGACGGCGAGGCCGATCGCGCCGGGGACGTACATCGACAGGTTGACGATCGCCGAGGCGATCCCCGCGTCGGCGACCGGGACGTCCGCCATCGCGACCGTCACGAGCGGCGCCGCGGCCAGCCCGCCGCCGAGACCCAGGAGCAGGAACGCGACGAGCGGGGTCGGCCAGTAGCTGCCACCGGCCTGGATCTCGGCGAGCAGGAGCAGCCCGGCGCACATGCTTGCGAGCCCGGTCACAAGGACGCGGTGGGCGCCGAAGCGGCTCATGAGCCACGTGGTCGGGCCGATTGCGAGCGCGGCGACCATCAGCGTCTGGGGCAGGAACGCGGCGCCCGAGGCGACCGTGCCGTAGCCCAGGACGCGCTGGAAGTAGAGCGTGCCGACGTAGAACGAGGCGAAGAGGCCGGTCGCGAACAGACCCCGCACGGCCGACGCACCCGAGAGGCTGCGGAGCTTCAGCACGCGAGTCGGCACGATCGGGTGGACGAGCCGGCGCTGGCGGGCGACGAACAGCGCCGCGAGCGCGAGCGTCGCCAGCGCGGTGACGACCGTCGCGGTCGAGACCCAGCCGCGCTCGGGCGCCTTGATGATCGTGAACACGCCGAGCATCCCGGTCAGCGTCACGAGGATCGCGCCGAGCCAGTCGACGCCGTCGGCGAGGCCGAGGCCGGGGGTGCCCTCGATCAGCGTGCGGCCGGCGGCGAGCGCGGCGACGCCGATCGGCACGTTCACGAAGAAGATCCAGTGCCACGAGATGGCCTGGGTCAGCAAGCCGCCGGCGAGCAGGCCGAGCGAGCCGCCGCCGACGGAGATGAACACGTAGAGGCTCATCGCCCGCGCGCGCTCCTGTGGCGTCGGGTACTCGGTCGCGATGATCGCGAGGACGACGGCCGAGGCGAACGCGCCGCCGAGCCCCTGAAACACGCGCGCCGCCACCAGCAGCTCGATGTTCGGCGCGAGCCCGCACAGCGCCGAGGCGGCCACGAACAGCGCGAGCCCGCCAAGGAGCACGCGCTTGCGGCCGAGGAGGTCGCCGAGCCGCCCGGCCACGAGCAGGAAGGACCCGAAGGCGATCAGGTAGCCGTCGAGCACCCAGGCGAGCTCCGCCTGCCCGACGCCCAGGTCGCGCTGGATGACGGGCAGCGCGACGTTCACGATCGACACGTCGACGACGATCATCATCTGGATCACGAGGACGGTCGCGAGGGTCGCGGCCCGGCGGTGCTCTTGGAGGAACTGCTTAACCTGTGGCATAGTGATCGTCACCTTATCAGGGATGATCCTTATGCCAGCGAAAGTCTACGCTGCGATTATGCTCAGCATATGACGGAAGGCCCCGGCTCGACGCTGCTGCTGACGCGCCTGTCGCGTGCGGTGTACCGGCGCGCCAACGAAGAGGTCCTCGGCATGAAGATGAAGGAGTTCGTCGCGCTCAGCTACCTGCGGCACTCCCCGGGCATCGGCCAGCGCGAGCTCAGCGATCGCCTCATGCTCGACGCGAACAACACCGTCCTCCTCCTCAACGGCCTGGAGGTGCGCGACTTCGCCGAGCGGCGCCGCCACCCGGAGGACCGCCGCCGGCATGTCGTCGACATCACCCCGGAGGGCATCGAGGCCCTCGAACGGGCCGAGCAGGCCGTCGACTCCCTCGAGGACGAGGTGCTGCGCGGGCTCAGCCAGGAGGAGCGCGTCACGTTGCGGGACCTGCTGCTGCGGGCGCTCCAGGGCGTCCCGGTCGAGCCGTAGCGGCGAGGACGCCCGCGGCCGAGGCGAGTACGTTGGCGCGATGCGGACGATCGAGTGCTCCGCGTGCGGCCGCGCGTTCGGGTGCGGCGCCGACGCCGGCGCGTGCTGGTGCGCGGACGTCGACCTCGACGCGCCCGGGCGTGAGCGCCTGGCCGCCGCCTACGACGACTGCCTGTGCCCGGACTGCCTTGCCACGGCTAGGCGGCGGACGCGGGCGGGATCTGCTCGCCCGCCCCGGCTGCGTCCGGAGCGTCCGACTCCCACGCCGCCGACTGGCCGAGACCGGCGCTCTTGAGCACCTTCAGCGAGAGCAGGGCGCACTTCAGGCGCGTGGCGGAGATGTCGATCCCGAGCAGCTCGAGGATGAATCCCTTGTCGAGGCGCACGAGCTCCTCGACGGGCATGCCGATGACCTCGTCGGAGGCCATCGAGGCGCTCGCCTGCGAGATCGCGCAGCCGTGGCCGGAGAAGCGGACCTCCTCGACACGGTTCTCGCCATTGAGCTTGAGCTGGACCTTGAGCTCGTCGCCGCAGAGCGGGTTGAAGTCCTCGAACTCGAGGTCGGGATCGTCCAGCTCGCCCCAGTTATGCGGCTGCTTGTAGTGATCCAGGATGTTCTCGCGATAGAGGTCGTCCATCAGCCGAACACCCCCCGGACGGAGCCGAGCGCGTCGATCAGGCGGTCGACGTCCTCGCGCGTGGAGTGCACAGCGAAGCTCGCGCGCGATGTCGCGCTGACGTCGAGGCGGCGCATCAGCGGCTGCGCGCAGTGGTGGCCGGCGCGGATGCAGACGCCCTCGCGGCCGAGGATCTCGGAGACGTCGTGCGGGTGCACGCCGTCGAGATTGAACGCGATGACGCTGCCGCGGGCGTCGAGGTCGGTCGGGCCGTAGAGCGTGAGGCCCGGCACCGCGCGCAGGCGCTCGAGCCCGTAGGCGACGATCTCGCGCCCGTGGGCGCGGACCTCGTCCATGCCGATCTCCGCCAGGAAGTCGACGGCGGCGCCGAGCCCGATGGCTTCGGCGACCGCGGAGGTCCCCGCCTCGAAGCGCGCGGGCGGGTCGGCGTAGGTGGACTCCTGGTCGCCGACGCGCTTGATCATGTGGCCGCCGCCGAGCCACGGCGGCATCGCCTCGAGCAGCTCGCGGCGCCCGTGCAGGACGCCGACGCCGGTCGGCCCGTACGCCTTGTGCCCGGTCCAGGCGTAGAAGTCGACGCCCAGCGCGGCGACGTCGACCGGCAGGTGCGGTACGGCCTGCGCGCCGTCGACCACGACGACCGCCCCGCCGGCATGCGCGCGGCGGGCGATCTCCTCGAGCGGGTTGACGGTCGAGAGGACGTTGGAGACGTGCGCGACCGCGAGCAGCTTCGGCCCGCGGGCGAGCACGGCGTCGAGCGAATCGAGGTCGAGGAGGCCGTCGTCGCCGACCGCGACGTAGGCGAGGGACGCCCCGCGCTCCCGGGCGAGCATCTGCCACGGCACGAGGTTGGAGTGGTGCTCCATCTGCGTGACGGCGATCACGTCGCCGGCGCCGACGTTGCCGCGGCCCCACGACCACGCGACGAGGTTGAGGGCCTCGGTCGCGTTGCGAGTGAAGACGGTCTCGCCGGCGGTCGAGCCGGTGAAGGCGGCGATGCGCGTGCGCGCGCCCTCGAACAGCTCCGTCGCCTCGGCGGCGAGCGCATACGTCGAGCGGTGCACCGTGGCGCGCGACTCGAGGTAGTAGCGGTCCATCGCCTCGATCACGCTGCGCGGCGTCTGCGACGTCGCGGCGGAGTCGAGGTAGGCGAGCCCCTCGCGCTCGAGCACTGGGAACTCGCCCGAGGTGGGAACGACCAGCGTCATGCCGTGGCGGCGACCTCGTCGCGGATCCAGCCGTAGCCGTGCTTCTCGAGCTCGGTCACGAGCTCCGGCCCGCCCTCCTTGACGATCCGCCCGTCGAACATGATGTGCACGAACTGCGGGATCACCATGTGCAGGATGCGCTGGTAGTGGGTGATGATCAGGACGCCCATGTCGCTGCCCTGGGAGATCGTGTTGACGCCCTTGGCGACGGTGTTGAGCGCGTCGATGTCGAGCCCGGAGTCGGTCTCGTCGAGCACGGCGAGCTTGGGCTTCTGGAGCGCCATCTGGAGGATCTCCATGCGCTTCTTCTCGCCGCCGGAGAAGCCGTCGTTGATGTAGCGGCTCGAGAACTCCTTGGGCACGTTCGTGAGCTCCATCGCCGCCTCGACCGTCTGGCGGAACTCCTTCAGCGGGATCGGCTGCTCGCCGCGTGCCGCGCGGTGCGCGTTGATGACCATGCGCAGGTACTTCGTGGTCGTCACGCCCGGGATCGCGACCGGGTACTGGAACGCCATGAAGAGGCCGGCGACGGCGCGCTCGTCGGGATCGGCGGCGGTGATGTCGTTGCCGTCGAAGAGGATCTGGCCTTCGGTGATGTCGAGGTTCGGGTGGCCCATGATCGCGTTGGCGAGCGTCGACTTGCCCGAGCCGTTGGGGCCCATCAGGGCGTGGAACTCGCCCGAGCGGACGTGCAGGTCCACGCCGCGCAGGATGGACTTCTCCCCTGCGCTCACGTGCAGGTTGCGGATCTCGAGGTCAGCCATGGTCTCCCTAAGTCAGCGAAAGCGGTCGGTCGGACTGGGC
>JBBQLH010000139.1:0-7102 GCA_038327685.1 Solirubrobacterales bacterium
CCCGCCTCGCCGGAGACGGCGGCGGTGTTCTTCGGGACCTGGAAGCTCGGCGCGATCCTGCTCTCCATGTCGGTGCTCTACGGCGACGAGGGAATCCAGCACCGTGTCCGCGACTCCCGCCCTCGCGTCATCGTCGTCGACCCCGCTCACGTCGATCGCATGCCCGGCGATCTGGTCGACGAGGTCCTGATCCTCGACCCGGGGCTGCTGGCCGACGCCGACGATCACTTCGACAAGGTTGAGACCAAGGCCGACGACCCTGCGCAGCTCTACTACTCCTCGGGCACGACCGGCCTGGCCAAGGGCATCCTGCACGCCCACCGCTACATCCTCGGCCACGAGGAGTTCGTCTACTGCCACGACGTTCGCGACGGTGAGCTCTTTCACGGCATGGGCGAGTGGGCGTGGGCGGCCGGCATCGCACCGCTGCTCGGACCGTGGCGCTACGGCGCGGTCCAGCTCGTGCTCCAGCGCGAGGGCGGCTTCGACCCCCACAAGCAGCTCGACTTCCTCTCGCGCCACGAGGCGTCGAACGTCTTCACGACGCCGACGGCGATGCGCTCGATGATGTCGATCGAGAGCGCGGGCGAGCGCTATCCGCAGAAGCTCCGCATCGTCTGCTCGGCCGGGGAGCCGCTGAACCCGGAGGCGATCCGCTGGTTCCGCGAGCAGTACGGCCTGACCGTGCTCGACTACTACGGGCTCACCGAGTCCTATCCGCTCGTCGCCAACTACCCGTTCATGGACGTGCGAGACGGCTCGATGGGCAAGCCGATGCCGGGCTGGGACGTCCAGATCCTCGACGAGGACGAGAAGCCGCTGCCGCAGGGCGAGCGCGGTGAGATCTGCCTGCGCGCGCGCTCCAACCCGCACTATCCGCTCGGCTACTGGAACAACGAGGAGGACTCGAAGGAGACCTTCGGCGGCGACTGGTTCCACACCAAGGACGCTGCCTCGCTCGACGAGGACGGCTACGTCTGGTACGAGGGCCGCGCCGACGACGTGATCATCGCGGCGGGCTACCGCATCGGCCCGTTCGAGGTCGAGTCCGCGCTGCTCGAGCACGCGTGCGTCGCCGAGGCGGCCGCGGTCGCCTCGCCCGACGAGCGCCGCGGCAACGTCGTCAAGGCGTTCATCGTGCTCGCGGAGGGCAAGGAGGGCTCGGACGAGCTGGTGGACGAGATCAAGGCCTTCGTCCGCGAGCGCCTGTCTGCGTACGCGTACCCGCGCAAGATCGAGTTCGTCGACGAGCTGCCCAAGACGCTGACCGGCAAGATCCGCCGGATCGAGCTGCGCCAGGCGGAGCTGGAGGCGGCGAAGGAAGCCTCCGAGCCCGGCTAAGGCATCCCCGCCCCGAACTGAGTGTTCGGGGCCGGAAACACGCTCCTTTCTCCCGATGTGCAGGGGCTCGGCGTAGCCCAATATCAAGTCATGCCGAATCCCGATCGAAGGGGCTCTCAGATGCAAACGCTTGACTCATCCGTCGCCGCCGCCCAGCTCGCCGACCGCCAGACCGCCGCCGCTGCCTACCGCGCCGCCCACGTCGCCGCACCGGTCGCACCCGCGGCCCTCGCGCTCCGCGAGCGCCTCGTACTGCGCCGCAGCGCGTCGTGGGATGCCGGCGCCCTCGCGCGCCTCGCGCAGCTCGACGGCGCGCCCACCCCGACCGGCGCGATGCTCGTCGCCGAGCTGAGCGACGAGATCGTCGCCGCCGTGCCGTTCGACGGCGGGCGCGCGATCGCCGACCCGTTCCTCCCCACCGCCGCGATCGTCGAGCTGCTGCACGCGCGCACGCGCCTGCTCGCCGGCGCCGCGCCCGCCGGCCGGCTGCAGCGCCTGCGCCCCCACCTGCGCCTGCGCATCGCCGCCTAAGGGGTCCACTCCGCGCGAGTAAGGGATTCGACCCCGTCCGATGACCATCCAGACCGAAGGAGTCACACCATTCATTCCGACCTCCTCATCCACGTCGCCTCCGCCCGCGTCGCGCAGATCGGACGCTCCCATGGATACTCAGGTGATGGCGACACGCATGACCAGCAGCCGCTTGATCGGGCGCGTGGCAGAGCTCGCGGAGCTCGAAGCCGCGCTGCGCGACGCGGCGGATGGACGGCCGTCCCTCGCCTTCGTCGCGGGTGAGTCCGGCGTCGGCAAGTCCCGCATGCTGGCCGAGTTCGCGCGTCGCACGCGGGACGAGGGCGCGCGCGTCGCGATCGGCGAGTGCGTCGAGCTCGGCGAGGAGGAGCTGCCGTACGCGCCGATCGTGAGCGTCCTGCGCTCGCTTGCGCGCGACGGCGACGCCGTCCTCGACACCCTCCCCCCGGGTGTGCGCGCCGAGCTCGCCACGCTGCTCCCGGAGCTCGGCGGCAGCGCCTGGCCGGCGAGCCCCGACCCCGAACAGCCGCGCGGCACCGAGACCCCGCTCGGCCAGCCGCGCCTGTTCGAGGCGCTGCTCACGTTGCTCGACCATCTCGGGCGCGAGCAGCCCTTCGCGCTCGTGCTCGAGGACATCCACTGGGCCGACCGCTCGACCCGCGCCTTCCTCGTCTTCCTCGGGCGCAGCCTGTGGACGGAACGCGTGCTGGTCATCGCGACCTACCGCTCCGACGAGCTGCACCGCCGCCACCCGCTGCGCCCCCTGCTCGCCGAGCTCGAACGCGACACCCGCGCGCGCCGGATCGAGCTGACGCGCCTTACGCGCGACGAGCTCGCCGACCTGCTCGCCGACATCCTCGGCGCGCCGCCCGACGCCGAGCTGGTCGAGCGCCTATACGCGCGCAGCGAGGGAAACCCGCTCTTCACCGAGGAGCTGCTGGCGGCGCGGCTCGACGGCCGCGGCGGCCTGCCGACGACGCTGCGCGACGCGCTGATGGTGCGGATCGAGCGCCTCAGCGAGCCGGCCCAGGAGGTGCTGCGGCTGCTCTCCGCCGCGCGGATCCTGTCGCACGACGTGCTCGCCGACGCGAGCGGCCTCGGCGGCGCCGAGCTGCGCACCGTCGTGCGCGAGGCGGCCGAGTCCAACGTGATCGTCGCCGACGCTCGCGGGCGCTACCAGTTCCGCCACGCGCTGCTGCGCGAGGTCGTCCACGACGACCTCCTGCCGGGCGAGCACGCCGAGCTGCACCTGGCGCTGGCGCGCGCGCTCGAGGCCCAGGCCGCGGAGAGCGGTGAGGACGCGCTCATAACGGCCGGCATCGCGCACCACTACCTGTCGGCCGGCTGCCAGCGCGAGGCGCTCGTCGCCTCCGTGCGCGCGGCCGACGCCGCGGAGCGCGTCCACGCCCACGGCGAGGCCGGCGCGCTGCTCGAGCGCGCGCTCGACCTGTGGCCGCGCGTGCCGGACGCGCAGGCCCAGATCGGCTGCGACCGCAACCAGCTGGTGCTGCGCGCCGGCCGGGCGCTGGCCAACGACGGCGCCCATGGCCGCGCCGAGGCGCTGCTGCGCCACGCCGTCGGCGAGGTCGACGACGAGCGCGAGCCGCGGCTTGCCGCCGCGCTGCTCGAGCTGCTCTCGCGCGCGCAGTGGGCGCTCGGGCGGGCCGAGGACGCGCGCGCCGCGGTCGAGCGCGCCGTCGGCCTCCTGTCCGAGGACGACCCCAGCCCTGAGCGTACGCGGATCCTCTCGCGGCAGGCCAAGATCGCGATGCTGCAGGGTCGCTTCAGCGAGGTGCTGCCGTTCGCCCGCGCTGCGCTCGAGGCCGCCACCAAGGCGGGCGCCGACGGGCCGCGGGCGGACGCGCTCAACACGATGGGCCTGGCGCTCGTCCTGCTCGGCGAGGTCGAGGAGGGCAGCGCGCGCCTGCACGAAGCGATCGCGGTCTCGCCCGTCGGATTCGAGCGGACCAGCGCGTGGGCCAACCTGGCGGACGCGCTCCACCTCGTCGGCCGCTCGCGCGAGGCCTACGCGGCCGCGGAGCAGGGGCTGGCCGACACCGCGGGCCCCGGTCGTGGCAGCGACTGGCTGACCATGACGCTGGGCGAGATCGGCTGGGACCTCGGCGAGTGGGCGGCCGCGCGCCGCCGCCTGCCTCCGGCCGACCGCCGCCAGATCGGCATCATCTTCGCCTACGCAGAGCTCAAGCGGGCCGAGATCGCGCTCGCCGACGCCGAGCACGAGCTCGCGCGCGCGTCGCTCGATCGTGTCGCCGACATCGTGACGGGCTCGCGCGAGCCGCAGTTCATCGGGCTGGCCGCCGCACTGCGCGGCGAGCTCGAGCGGCGGAGCGGTGATCTCGCGGCCGCGCGCGCCGCGGTCGACGACGGCCTCGACGCGATCGAGTTCTGCTCCGAGGACCTGTCGCGGATCGCGCTGCTCTCTGAGACCGGCGCCCGCATCGAAGCCGACGCCGCCCAGCGCGCGCGCGACCTCGGCGACGGCGATGGGGAGCGCGAGGCGATCGCCCGCGCGGAGGGCTTCGTCATGCGCAACGAGGGCTGCGCCACGGAGGCGCGGCCCGTCGAGGCGGCCCGCCTCGCGTCGGCTCAGGCCCACCGCGCGCGCGCCCGCGGTGCCGGCGACCCCGCGCTCGATGCTGCCGCGGCCGTCGCGTGGCGCGCCGTCGATCGGCCGTACCCAGCGGCGATCGCGGAGCTGCAGCGCGCCGAGACGCTCGCCGTGACCGGGGAGCGCGAGGCCGCCGCCGCCCAGCTCGTGGAGGTGCTCGCCACGGCGAGCGAGCTCGGCGCGCCCTGGCTGCAGGCCGAGGCCGAGGGGCTGGCCGGCCGCGCGCGGCTGGCGCTGCCGACGCTCCCCGGAGCGCCGGCCGAGGTCGCCCCGGAGGAGGGCAACGGCGGTGCCGATCCGTTCGGGCTCACGCCGCGCGAGCGCCAGGTGATCGCCATGGTCGCCAACGGCGCGACGAACCGCGAGATCGGCGCGAAGCTCTACATGGCGGAGAAGACCGCGAGCGTGCACGTCTCGCGGATCCTCGCCAAGCTCGACGTCCGCAGCCGCACGGAGGCCGCCGCCGTCGCGCACCGCCTCGGCCTGGGCTAGCGCTCAGAGGCGCCAGGGCGGCGTGCCGAGCGCGGCCGCCTCCGGGAAGGTCTCGATCGCCCGGTCGACGGTGTGGAGCCACTCGAAGGTGAGGCCCTTGCAGTGGTTGCGCTCCACGCCGGCGCCGGCCATGCGCGCGATGCCGCGCTCGTGCTCGATTGCGCTGTTCGTGTAGCCGGCGTCCTCGGGCACGACCGCGCGGAAGCCGAGATCGACGAGGCCGACCGCGGACTGCGTCACGCAGACGTCGGTCTCGAATCCGACGAGCACGATCGTGCGCCGGCCCGTGGCGCGGACCGCGGCGACCGCCTCCTCGCAGGCCGTGAGCCGAAGGTGGGCTTCTCCAGCGTCGGCGTCCCGGGCGGCACGCGCTCGAGGATCCGCCGGTCCGTGTGGCCGTTGCGGTCGGGCCCCTCCTCGACGACGACGGCCGGGATGTCGAGCAGCGCGGCGAGGCCCGCCATCCACACGATGCGGGTCACGGCGTCGGCCGCTCGCTTGGCGTCGTCCTCGCTCAGCGCGTCGTGGGCGAAGAAGCCCGGCTGGGCGTCGACGACGACGAGCAGGCTGTCCTCCCGGCGCACCAGCGGCACGTGAGTGTCCGCTGATAGCTCTGCGAGGTAGGGCTTGAGGAGGCCTTCTTCGGTGTTGAGCCGGGAGGGTCTTTCTCTTTGTCTATCTCTGGTGAGTGGGGTGTCTCGTGGCTGGGTTGATGAGAGAGCTTTCGGTTGACCGGGTCGTGGTGGCGATCGATCCTGGGAAGGTCGTTAACCGGGTTTGGGTGACAGATCGGACGGGTTTGGTCGGTGAGCGGTGTTCGCTGCCGACATCGCGGGACGGGATCGAGACGCTTGAGCGGTTGGTCGGTCAGCGTGACGCGGTGTTCGCCGTTGAAGCGACTGGCGCGTTGCATCGGGCGTGGGCGGCGGAGCTCGAGCGCCGCCGGCCGGGGTCGCTGCGGCTGTTCGCGCCGTCAGAGACCCACGCGGCCGGGGCGCAGCTCGGCACTCGGCGGTTTAAGACCGGTGACCGTGACTGCGCGGCCTTGGTCTGGCTCGCCCGCCAGGGCGCTGGCCGGCCGGCCGCGCCGTCGGGCGTGGAGGCGTTGCTCGGCGCGGTCTCTCACCGCCGCCAGCTCGTGCTGGCGCTCACGCCGTTGCGCCAGCGGCTGCATGACCAGCTCAACGCGCTCGCGCCCGGGCTCTCCGCGCCGGCGGGCCACGGCCGAGCGCTCGCGCTTGGATCGTCGACCGGCCGGGCGGTCCTGGCCTGCGCCGCCGCGTTCGCCGGGCGCGCTCCGAGCGTCCGCTCGCTGAAGGCCCGCGCCGACGGTCGTCTGAGCGACGCGACCGCGGCGTTCTGGGCCGAGCGCTGGCAGACCTGTCTCGCGCCGCCCGCTGACGCCGAGCTGCGCGCCGCGCGCCTCGCTCGCGACCTTGAGCGCTTCGAGGCCCTGCGGGAGGACATCGCGTTCGTCGACGGCCAGCTCGAGCAACTGCTCGCCGACAGCGCCGGACAGATCTTGACCAGCCTGGCCGGGGTCTCGACAGTCCGGGCCGCCGCCTTCGCCGCGCACACGCTGCCCGTCGAGCGCTTCGCGACCCCAGAGCATCTCTACTCAGCCACCGGCCTCGCCCCGGCCAGCTACGAGTCCGCCAGCGTCCGCCGGCGCGGCGGGATCGCCCGCACCGGCCTGCCCGAGCACCGCGACGCACTGATGGGCATCGCCTGGGGCCTGGGCCAGTTCGCGCCCGCCTTCCAAGCCCGCCGCTCAGAACTCAACGCGCGCGGCAAGACCGGCATCGAAGCCAGAGTCTCGCCCGCCACGCCTGCCGGCTCTGCTGGCGCATCCTTCACACCCAACAGCCCTACGACGATCGGCGCTACGATCGCGCCAGGCGAGACCGCGGGCGGTGACGGCGATGCCGCTATGCCGCACGACGGCGCAATCTAGCTTGCCGCCCGCCCGCGCTCGCCGGTCACCACGGCGCACACGAAAGCCTGCCGCACGACGGCGCCTCATCAGCCTGCCGACCTGACCGGCACCCACCGCCGCGCCCGCAGCACCGATCCACGCAAACACCGCGATCACCGACCGCGGCGAGCACC
>JBBQLH010000140.1:0-7045 GCA_038327685.1 Solirubrobacterales bacterium
CGGCTACTTCGGTCAGGAGCTCGTGAACTACATGTCGCGCGACGACGTGGCGGCGAGCCGCTGGTACCTCGATCACGCCGAGCCTCGGGCGAGCCTGACCTCGATCGCCCCGAACTTCCCCGAGCGTCTCAACGCCCGCTACGCGTCCCACCTGGAGACGCCGCCCGCTTTCGTGACCGAACCGGGTTACCGGCCGCACCTTCTCGGCGCCGCCGATGTGCCGTCGCTCGAGGCGCTCTTGCGGCGCGACAACTCCCCGCAGCGCTTCGTCGCGATCAGCCCAAGCCAGGAGCGCTACGTGCGCTTCCACGGGCTCGCGCCGCCCGGCTCGCTCGCTCGCATCGCAGCCGCGCTGCGCGCGTCACACGATTTCGAGTTGGTGTACGAGCGGGGATCGGCGGCCATCTTCAGGCCACGCTGATGCGCAGAATCCTGCTCATCGTCGCCGCCGGCGCGTGCCTCCTCGCGCCCGCCACGCACGCAGCTCGCCGCCCTCAAGACCGACGCCGCGACAAGCAGCGCAACCGTCACGCTGATTCGGCGTGACGCCCGGGTGTCAGTGCCGCAGGCGCGGGTGTTCATCTGGCTGTCCGAGCGCACGAGCGTGGCCGGCCAAGCGATCACCGGCACGACCCGCAACGAGGTCCGCCTCCTGCGGCGCCGCGACGGGCGCTGGCGCGTGATCGGCTGGACAGCGCTCCCCGGCCCCGAGGCGCCCCCGTGACCTCGGACGTGCGCCGCGCTTACCTCACGCTGTGGGCGACGACCGCGATCGGCGCCACTCTCGGGATCGCCGACGTGTACTTGTTCGCCGCGTCCGCGCCGCACGACGCGCTGCCCGCGACGCTCGGCAGCGCCGTAGGGCTGCTCGCCCACAACGCGCCCGTCGCCATGTGGCCGCTCGCGCTGATCGCGCTCGGCTGGCCGGGGCTGCGCGGCGCTCGCGCCGCCGGTAACGCGCTCATAGCCACCGAGCTCGTCGCGCATGGCCTGCTGGTCGGCAACGCGCTCGGTCAGCACCCCGCCCTCTGGCGTTACATGCCGCACCTCCCGCTCGAGTGGCTTGCGCTCGCAACACCGGCCGGCGCATGGCTCGCTGCACGCCGCGGCACCCGCGGTTCGCGGCGCTGGCTTGGCCACACGGTCGCGCGAGTTCTCGCTGTGCTGGCGCTCGCGGCGCTTGTCGAGACCTATTTCGTCCCGCTGCCATGAACCACCACTCTCACGACCGGGCACGCGAGGGACCGCGCGAGGAGCTCGTGGCCGACGACAGCCAACGCCGTGGCTCGCTGCAGGACCTGGGCGCTGGCCCGTTCCGGATCACCTCAAGCATCGCCGCCCGGCCGGAGTCGGCTGCAACCCCGCTCCGCGGGGCTCCCCGCCGCGCCAAAGGGCGCCGGCGGTTCCGCCGCCCGGCACGGCCGGCCCACCTCGGCTCCCCGACAAACGGGCCAGCACCCAGCAGGCCCACAACCACCAGGAGGCATCACATGTCGCAGGTCAACATCAACCGCGTCGTCCTGACCGGCAACCTCACCCGAGACCCGGAACTGCGCAACACCCCCAGCGGCGTGTCGGTCTGCTCGCTACGGATCGCGTCCAACACCCGCCGCAAGACCAGCGACGGCGAGTACGTCGACAAGCCCAACTACTTCTCGGTCACCGTCTGGGGCGCGCACGGCGAGAACTGCGCCCGCTACCTCACCAAGGGCCGCCCCGTCGCCATCGACGGCCGCCTCGAATGGCGCGAGTGGACGCACCAAGACACCAAGCGCGAAGCGATCGAGATCGTCGCCGACACCGTCCAGTTCCTCGCCACCCGCGACGACACGACGACGAGCGACACGCCCCCCGCGAACGAGCCCGCGCTCGAGCCGATCCCGGCCGGCGCCACCGACGGGGACGACATCCCCTTCTAGACGCGACAGGCGGGCCGCCACGGGCGGCCCGCCCCACGTCACCAGACCAGCACACGAACCCTCCAGGCGATGACCACACCAACCCGCCCCTCACCCACCGGAGACGCCGGCGCCCGGGCGCTGACCCCTACACACGCGGCGCTCCTCTACGCCACCCAAGGCTGGCCCGTGCTGCCCATCCACACTCCCGAGGCCACCGGCTGCTCATGCAGACGTGCCGCATGCCCGAAGCCCGGTAAGCATCCCCGCACCCCCCGAGGCATCGCTGACGCCAGCGCCGACCTGACCCGGGTCGAGACGTGGGTGGGCGCGCTGGCCCGACGCCAACGTCGCCATCGCGACTGGCCGCCTGGTCGTACTCGACGTCGACGGGCCCGCCGGCCGCGACGCAGTCGCGGCGCTCGAGCGCGCCCACGGGCCGCTGCCCGCCACGCTGCTCGCCCACACCGCCCACGGCGAACACCGCTACTTCGATGCCGGCAAGCACACCATCGCGTGCTCAGCCTCGCGGCTCGGGCCGGGGCTGGACGTCCGCGGCGACGGCGGCTACGCGATCGCGCCACCAAGCCGCCACGCCACCGGCCACACCTACCGCTGGGCCTCGCTCGCCCCGCCCACCACGCTCCCCGACTGGCTCGCCGCACTCCTGCAAGACCGCCGCTCCCGACCACTTGCCGCGCTGCCGGTCAACATCACGCGCCACGGAGAACGGGCCCGGCGCTACGCGCAGGCAGCGCTCGACGGCGAGCTCGACGCCGTGCGCACCGCCGCCGCCGGTACGCGCAACACCACGCTCAACCGCTCCGCGTTCCGCCTCGGGCAGCTCGCCGCCGCCGGCCTCGGCACACCGGACGAGCTCGCCGAAGCGCTGCTTGACACCGCGCGCCACGCCGGGCTGCCCGACAGCGAGGCGCGCGCGACGATCTCCAGCGGCCTCCACGCCGGCCAACTTCAGCCGCGCCAGGCGCCCGCCGCGGCTCCACGTGGCCGTAGCCGGTCTCCGGCGGCTTAGGAGAAGACGTAACGCGAGCCGACCTTCCTCCACGCTGGCCGCCGGGCCGACGCGCGTGTTCACAAAGCTGAAGGAGCGTTCCCCGCAGACGCATTGATCGCACGCAAGCGGCGGCGCCAGCTCAGCGTCCTCCGCCGTCGCCTGCACCGGCAGCGGACTGCGCAGCGTCGCGACGACGCTGATTTCGTCGCCGCCTTCGTCGCCCGCAGCTCCTCGCCCGATCGGGTAGCGTGACGAACACGACCGCGTCCGGGTCGTCGCTCGGATAGGGGGCTCCCGCAGCCCGGCGCCGGGCACCCGAACACGACCTTCCTTTCGCAGCTCGCGACGGACGGCGACGCACGGCTCGCGACGCGGTGGACTCACCCCCGGGGTCGCGGGACCGGCTGCGAGCCTCAACGCCGCGCGCCCGCGGCAGCGGCAGCGGCAACGCTGCGGAACGAGAACCGCTCGAAGCGGCGGGTGCCCGTCAGGGGATCGATCACCGGGTAGCCCGGCCGGCTTGCGCAGGGTCGGGAACCAGCCCGAGCCGAAGTTGATCGCGTTGAGGGTCAGCGAGAAGGCGGCGCGCTCCTCCAGCGACGCGCCGCCGAGGTCGGGCACCGGCGGCGACTGCGACGGCAGCGTGCGCGCGTAGGGCTCGATCGCCTCCTCCACGATCCGCACGAGCCGCGCCTGCGCGGCGACGGCCGCGCAGGCGGTACGGATGTCATCGAGGAGGGCCACGGCGACGCGCGACACTAGATCGACCGAACCAACCGCGACGGTTACTCGTGCAGCACGCCCAGCGTCTCGCGCGCAGCGAGGCAGAGCGCGAAGACGCCGAGCAGCGCGAGCAGCAGGAACGAGGCGTTGATGCCGCTCGAGGTGCTTGCGGTGGGGGTGCGGACGGGGGTGTTCGCGGCCCGGGTCGCGGTGCGGCTCGCCGCGCTCCCGGCTGCGGCGACCGCGACCGTCGCGCGGCGCAGGTCGGCGTCGGCGCTGGTGACGGCACGTCTTGCGTCCGCGTAGGCCTGCGGCGCCCGGGTCCGCGCGGCCCTCGCGAGAGCCGAGTAGCCATTCGCAGTTGCGGTGAGAGCGCCGACAGCCGCAGTCTGCAGCCCACTGCTCTGGTCGGCGAGTGGGGCGAGCGCCGCGCCGGCGGCCTCATGCGCGCGGGCCAGTCCCTCGGCGGCTGCGGCCTGAGCGGACGATCGTGCCGCGGCGGAGAGCTCCCGCGTGCCCTTGGTGCGGGCTGCCTCGAGCTTCTCGACAATTGCCGGCAGGCGGCTGAAGAAGGCGGCGCGCCTCCCAGGCTCCAGCGGCTGCGAGCCGGGCACCGTGACCGTGCTCACGAGCGCGTCGCAGCTGCGCGTGCCGGGCGCGATGGCCGGAATCGAGCAGGCGACGGTGGCTACGCCGCCCGTCGTCGGCGCGGCGTAGAGGACGAGCACCGAGCTGTCCCGCCGCTGGAAGCGATACCGCCAGGCTCGCTGACCGGAGGCAAGCCGGAGGTCGTCGGGCCGCTCAGGCGCGGCCTTCAGTGTCGCCAAGAACGCGGCGGGAAGCAGCGTGGCGGAGGTCGCGGGCAGCCGCTGCACCGCGGCGCTCAGGCCGTCACCTGCGTACTTGAGGCCCAGAGGATGGCTGAAGCCCGAGATGGCCGCGGCATGGCCTCGTGCCCAGCCGCTTGGGACCTGGAGGCGCAGTCCGTCGTGAGCGATCGGCTGCTGCGCGCGCGCCGGACGCTCGGTGGGGACGTCGTCACGACCGACGGACCCGGCGAGGAGCAGGCCGGCGATCGCTGCGGCGACCACCAGTCCGAGGACCGCGGCGACGGGAATCGTATTCGGGAGGACTGGGCGCCCTGAGGCAGACTCCGCCACGCGCGGTGAATCTCCTTGAGTTGGGGACGGCGATCGTATCGACCCCCGAGCGTGAGCGACCAGTTTGGGATCGTGGGCGATCAAGACGCCAACGGACGTGGAGCTCCCGCAAGAGCGGACTTACCACGGGCCGGATTCACGCCGGGTGCTGCGGCGTTGAGCGAAGCTCTTCGATGAGCCGCATCATGTGCGCGCGTGGCACCGCAACTTCTCCGCGTGCGACAGCGCGAAGGGCCCGAACAAGCCCTTCGAGCGAGGCCTCCTTCGACACAAGCCCAATGGCACCGGAGAGAAGCCCGAGAAGGGAGATCTCCTCATCGGCGGAGTCGGTCAGCAGGACCACGCGCTGGGCGGGCCTCTCCGCAATGACTCGTCGCGACGCGGTGATGCCATCCACGCCCGGCATCATCACATCCATGAGGACGACGTCGGGCAGACAGCCCAGCGTCAGCTCCACCGCCTGTCTCCCGTCGGACGCCTCAGCGATCACAACGATGCCCGCAGCTTGCAGCGTCCGCTTGAGGAGAGAGCGCTCGAGCGGGTCGTCATCAGCGACGATGACCTAGAGGTGGTCTTCGGGTGGACCCCGATCCGACGCCGTGCTGTTCTCTGGATACATCTCGATTCCCTGGTACGTGTGCGCCGCTCGCCTCGTGCCCGTGGCGCACTCGGCCTGTAGCCGGCGGCGTTCGAGAACCTCTCCCATCCCAGGGTCTCCGCCCCGGGGTGAGCGTAGGACTCACGCCCGCCTACCTCGGTTACCAGGATGTCACCTCAGCGTTGAGAAGGTGTGCATCTTTGCTCCCCCCCCGGGAGAAACGACCCCCGCCGAACGCCAGCTCCTCACGGTCGAGCGCGTCGCGCTGGCGAGAGTTGGTGGGCGCCTCGCTCATGCCACGCCGCTCAGGCGCGGCGCCTGGAGCTCTGCCGTCGCAAGCACGTCGGCTATCCGCTCCGCCGCACGACCGTCCCAGCGCGGCGGGACGCGCGCGCGGCGCTCCCGCGCGGCCGATAGCAGCTCGGGCACGTCGTCGATGCGCGAGGGCTCGAGCCCGAGCAGCACGTTCGTGCCGAGCTCGACTGTCACGGGGCGCTCGGTGTTGGCACGCAGCGTGAAGCATGGGATGCCCAGGTAGGTGGTTTCTTCCTGGATGCCCCCAGAGTCGGTGAGCGCTCCCGCCGCGCCGGCCAGCAGGCTGAGGAACTCCAGGTAGCCGAGCGGCTCCACGAGTCGCAGCCCGGCGGGCACGATCCCGTCCAGCGTCTCAAGCGCGGCACGTGTGCGGGGATGGACCGGAAAGACGACCGGCATTGTGGCCGCGAGGCGGGCGAGCCGCGCCATCGCATCGAGGAGCAGCGGGCCGTCGACCAGCGCCGGACGGTGCAGCGTCACGACGAGGTAGCCGCCGCGCTCCAGGCCCAGCCGGGCGGGCGCGTCGACCGCTTCGAAGCGGCCTTGCATCGCCACGAGCGTGTCGATCATCGTGTTACCGACGTCGTGGATGCCGGCAACGGCACAGCCCTCGCGCAGCAGGTTCTCGCGCGCCTCGGGGGAATGGATGAACAGCAGGTCCGCGACGGCATCAGTCACCGTGCGGTTGATCTCCTCCGGCATTGAACGGTCGAAGCTGCGCAGCCCGGCCTCGATGTGGCCGACAGGGATCGTCTGTTTCGCCGCCACCAGCGACGCGGCCATCGTGCTGTTGACGTCGCCGGGGACGAGCACCACGTCGGGCTCCTCCTCGAGGAGCACCGGCTCTATCCGTTCCATCACCCGCGCGGTCTGCTGAGCGTGCGAGCCCGAGCCGACACCGAGCTGGTGATCGGGCTCGCCGACGCCAAGTTGCTCAAGGAACACGCGCGACATCGCGTCGTCGTAGTGCTGACCCGTGTGCACAAGCACGTGCTCGAACACGTCCGGCCGCGCCACCAAGGCGGCGGCGACCGGCGCCGTCTTCATGAAGTTCGGCCGCGTACCGACGACCGAAAGCACCTTGCGACGCCTCGAGCGCGGCATTGGGCGGTGACTATAGAGCGCAAGGCGAGAGCGGAACCCAGCTGAAAGATGGGCACTGGTGGGTGAGATTCGTCCCCCTGGGACGTTGCTAAGTGGTCGTTCTCGTAAGTAACAACACGTATTAGTGGTCCGGGTGCGGGCATAGTTTCTGTGGCATCCTGTCCCGCTGGTGTGGGGGTTCTGATGCCCAGGCGCAGTCCGTATCGGATCGAGCTCAGCGAGCAGGAGCGCG
>JBBQLH010000141.1:0-6858 GCA_038327685.1 Solirubrobacterales bacterium
GCCGCGACCTGGTCGCGCAGCGCAGCGGTCGAGCGCTCGCTCGACCACCCGTAGGCCAGCAGCTTGACCACGCGCAGGCGTTCGCCGGGCTGGACGTCGGCGGTAATCGTCACGCGGGCGAGGTCGGCGCTGCTCTCGGTCGCCAGGTCGGTGCCGGCCGGACCCTCGACGATGTGATCCATGCCGGCCGCGACCCGCAGCTCGCTCTTGCGCGTGACGTGCACCAGAACGGCGCGGGCGTCGTGGTCTGAGAACTGCTCCGAGCGCAGCGCCGTACCCAGCTCGGCCGCCGCCCGGGGGTCTCCCTCGATGGCCGGCATCGGCTCGTTGGCTACGAGCTCTGACTGCACCACCAGCCGGGCCGCGGCGTCCAACGGCTCGACCTCGTACTCAATGGCGGCCACCGCGCGCTGAACCAGCGAGACCAGGCGCACCGCAGAGACCCGCACCCGCTTGCCGACCGGCGAGGCCCACTCGGCACACCGGCGCAGCACCCCGGCGCGGAAGTCCAGCACCCGCTCGTGGCTGTCCAGCTGTCCGAAGCGCACGTCAAAGGGCTCGTCGTCGACCAGCAGGCGGATGAGCTTGCCGTCGGTGACGTTGACCACGGTCTGGCCCGCCTCGGGATACCCGTAGCCGGCCTCGGCGTAGGGCCGCGCGCGCTGCTCGTAGAAGCCGTTCAGGTAGGTGCCCGGCAGACCGGGCGGCTCGCCCTCGTCGAGATTGCCGCGCAGCCCGATGTGGCCGTTCGCCAGCGTGAATACCGAGCCCGCCTGGTCGAGCACGTCCAGGTGCAGCTCGGTCTCGCGGAGCGCCCACGGCTCGACGGAGAACGCGGGGTGCGCGATCACGCGGTGTCGAGCAGTTTGGCGAGGTCGGCCACGACGATGTCGGCGCCGTGTTCGCGCAACGCGTCGGCCTGGCCGACCCGGTCGACCCCGACGACGCAGGCAAAGCCGCCGGCACGCCCGGCGGCCACGCCCGCCAGCGCATCCTCGAAGACCACGGCGCGTGAGGGCTCGACACCAAGCTCACGCGCCCCAGCGAGGAAGGTGTCCGGGGCGGGCTTGCCCTTCAGGTGCTGGCGGTCAGCGATCACGCCGTCGATTCGCTTCTCGAAGAGGTCCTTGATTCCCGCGGCGACCAGCACGTCGCGGCATGGACCTCGGCGGTCTGGGTGAGCACCCCGTCGAGGTCGAAGAGACATGCCTTCACGCCGGCCGGCAGGCCGAGCACCCGAGAGCCACAGCCCGGCCGCTCAGGTGGAGCTCGGATCCGAGCGGTCGATCAGCGCCGAGGGTGCGTCGGTCGCCAGCGAGTCGAGCTCAGTCTCGATGTGGAGCGCGTCGGGATCCTGGGGCATGACGTCGCCGGCCTCACCGACCTGGCTGCTGAGATAGGGAGCGAGGTAGCGGCCGGCCAGCTTGTTCGGCGGCCACCACAGCGCCTGCTCGGAGACCGTCGAGTCATCACCTTCCCGCCCGCTGATGTCAGAACGCAGATAGCGCGGGAGCCCCCCGGTCAGCAGCACACCACGCAACACCGGCCGAAACGGCTGCGGGTCGATCTCCACGCCCACGGATGCCGCGACCGCCTCGGCAACGGCATCGGCCTGCTGTGCAGCCAGACCACCGTGCTTGACCGGAAAGCTGGTCCCGTCCCCGGCGGCGAAAACGCCTTTCAGGTCGGGCACGCGGCCATGCGCGTCCGTCGCGATGAACCCGTCGCTGTCGCAGGCTAGCCCGCGCAGGCCCGGACCGGCGAGCCGCGGCTCGGTGACGACCCGATCGACCTCCATGCCGCGGTCCCCGGGAGCGATGTCGAGCCATCCCGGCGCGCTCGGCTCGCCGTAGCTGGCGGTGAGGAGCGTCACCCCACTCTCCTCGAGGAGACCCCGCACGGCGGCGCTGGCACGTTTGCCGAAGACCTCGAGCGGCTCCGCCTCGGGCGTCACCAGGCTCAGCTCTACGTCCGTGCGCCCGTGGGCGGCGCACTCCGCGGCGGTCATCAACGCCAGGTCGTAGAGCGGCAGGGGCCAGCTCGGCCCGCTTGGCTTGACGAACGCCAACTTGTTGACGCGGCCCTCGCGCACATGGTCGAGCATGGCGCGGTAGTCCTCGCTGTCGCGACCCCCGTAATAGGTCAGGGCGTGCGACCCGTCCCGGTAGGTCAAGGAACGCGACACCCATTGCTCCGGATGTGCCCCCAGCGCGATCACGAGCCGGTCGTAGGCAAGGCGCTCGCCGCCCCTGGTGACCGCCACGCACCTCTCAGGCTCAACACGATCCAGCGTGCCGCGAACCCAGCGGGCGTCGAACTCGGCGAAAATGCTCTCCAGCCTGATACCGCGCCCGCGCTTCGGCTTGAACGGCTGGTCCACGGAAACCGCGCGGTTGAAGAACCTCAGCTCCGGCGCCACGACCGTGATGTCAACGCGATCGCCTGCGAGTGCGCGCAGCGCGAGCAGCGTCTCCAACCCCGCGACGCCCGCACCGGCGATGAGCACGCGCGGACGCACAGGATCCTGGGCGGCGGGTAGAGCGCTCATGACGTCGCCAGCGAGGCGAGCTTGGATTCGATGCAGCTGACGAGCTGCTCGTAGGAGTCACAGAAGGCCCTTACGCCCTCGTGCTCCAGCTCGTGAGTGATCGTTTCCAGGGCGATGCCTTCAGCGGGGGCGGCTGACAGGACCGCTTGCGCCGCGTCGAGGGCCCGGTCGGCGTGGCCGTGCTCGGCGAACGCGCGCAGGGTCTTCTCGGGCATTGTATTGATCATGCCGGGAGCGATCAGCCGCTCCACGTAGAGCACGTCGGAGTAGCTGGGGTCCTTGGTCCCGGAGCGCGGCGTCGGCCTTCATCGACGCGGGTACTGGTCGGAGTAGGAAGTAGGGCACGCGGTCGTAGGTTCCTCGATGGCCTCATCGGCTTTCCGGTCGTCGGCATACATGCCTGTCAGCCCGATGCCCGCGCCGATCGCGCTGCTGCGGGTCATCGCGTCTAGTTGCGCGGGCCTGGTCGGTCGCCGTTGCTGCCTGAAGCCGAGCGTGGCGCGATCCCGCCGGTCGGGGGCACCGAGCCCGCCCAGGTAGCCGGATCCACCACATCCTCGCCGGCCGTGAGCTGCGACCGGAAGCTCTGCCGGTCGGCTGGGGGGCCCACGCGCCCACCGTCGGTCTCCCAGGCGGCCAGGCGCAGCACATCGGGATCGATGGCAGCCTCGCCCGGCTTCTCGGAGTCGAGATCGTTCGGGACGCCAGTCTGGCGCAGGGTCATCGCGTCGTCTTCCATCATCGACCTCGGCTCACGCGGGCTCAGCGGCGGTGGCGCGCTGCGCGCCCTCGGCAGCGCTCTCGAGCGCCGCCTTCTGGAGGTCTTCGTCCATCTTCTCGTTGCTTTCGTACACGCCGAGGCCCATGCCCATGCCAATAGAGCCGCTCCGGACCATCGTGTCGAAGAACGGCTCCCAGACGGTGAGGACGGTCGTCTCGGCAACGCTGGCGGATGGGCATAGACGAAGTTCAGCCCTGGGGTCGTGCCCCAGTGGCCCAGCAGCCGCGCTTGATGTGCTCGAGCGTCAGCGGCTCCCGCAGGAGCGGGTTGTCGAGCAGATAGATCTGGCCGACCGACAGGTAGTTGGCGGCGCGCCAGTAGGCGTCGAGCGCGTGCAGCTCGTCATCGGGAATCTGGGTCTCCGACGGGGAGGTGCTCATCGGGCTCCTTGTGGGGTCGGGTGGCGGCGGCGCTGCCAGGCGCGGCGCAGCTCGTCGCTGCCCCAGACGACCGGTGCGAAGCAGGCCAGCAGTGCGAGCTCGGCCGGCCCCAGCGCGGCGGTGTGGAAGATGGCCTGCAGCGGCGGCAGGTAGATCAGCGCGGCGGCGAAGACCAGCTCGAAGGCGATGCCCCCGAGCAGCAGGGGGTTGGAGAGCACGCCGATGTCACGCAGCGAGGCGCGGCTGGTGCGCGACGCGAAGGCGGTCCCCACCTGGCAGGCGGTGATGCCCGCGAAGGACATCGTGGTCGCCGTCAGGTAGGCGTGGTGCAGTGGCGCACCGGCGCCTGTGGCGTCGCCGGGTGACCAGCCGGCGCGCAGCAGCACGAAGAAGAAGCCGCCGGCCACCAGCGCTGCCTCCAGCAACCCCAGCCACAGCCACGCCCGGATCAGCATGGGCCGCGTCAGGATGCCGGCCTTGCGCGAGCGCGGGGGCTGGTCCATCAGGCCGGGCTCGGCGGGCTCGCGGCCGAGCGCCAGGGCGGGCAGTGTCTCGGTGCCCAGGTCGATGGCGAGGATCTGCAGCGCCGTCAGCGGCAGCGGGATGCTGCCGCCGGAGAGCGCGAAGATCAGGAACGGCACCATCTCCGGCGTTGCGTGCGCGAAGATGTAGGTGACGAACTTGCGGATGTTGTCGTAGACCGTGCGGCCTTCCTTGACCGCCGCGACGATCGAGGCGAAGTCGTCGTCTGTGAGCACCATCGCCGCGGCCTCGCGCGCCACATCCGTGCCCGAGGCGCCCATCGCGATCCCTATGTCCGCCCGGCGCAGCGCGGGCGCGTCGTTGACGCCGTCGCCGGTCATCGCGACCGTATGGCCCTCGGTGCGCAGCGCGTCGACGATCCGCAGCTTCGCCTCCGGGGAGCTGCGCGCGACGATCAGCTGGGGCGAGCTGCGCAGAGCCTCGTCCAGGGCGGCGTCGCTCATCGCGTCGAGCTGCGGCCCGGTCACGATCTGCGCGTGCTCGTCGACGATTCCGGCCTCGCGCGCGATGGCCCCGGCGGTCAGTCCGTCGTCCCCGCTGATGACGATGATCCGGATGCCCGCCCGGTGGCAGTCGGCGACCGCGGCGGGCACGTGTGCTCGCAGCGGGTCGCGCATGGCGATCATCCCGAGGAAGCACAGCCCGGACTCGGCCGCGTCGCGGTCGTCGCCGCGCTCCTCGGAGACCTCCGGCGCAGCGCGGTCGGCGAAGCCCAGCACCCGTAGGCCGTCACCGGCGTAGCGCTCGAAGGCGGCCCGCACCGCCCCCGCGGCCTGGGGGTCGAGCAGCCGTTCGCTGCCGTCGGCGGCGCGCACCGACGTGCAGCGCGCCAGCAGTTCCAGCGGCGCTCCCTTGGCGTGAATTCGCAGGGCGCCGCCTGGCTCGGCGTCGAGGGTCGCCATGCGCTTCAGGCGGGCGTCGAACGCGAACGACCGGCGGCGCCGCGCGTCGCGGCCGGCCTGGAGCGCCGGCACGTCGATGCCCAGCTGGGCGGCGGCGAGCAGCAGCGCGCTCTCGCTCGGGTCGCCGCTGCGCGACCACGCTCCGTCGCCGGAGCGAGTGAGCGTCGCGTTGTTGCAGTACACGGCCGTGCGCAGCAGCTCGGCCGTCGCACCGGTCGCCGCCGGGCCCCCGGCGCCGACCGCGACCGTCGACCCATCCTGCCACAGCGAGGTGGCCGTCATCCGCCCCTCGGTGAGAGTGCCGGTCTTGTCGGTACAGATCACGTCGGTCGATCCGAGCGTCTCCACCGCGGTCAGCTTCTTGACCAGCGCGCGTCGCTTGGCCATCCGGCGCACCCCGACGGCCAGCGCCAGCGTGATCGTCGGCAGCAGGCCCTCAGGCACGTTGGCCACCAGCAGGCCGATCGCGAAGACCCCGGCATCGGCGAGGCTCAGAGCAGCGACCAGGTGCCCGACGACGAAGAACGTGACGCCCAGGACGACAGCGACGAGCGCGATCAGCTGTGCGGCCTTGTTGACCTGGCGCTGCAGCGGCGAGGTCTCCTCGACGACGGTCTGCGAGAGCGCGGCGATCCGCCCGAGCTGCGTGTGCATACCGGTGCCGTAGACGATCGCCTGCGCGTCCCCGCCGGTGCACAGCGTGCCGGCGAAGACGAGGTCCTCGGCCTCCAGCGGCGCACTGACCGGCCGCGAGCGCTCCGCGCTGCGCGTCACGGGCTGCGACTCGCCGGTCAGCGGCGACATGTCGACCTCGACGGCACCGGCGATCAAGCGGGCGTCGGCCGACAGCCGGTCGCCCTCGGCGAGCAGCAGCAGGTCGCCGGAAACCAGCGTGGTCGCTTCGATCTCCACCAGTGCACCGCCCCGGCGCACGCGGGCACGGGGCGGCAGCAGGTCACGCAGCGCCTCGGTGGCGTGCTCGGCCTGACGCTCTTGGGCGAACGCGAACGCGGCGTTGAGCACTATCACCACCACGATCGCGATCGCGAGCGTGAGCACACCGGTGACCAGCGACAGCGCGGCCGCCCCCCACAGCAGCAGCGCCAGCGGGTGGGTGAACTGGCCCAGCAGGCTGCGCCACGCGCGAGGGCCGCTGTCCCGGCGGATCTCGTTCGGCCCGACCTGCAGCAGGCGCCGCGCGGCCTCGCGCTCGTCGAGCCCGTCCGCCTGCGTGCGCAGATGTGCGAGCAGCCGCGGGATCTCCTCCTCGGGATCGAGGACGGGGAAGGTCGCGGGGTCCGTGAGCGGCATCTATCCGCTCCGACCCGCGGCCAGCGGCGAGTCCAGCCAGCGGGGCGCCTGGTGGCCGGTCAATCGGCGCCCAGCAGCCCACGGTCCAGCGCGTAGCGGACCAGCTCGGCTCGCGTCGAGCGCCCGAGTTTCTGCTGCACGTGCGCCCGGTGCGTCTCGACGGTGCGCACCGAGAGGAACAGCTGCTCGCCGATCTCGGGGTTGGTGTGGCCGAGCGCGATCAGGCGCAGCACCTCGACCTCGCGCTCGGAGAGGTCGTCCGGCGGGCCGGCTGGCGTCTGGGGCGTCGCAGCGAGCTTCGCCCCGAGCGAGGGGTTGAGGTAGGTCTGGCCGTCGGCGGCGCGGCGCACGGCCTCGACCAGCTCGGTGTCCGCGGCCTCCTTGAGCACATAG
>JBBQLH010000142.1:0-6703 GCA_038327685.1 Solirubrobacterales bacterium
CAAGGCGCTCGAGGCCCGGCTGCCGGTGATCCTCGTCGTCAACAAGGTCGACCGGCCCGACGCGCGCATCGCCGAGGTGGTCGACGAGGTCTACGAGCTCTTCCTCGACCTCGACGCCGACGAGGAGCAGATCGAGTTCCCGATCGTCTACTGCAACGCGCGGGCGGGCCGCGCGGGCCTCGAGGCCGACGTCGACGCGCTCGCCGATGACCTCACGCCGCTGATGGACCTGCTGCTCGAGCACATCCAGGCGCCGACCTACGACCCCGACTTCCCGCTGCAGGCACACGTCACGAACCTCGACGCCTCGCTCTACGTCGGGCGCCTGGCGCTCTGCCGCGTTCGCAACGGGACGATCCGCAAGGGCCAGCCGATCGCCTGGTGCCGCGCCGACGGGACCATCGAGCGCGCCCAGGTCGGCGACCTCTACGTCACCGACGCGCTCGACCGCGTCGAAGCCGACGAGGCCGGGCCGGGCGAGATCATCGCCGTCGCCGGCATCCCCGAGGTCACCATCGGCGAGACCCTCGCCGACCGCGACGACCCGCGCCCGCTGCCCGTGATCACCGTCGACGAACCCTCGCTGTCGGTCACGATCGGCATCAACACCTCGCCCCTCGCCGGCCGCGACGGCTCCAAGCTCACCGCCCGGCAGGTCAAGAGCCGGCTCGACCTGGAGCTGATCGGCAACGTCTCCCTGCGCGTGAACGACACGGAGCGCCCCGAGGTCTGGGAGGTCCAGGGCCGTGGCGAGCTCCAGCTCGCGATCCTCGTCGAGATCATGCGCCGCGAGGGCTTCGAGCTGACCGTCGGCCAGCCCCAGGTGCTCACACGCGAGATCGACGGCAGGACCCACGAGCCGCGCGAGCGCATGACCATCGACGTCCCGGAGGACTACGTCGGCGTCGTCACGCAGTTGCTTGCACTCCGCAAGGGGCGGATGGAGCACATGGTCAACCACGGCACGGGCTGGGTCCGGCTGGACTACGCCGTGCCGGCGCGCGGGCTGATCGGCTTCCGCACCGAGTTCCTCACCGAGACGCGCGGCACCGGGATCCTCCACCACGTCTTCGACGGCTGGGAGCCCTGGGTCGGCGAGCTGCGCACCCGCCCGAGCGGCTCCCTCGTCGCCGACCGCCGCGGCGTCGCCGCGACCTTTGCGCTGATGAACCTCCAGGAGCGCGGCACGCTGTTCGTCGGGCCGGGCGAGGAGGTCTACGAGGGCATGGTCGTGGGCGAGAACGCCCGCTCCGACGACCTCGACGTCAACGCCACCAAGGAGAAGCAGCTCAACAACATCCGCTCCTCCACCTCCGAGGTGCTGGTGCGGCTCGTGCCGCACCGGCAACTGTCCTTGGATCAGGCGCTGGAGTTCCTGCGCGAGGACGAGTGCGTCGAGGTCACCCCGGAGCGGGTGCGTCTGCGCAAGGCCGTGCTCGCGAAGACCGACCGCGTCAAGGCGGGGCGGCGGTCGCGGGCGAACGCCGCGCCCGTTTAGCGCCCGCGTCCGCGGTCAGCGCGGCGAACGTCAACTGCGGGCTGGGTGGTGGTGAGTCGGGCGACGAATGTCACCTCAACCACCCATATGGGGGTCGAGATGACATTCGTGGCTGCCGCGGCACTTCAGACCCACTCCTACCCAGCCGCCGTTGACGTTCGCTCGGGCGGCCGGAGCGGCCCAAGCGGTGCTCCGCCTACCGGCGGTTGTCGCGCGAGCGGCCGCCGCGGCTGTTGCTGCGACCCCCGCTGCGCGCCGGCGCGTGCTGCGGGCGCGGGGAGACGTGCCGGGCGAAGCCCGCTCGCTCGAAGTCGCTCTGCAACCCGAGCTTGCCCGCGATCGCGCCGACGTCGCGCGCCTGGTCGCCGATCACGAACGTGATCGCGACGCCGTCGCGGCCCGCGCGGCCGGTCCGGCCCGTGCGGTGCACGTAGCCGTCCTGGTCCTCGGGCGCGTCGAAGTTGACGACGTGGGTGATGTCGGCGACGTCGATCCCGCGGGCCGCCACGTCGGTGGCGACGAGCGTGTCGACGTCCCAGCGCTCGAACGCGGCGAGCGCGCGCTCGCGCTGGTTCTGGGTCTTGTTGCCGTGCAGCGCGAGCGCCTTGACGCCGCGCGTGCCGAGCCGCTTGACGAGCCGGTCGGCGCCGCGCTTGGTGCGCACGAACACGAGCGCGAGGCCGCGGTCGCCCTCGAGCTGGTCCACGAGCGCGTCGAGCTTGGCCTCGTGCAGGACCTGGACGAAACGGTGCTCGACCTGCGCTGTCTTCTGCGCGGTCGGCTTGTGGGCGTGGTGCCGCGCCCTGCGGGTGTAGGCCCGCGCCAGGTCGCCCGGCGCGCCGGCGAGCGTGGCCGAGAACAGCAGTGTCTGGCGCTCGGTGGCCGTGCGCGAGACGATGCGCTCGAGGTCGGGGCGGAAGCCCATGTCCATCATGCGGTCGGCCTCGTCGAGGACGAGGATCCGGATGCGATCGAGCTTGATGTCGCCGCGGTTCATGAGGTCGAGCAGGCGGCCGGGGGTGGCGACCAGGAGGTGGGCCTTGCGGGCGGCGTTCGCCTGGCGCTCGATGCCGACCCCGCCGTAGACGGCCGCGACGGTGAGGCCCTTGGCCTGGGCGACCTCGCGGGCGTCGTCGACGATCTGGCCGGCGAGCTCACGCGTGGGGGCGAGCACGAGCGCGGCGGGCCGGGCGTTGCCGGCCTGCAGGCGCTCGAGGATGGGAAGGACGAAGGCGAGCGTCTTGCCGGAGCCCGTGGGCGACTCGGCGAGGACGTCGTGGCCGGCCAGCGCGTCAGGGATGACGAGCGACTGGACGGCGAAGGGTTCGGTGATGCCGCGACGGGCGAGTGCGCCCGTAGCGGCTGACGACACGCCGAGATCGGCGAACGTTCGGGAGGACAAAGAGGTGCTGCTCCTTACATGTGGTGCGGGAGATTCGACGGACCCGGACCACGCGAAGCGCACTCAACGGCTCAAACCTCACGGGTGACGACGCCACCCATGGGAACCACGCTAGCAGGACTCGTTCGTACGGCCAGAGGCTCAAGCCGCGCCAGAGCCCAGCCGACACCAATCCGGTGCCACGGATGCGCACCCGCCTCCTCACGCTGCTCGCGTCCGCGGCGGCGCTGCTGGCGTGCACCGGGTCGGCGTCCGCCGGCGTCATCGAGTTCGCCACCGGCCTCACGCCCGCCGACATCACGACCGAGGGCAACGTCTGGGTCGCGCAGACCACCTTCCCCGGCCGGATCGCCCGCGTGACCGTGCCGCCGATGGCCGAGCTCGGGATCGACGACGACAACAGCGGCCGCAGCCGCAAGGCCAGCCGCGGAGTTCTCGAGGCGACGATCACCGCCAACTCCCGGGCCACGACCTACCACGTCGAGTACGGGCCGAACGCCGCCTACGGGTCGACCTCGGACGAGCTGTCCGCGGGCGCGGGCGCCGGCGCCGTCGACCACGTCGTCACGCTCCCGCTCGAGCCCGGTGGTCACTTCCACGCACGCGTCGTGGCGACGAACGGCTCGGGCTCTTCCGCGTCGGACGACCTCGCGCTCTGGGTCGCCGAGGACGGCGAGCTCAGCAGCTCCCGGTCCGACGACTCCGGCGAGGGCCACGACGGCGGCACGCCGACACCGACCGCCACGCCGACACCGACCGCCACGCCGACCCCCGATCCCGCCGCCGCCGTCGCGCCGCCCGCCGCCGTCGCGCCGCCCGCCGCCGTCGAGGGCGCCGGCACGGCGCCCGCACCCGCCCCGCCCACGCTCGGCCGCGCCGTCGTCATCCACCCGCTCAGCGGCTCGGTGCGCTTCCGGGCGCCCGGCAAGCGCGCGTTCGCGCCGCTCGGCAGTGGCGTGCGCGTACCGGTCGGCTCGCTCGTCGACACGCGCCACGGCCACGTCTCCCTTCAGAGCGCCCGCGACGCCCACGGGCGCACGCAGACAGGCACGTTCTGGGGCGCGCTGTTCCAGGTCCGGCAGGGTCGCCACAGCCGTGGCGTCACCGACCTCGTCCTGCGCGGCGGGAGCTTCGCCCGCTGCGGCACCGTGGCCGGCGCGTCCGCGCTGGCCCGCGAGACCGGCGGCGGCCAGCGCGCGGTCCGCCGCCTCTGGGGCAAGGATCGCCACTCACGCTTCCGCACCCACGGGCGCGACAGCGTCGCCACCGTCCGCGGAACCGAGTGGGTCACGACGGACCGCTGCGACGGCACGCGCACGAAGGTGCGCAAGGGCGCGGTGCTCGTGCGCGACCTCCTCCGCAGGCGCAACGTCCTGCTGACCGCGGGGCACGCCTACCTCGCGCGCCACCACTAGCCGCATGGTCCGCGGCAAGGATGGGCTGGCGATCCTCGTCGCGGCGCTCGCCGCCGTCACGCTCTCGCTCGTCGCCAAGGACGTCCACCTGCTCGACGGCGTCGAGGACGAGACCGTCGCCATGCGCTTCCAGGCCCGCGGCGCCCAGACCGTGGACCGCGTCGCGGTCGTCGCGATCGACGACGTGACGTTCTCCGACCTCGAGCTCCAGTGGCCGTTCAAGCGCTCACTGCACGCGCGCGCGATCGACGCCCTGCGCCGCGCCGGCGCCAAGGAGATCGTCTACGACGTCCAGTTCACCGAGCCGACCGCCGAGCGCGACGACCTGGCGCTGTTCCGCGCCGTCCGCCGCGCCGATGGGGTCGTGCTCGCCACGACGGAGACCGACGGCCACGGCGGCACGAACGTGCTCGGCGGCGAGGAGAGCCTCGCCCAGGCGGGGGCGCACGCCGCCGCCGCGAACCTCGAGACCGACCGCGGCGGGGTCATCCACCGCTTCCCCTATGCCTCGGGCGGCCTGCGGAGCGTCGCGGTCGTCGCGGCGGAGCACGCGAGCGGGCACTCGCTCGCCCCCTCGGCGTTCGCCGGCGACGGCGCCTGGATCGACTACGCCGGGCGGCGCGGGACGGTGCCGACCGTTTCGTTCTCCGACCTCGTCTCGGGCAGGGCCGACCCCAAGCTCTTCCGCGGCCGGATCGTCGTCGTCGGCGCGACCGCGCCCACACTGCAGGACGTCCACTCGACCCCGACCGCCGACGACCAGCTGATGTCCGGCGCGGAGATCCAGGCCAACGCGATCGAGACCGCGCTGCACGGGCTGCCGTTGCGCGACGCACCGGCCTGGACCGGGCTGCTCGCGCTGCTGCTGCTCGGCGCGGCCCCGGCGCTCGCCCAGGCACGCACACGCGCGCTCAAGGCCGCGGCGGTGTCGCCGCTCGCCGCGGTCGCCTTCGCGGGTGGTGCGCAGCTCGCCTTCGGCGACGGCTGGATGGTCCCCGTCACCTATCCGCTGCTCGCGCTCGTCCTCAGCACGCTCAGCACGACGAGCGCCGTCTTCGTGTCCGAGCGGCGCGCGCTCACGCGCGTCGCCGAGCGCAACGACCTGCTCGAAGAGCGCGTGCGCGAGCGCACCGCCCAGCTGCTCGACACGCAGCTCGAGGTCGTGCGCCGGCTCGGCCAGGCCGTCGAGTCGCGCGACGGCGACACCGGCGAGCACATCGAGCGCATCAGCCGCCTCTGCCTCCAGCTCGCCCTCGCGGTCGGGCTGCCGGAGGAGGAGGCCGAGCTGATCGGCCACGCGAGCACGATGCATGACGTCGGCAAGATCGGCATCCCCGACAGCGTGCTGCTCAAGCCGTCCCGCCTCGACCCCGAGGAGTGGGCGCTGATGCAGTCCCACACGACGATCGGCGCCGCGATCCTCGCGGGCTCGAGCGCACCGCTGCTGCAGATGGCCGAGTCGATCGCGCTGACCCACCACGAGCGCTGGGACGGGAGCGGCTACCCCGCCGGCCTGCGCGGGGAGGCGATCCCGGTCGCCGCGCGCATCTGCGCCGTCTGCGACGTGTTCGACGCCCTGCTGTCCACGCGCCGCTACAAGAGCGCGTGGACGGTCGCGGATGCGGTCGCGGAGCTCAAGTCCCAGCGCGGGCGCCACTTCGACCCTGCGGTGGTCGACGCCTTCGTGACGATGGCGCCGCGCCTCCAGCAGAACTCGCTCGCCGACGCCCGGGTCGATCCGGGCGTCGGCGTGCTCACGCTCGATCAGTCGACGCCGGCGGGCGCCTCGGAGCGGATCCACTCGCGCAACACGTCGCCGCCGACGCGGGCGTAGACGCGGGCGGGCGCAGCCCTCGCCGAAGCTCGTCGCGCCCACGACCTTCAGCGCGCCGCCGGCGTCGTGGCCGAACATCGGGCCGCCGGAGTCGCCCTGGCAGGTGTCCGTGCCGCCCTGCGGGTAGCCGGCGCACACCATCGAGGTGGCGTCGAAATCGCTGTAGGCGCCCGCGCAATACGTGTCGGTGGTGACCGGAACCTTCGCCTTCTGGAGCGTGGCCGGGGTGTTGCCGCCCACGCGGCGAGGCGCCCGAAGCGCCGGTCCTGCGAGATCGCGGGGTTGCGCGACGGCGCGTCGGACAGGCGCTGGAGGCTCGTGCCGGGGAACGCGGCCGCGGCGCCGGCGGGCGCGATGGCGGCTGCGAGCAGGGCGGCGGCGAGCGCGAGGGAGTGGCGGGTCACCCCGCGACCCTAGATGAGTAGTTCCACGGCCGGTGGTGTTGTGGCCGGGTCGAAGGGGACATAAGCAGTCAGGTCGAAGTCGGCGGTGCGTTCTGTCACCGCCGACTCCATGGAGGAGCCTCGATGCTCGCCGACCTCGACCTGCTGCTC
>JBBQLH010000143.1:0-6684 GCA_038327685.1 Solirubrobacterales bacterium
CACGCCCTTGGGGATGCGGGCCCCCAGCGCCTGGAACTTCTTCGGGTTCTCGAGGAACTCCTTGATCTCGTGCAGCTCCTCGACCGCCTCGTCGACGCCCGCCACGTCGCGGAAGGTGATCTTCGGCGAGTCGACCGACATTCGCTTGGCGCGCGACTTGCCGAACGACATCACCTTCGATCCGCCGCCCTGGACCTGGTTCATGAGGAAGATCCAGAACCCGATGAAGATCAGGAACGGCAGGACGTAGGTCAGCAGCGACAGGATCACGCTCGACCGCGCGGGCTTGACGTCGAAGTCCTGGATCAGGCGGTCGGCCTTGGCCGCGCGCAACTTCGTGACCAGGACGTCGGAGTAGTCGAGCGGGTAGCCGACTTGGTACTTGTTCTTGTCCGTGCCCTTGAGGCGCACGTCGATCGAGTTGTCCTTGGTGCGCAGCGTGGCCGTCTGCACCTGGCCGTTCTCGACCTGCTCGAGGAACCCGGCGAACGACCGGGCGGGCGCCTGGCTGGAGCGCGATATCAGCTTTGAGGCGAAGAACGCCAGCACGACCACGATCAGGATCGGGAAGAGGGCGCTCTTGAAGAAGCGGCTCACAGGAAAGAGAAGGCTACCAGGGGGTTAGCGGCGTCCTGGAGGGTTCACCGGCCATCCGCCGACCCCTCCCTGACACGCCGGTCACAGTCGCAACGCCGCCACGTAGGGAAGGTTGCGGAATCGCTCGGCGTGATCGAGGCCGTAGCCGATGGCGAACTTGTCCGGGATCTCGAAGCCGACGTAGCGTGTCGGCAGGTCCACCTGGCGCCGCTCAGGCTTGGTCAGGAGCGCGCACACCTCGAGCGAGGCCGGATTGCGCGCCTGCAGGTTGCGCAGCAGGTAGGAGAGCGTCAGGCCCGAGTCCACGATGTCCTCGACGATCAGGACGTCGCGCCCCTCGATCGCGGCGTCGAGGTCCTTGAGGATCCGCACCACGCCCGAGGACTGGGTCGACGAGCCGTAGGAGGCGACCGCCATGAAGTCGACCTCGCAGGGCACCTCGATGTGGCGCATGAGGTCCGAGAGGAAGAACACGGCGCCCTTGAGCACGCCGACCAGCAGCAGGTCGCGGCCCTCGTAGTCGACCGAGATCTCCTTGCCCAGCTGGCGGACGCGGTGCTGGAGCTCGTCCGCCTGCACGAGGATCTCGCCAATGGCTTCGTCGCGGAGCACGCCCGCGCCAGTCTAGGCGTGCACGCGCGGCGGGGTGGCGACGAACTCGAGCCGGCCGCCCTCGACCCGCGCGCGCAGCCCGCCGCCGACGTCGAGCGCGCCGTGCTCCGCGAGCTCGAGGATCTCGGCCGTGCGGTGCGAGACGGCGGGGCCGCCGGCCGCGTCGGCCAGGCGCTGGACAGCCAGGCGCGCCAGCGCGGGCGGCAGCGCGCGCAGCCGCTCGAGCGACGGCGGCGAGCCGGCCTCCTCGAGCACGACGGTGACGGCGGCGTCGAGCACCTCGGCCTCGTCGCGCAGCAGCTCGAGCGTGCGCAGGACGTTGCGCTCGGCGGCCGGGTGCAGCGCGCGCAGAGCGGGCACGAGCCCGTGGCGCGCGCGGTTGCGGGCGTAGTCGTCGGAGGCGTTCGAGGGATCCTCGCGCCACGGCAGGCCGGCCTCGGCGCACCACGCCTCCGTCGCCTCCCACCAGACCGCGAGCAGCGGGCGCACGAGCCGGCCGTCGCGCTCGCGCATGCCGAGCAGGGCACGGCGCCCGGGCGAGGCGGCGAGCCGGTAGAGCACCGTCTCGACCTGGTCGGACGCCGTGTGGCCGACCGCGACGTCGGCGTCGCGCTCGAGCGCGAGCCGTGTCGCCTCGCCGTAGCGCTCGTCGCGCGCCCACGCCTGGAGGTTGCCCTCGGGGCGGCTGGGCCGGTCCACGGACAGCGGCACGCCGAGCCCCTCGCAGACCGCGCGGCACAGCGCCTCGTCCTCCCCGGCGGAGTCGCGCAGGCCGTAGTTGACGTGCAGCGCGCTCACCGCCGGCGCGCCCGCCACGCGCACCGCGAGGTCGAGGAGGCAGACGGAGTCCGGGCCGCCCGAGAGCAGCACGACGACCGCGCGCCCGGGCCGCAGCAGGCCGCCGGCGCGCATGTGGGCCTCGAGGCTCATTCGTCCTCCTCCGCTGCGCGGGTCGCGAGGAACAGCTCGGTGGACTCCGAGAAGCCCTTGAGCTTGACCTCGCCGATGTGCTCGAACTCGAGGTGGCGGCCCGCCGCCTCGACCAGCGGCCGGGTGACGAGCACCTCGCCGCCGGCGGCGCGCGCGCCGACCCGGGCCGCGAGGTTGACCTCGCGCCCGAAGTAGTCGCCGTCTCGGTAGATCGTGAGGCCCCGGTGGATGCCGATGCGCGGCAGCGGCCGCTCCTGCTGGAGCGCCTGGAAGCCGACCGCCCAGTCGAGCAGCGCCGAGGCGTCCGTCGCGACGATCATCACCTCGTCGCCGATCGTCTTGATGATGCGCGCATCATCGGGCAGCGTGTTGGCGACCGCCTCGACGAAGTGCTCGATGATGTCGACCGCCTCGTCCTCCCCCGCCTCCTCCGTCAGCCGCGTGTAGCCCGCGAGGTCGGCGAAGGCGATCGCCACCCGCAGGCGGCCGAGGTCGAGGTCGCCGTCCGAGTCGACCTCGACCTCCATGTGGCCGACGACATCCTGGTCGAGGAAGTGCTGCAGGAAGCGCTGGTGGACGTGGTCCATGATCGGCGAGGCGAGCGGAAGCAGCTCGCGCGCCAGGCCCTGCATCTCCTCCGCCATCTCGAGATGGTCGACCCCGTCGTGCATCAGCGGCTCGTGCACGTAGAGGTGGAAGAGCTTGACCTCGGCGTCGGCGATGCGCGCCACCGACTGCCCGTAGACGCGCACGAGCTGGAGGAAGGCGACGAGCGGGAAGCCGGCCTCCAGCGCGGCGGCGATGTAGCGCAGGAGCCGCAGGTCCTCCTCGGTGATCTCGCCGATCGCCGGCGCCGAGAAGCCCAGCGCGCTCCAGATCCGCTCGAGCAGCGCGGGCTCGAGGCCGCACTTGTCGGCCGCCTCCGCCAGCGAGTAGGTCGGCGAGCGCGGCGGGAACAGGTCCTCCATGAAGCCGTAGGCCAGCCGGCCCGAGCGCGACGCCTCGCGGATCTCCTCCATCGAGTGCCCGCGGGCGCGCAGCCGGCTGACGATCCGCGCGTGGGCCATCGAGCTGCGCGTCCATCCCCCGTCGGGCAGCGGCACCAGCCCGTCGCCGACCCAGCGGCGCAGCGTGGCGGGCGAGACTTCGAGCTCGCGGGCGGCGTCGGCGAGGCTCATCGCCGCTTCACGCTACCCGGGCAAAGAAAAAGCGGCGGGACCGCGGTCGTGGTCCCGCCGCCTGCGGGCAATGCGGCCCGCTGCCTCGGCCGGCGGCGTTCGTCAGAGGCGACGCCTTGCGAGGGGCTTCCCCCTCACTTCCCGGCCTATTGCCTTGGTTGGTACGCGGAGGTCTACTCCTCGCCTCTGCGCGTGTCAAACCCCCGCGGCGGTCAGACCTTCAGGTGCGGATAGTCGCTCTCCACGAGCGCCCGGTAGCGCGCGTAGACGGGCTTCGTGATCGGGATCAGGCTGAGCGCGGCCTTGACGTCCCCGCCGGTCTTGATGCGCCGGCGCGCGATCGCCACGGCGACGTTCTCCTTGCCCTGGAAGTACTTGTTGGCGGTCTCCGAGGACATCTTCATCCGCACCTTCGGCTCCCACGCGACATCGTCGGACCACTCCCAGTGCAGGTTGCCCTCGCCCTCCTCGCCGGCGCGGATGTTCACGATCAGGTCGAGGTCGTCGAACTCGAAGCGCTGCGGCGTGTCGGCGTCGCGCAGCGCCGGCCCCATCTCCGGATCGTCGCTCATCATCGCGAAGATCTGGTCCATCACCTCGCGGAACTCCCGGTCGGACTCGAACTGCGGCGAGGCCATCAGGAGGAGGCGGGCGTCTTGGCCGCGCTGGAGCGCGGCTTGGCGGCCGTCGAGCGCGGCTTGGCGGCGGAGGAGCGCTTGGCCGCGGTCGAGCGAGCGGTGCCGGCCTTCTTCGCGGTCGAGGACGCAGCCGGCTTCCGGGCGGTCGAGCTCGCGCGCGTTCCAGCGCTGCGGGTGGCGGGCTTGGCCCGCGCGGGCTTCTCCTCGAGCGCGGCCACGCGGCGGGTCAGCGTCTCGACCTCCGTGCGCAGGCGCTTGAGGTCCTCGAGGACGCGGATGTCCTCGATCATCTCGCGCACGCGAGCGGCGGCCCCGGCCACCTCGTCGACGAGGTCCTGGGCGCGGCTGCGCGTGGACTGCGCGCTGTCGGCCGTCGCCTGGAAGGTGCGCTCGACGGCGGTCCGGACGGCGCCGACGGCGTCGGTCGGCTTGTTGTCCTTCTTCGACTTCTTCTTGTCCTTTTTCGCCATGAGGCGCGAGTGTAGTTCCATGCCGACCCCGTGGCGAGCCCTCCCGTCCACCTCAGGCCGAACGCGCCGGTCGCCGAGCGCGCGCTGCTGCCCGGCGACCCCGGGCGCGCGCTGCGCCTGGCCCAGCATCTGCTGGCGGCGCCGATGCAGGTGCTCAACACCAACCGCGGGCTGTGGGGCTACACCGGCACGGCTGCCGACGGCGCGGCGCTGACGATCCAGAGCACCGGGATGGGCGGCCCGAGCGCGGCGATCGTGGCCGAGGAGCTGATCGGGCTCGGGGCGCGGCGGCTGGTACGGGTCGGGACCTGCGGCGCGCTCATCGACGGCCCGCGGCTCGGCGACCTGCTCGTCGCCGGCGAGACGCTGTGCGAGGACGGCGCCAGCCGCGCGCTCGGCGCCGGTGCGCGCGCCGCCGCGGACGCCGGTCTATGCGCCGAGTTGGCGCGCGCGGCGGGCGAGCCGGTCACCGTCGTCTCGGCCGACCTCTTCTATGACCCCGACCCGGCGCGAGCCGAGCGCTGGGCCGCCGCGGGCGCGATCGCGGTCGAGATGGAGTCGGCGGCCCTGTTCACCGTCGCGCGCCTGCGCGGCGCCGCCGCCGCCTGCGTGCTGCTCGTCTCGGTCGAGCTGGCCGGCGCCGAGCCCCGCCGCATCGGCGACGACGCGTTGGCCGCCGGCGAGATCGTGCTCGGCGAGGCGGGACTGGCGGGGCTCGCTTAGGCCTTCTTGCTCGGCGCGGCCGACCGCTTCGCCTTCGGCTTCGGCTTCGGCTTGGCGGCCGCGGCCGGGCTGTCGACCTCGAGGCGCTCCTGCGCCCGCGGCTGCTGGGTCGGCTGCGAGCCGAGCCCGGACGCGAGCGCGCCAAGCTCGGCCGTGAGCTTGGCGAGCTGGGTCTCGATCCCCGACAGCCGCTCCTCGGCGCCGCTGAGCGCCGGGCGGTTCAGGGCCTCGAGCCGCTGGTCGAGCCGGTCGACGCCGTCCTCGATGCCCTCGAGGCGCTGCGAGACCGAGCGCAGCCGGCGGGTGAGGCGCTCGATGTCGGCCGCGGACGGGATGTTGAGCGCCCCCATCGCGGCCTCCTGCGCCTGCACGGCCCGCTCGCGCGCCTCGAAGGCGCGCGAGATCGCGCTGTTGACGAACTGGTTCTCGAGCAGGTCCTGGGCGATCTTGCCGAGCGCGTCCTCGCTCGAGCGGGCGAGCTTGTCGCGCAGGCCCTCGCTGTCGTTCATGCGATCCTCTCGTCTGAAGATTATCTTACGCTCGAGTTGAGCGTGAGGTACTCGGGTTCACTGGAGCTCAAGGTTGAGATACTGGCCTTTCGGACATTAGCCGCAAGGTATCTGGCGGTTAACCGTTCTCTAATTGCAAAGGCATATGCCACTCAGTAGCGTGCGGCGCCAGTCCCGGGGCATCGGTGATGGTCGGACTCGCACGCGCAGGATGCGCCGCGAGGCGCGCGGGGGGGACGCGTACTCAAGATGAAACGACGGAAGGGCATCATCGCGCTGATCGCCGCCACGGTTGGCCTTGGCGTGACCGCGATCCCTGCGGCGGCTGAGCTGCACTCCGTCACCGTCGTCCTCGTCACGGGCCAGCGCATCCAGACCACCGTCGACGTGCCCAAGGGCACGCCCGTCGGCTCGGTCGCGATCCCCGGCATGCCCGGCCCGATCAAGCAGGTCATCGACAACGGCCTGGTCCCGGTCCCGACTGCGACGCCGCCGCTGCCCGCCCCGACCGTGCCGGGCGCCCCGGCGATCCCCGGCAGGCCCTCCCCCACCTCCACGCCCACCCCGGACGGCAACGAGGCCCCCGGCGCGCCGAACCGGACGCCGGGCGGCGCGAGCCACCAGGGTTCCACGGGCGCGCACGCGCGACGGCCCAACTCCTCCTTCAACGCCGGCAACCTCAACTCCAAGAAGCTCGTCGGCCAGCTCAAGCGCAAGGCGAAGCGCAAGGCCGCCCGCAAGAAGCAGGCCGCGCGCACGCCCGACGGCGCGCCGACCACCAACAACCCGACGTTCTCGCTCGCGATGCCGGGACCCGCCCCGATCGGCGTGCCGAACTTCTTCATCGACAAGTTCCGCATCCCGCCCTTCCTCCTCCCGCTCTACCAGGCCGCCGGCATCGAGTACGGCGTGCGCTGGGAGGTGCTGGCCGCGATCAACGAGATCGAGACCGACTACGGCCGCAACCTCAACGTCTCCTCCGCGGGCGCGCTCGGGTGGATGCAGTTCATGCCCGAGACCTGGAAGC
>JBBQLH010000144.1:0-6590 GCA_038327685.1 Solirubrobacterales bacterium
GGAGCTGGGCAACGAGCCGCGGCTCGTCGACCCCGCGCGCTTCCGCCCCCACGGGATCGAGATGGAGGGCGAGCTGTGGGCGATGATGCTCGACGCCAAGCGGACCTTCGACGAGGTCATCGAGAAGCTCGCGCCCGACACCGCGACGCGCGACGAGATCCTCGGCAACCGGATCTACCAGCAGCTCTCGAGCGCGGTCGCCGGCTCGCAGGAGTTCACCGCGATCGCGAAGCTCTACGAGCTCGACCAGGAGGGCGGCTACGACCTGCTCGTGCTCGACACGCCGCCGTCCCGCAACGCGCTCGACTTCCTCGACGCGCCCGGGCGCCTGACGGGCTTCTTCCAGGGGCGCGCGATCCGCATCTTCCTGCGCCCCGCCGGCTTCGGCGGCAAGATCATCGGTCGCGGCACCGGCGTCGTATTCTCGCTGCTCAAGCGCGTCACCGGCGTCGACCTGCTCGAGGACCTGTCCGTGTTCTTCCGCTCGCTCTCGGGCCTGATCGACGGCTTCACCGAGCGCGCGGAGCGCGTCGGCGCCCTGCTCGAGGATCCCGCCACGACGTTCCTGATCGTGACGTCGCCCCAGCACGACCCGGTCGAGGAGGCGATCTACTTCCACCGCAAGCTGATGGAGGCCGGGATGCCGTTCGGCGGCATGGTCGTCAACCGCGTGCACGCGATCGCGGAGTCCAACGGCGACGTGCCCGCGGAGCTCGTCGCCGAGCTCGGGGAGGGGCTCGCCGAGCGCGTCGCCGACTCGGCGCGCGAGCAGGCGGCGCTCGCCGCCCGCGACCATGCCGCAATCGATCACCTCGAAGAGGCGCTGCACTCGCCGCCCACGGTCCGCGTCCCCGAGCTCGAGGACGACGTGCACGACATCGACGGGCTCGCGCAGGTGCAAGCCCATCTGTTCGCGGACTAGGGATTCGTCCGAGAACAGGCGGTACGGCGTGCCGACTCTCGGACGGGCCCTAGAAGGCGGTCGGCTCCGCGGGCTGCTCGTCGAGCAGGCCGTCGGCGAGCGGGCGGAGCGCCGGATCGAGGTGCCCGCAGAGCACGTCGCGCAGCACCGCACGCACGAGGCTGCCGAGGTCCTCGACCATCTCCTCGACCGCCGGGTCGGACGTCAGGCGGCCCGCGATCGCCGCTCGCTCGAGCGCGGCCGTGTCGCGCAGCCGCCGCACCATCGCCGGTCGCTCTTCGGGTGCCGCGCAGATCGCGGCGAGCCGCTCGAACACCCGCTCGTCGCCGGTCGCGTCGACGTCGCCGAGCAGAGCGCGCGCGGCGAGGAGCCAGTCCGACAGCGCCTCCCACGGCGAGGAGCGCTCGCATCCGAGCTCGAAGCGCCGCAGCGCCCAGGCGAGCTCGCCGGCGCGCGGGGTGCGACGGGCGATCAGCGAGCAGAACGCGCGCAGCGGGTCCTCCTCCTCCGGTGACAGCAGGCAGTCGCCGTCCATGCGCCGCAGGCCGGTCGCGAGCGGGACCGAGAGCCACGGGCCGCCGTCCGTGCGCGCCCACGCGACCGGGGCGAGCGAGGGCTCGGCGTCGTCCCACAACCGCAGCGCCGTCTGCAGCCGCCGCAGCCGGCGACCTGCCGTCTCGAGACTGGGCGACTCGCCCGGCGCGCTCTCGAGGTGCATGACCGCGACGGTCGCGTAGTCGTCGCCGTGCAGGTCGGTCGGCGTGCTCTCGAGCGTCGAGCCGCGCACGAGCGAGAGCCCGTCGCCGAGCGCGACCTCGTCGGCGTCGATCACGAGGCCGTCGACGGGGACGAGCACGACCGACAGCGAGCAGCCGTCGTAGACCGCGTCCTCGAGCTCGGCGTAGGCCTGGTCGAAGGGCGCGGGCTCATACACGAACTCGGTCGCCTCCCCCCACAGCGCGGTGATGAACGCCTCGAGCGCGGCGTCGCCCTGGGCGCGGCGGTCGGCGGCCGGCGTGCGGCGCCCGCGGGCGATCAGGTAGGCGGACAGGTTCGGCAGCGCCGCGAGGCCCTGCGCTGCCGCCGGGTAGGACGGGAGGCGCTCGAGCATGCCGAGGTGCTCGGCGATGAAGCGGTCGGTGAGCGGCCGGTAGCAGTACAGCGGGGCCGACGCGCGACCCTGCTCGATCAGCTCGAAGGGAACCTCGGCGCCCGCGGCGACCTCCTCGGCGAGCTGCCAGGCGGCTTCTTCCACGAACGCGGCCAGGGTGTCGTGCAGCGCGCGATTGTGCATGCGCGGCGGGTTCTCTGTCGCGCTCCGCGCTCCTTTAGAGCGCACGGCCGATTGCAGCGAAGGCCGCGAGGCGAGCGCAGCGACGGCCGCTAGGCGAGCGCGGCGACGGCCGGCTCGGGCGCCTCGGTGCAGACGCCTGTCGCGCCGAGCCACTCGGTGCCGTACTCGCGCATCGACTCGATGATCGGGACGAGCGCGCGGCCCTTCGTCGTGAGCGCGTACTCGACGCGCGGTGGAACCTCGGGGAACGTGGTGCGCTCGACGACGCCCTCCTCCTCGAGCGCCCGCAGGCGCAGGGAGAGGGTGCGGGGGGAGATCCCCTCGAGCGAGCGCTCGAGCTCGCAGAAGCGCGCGCGGCCTTCGGCCAGGTCGCGAATCACCAGCAGGGTCCACTTGCCGCAGACGATGTCGGCGGTCCGGCAGACGGGGCAGTCCGAATTGGGCACGAACGCCAGTCTAGCGCAACACTTCAACTACTGAAGTATGACGTCGACCTCGCGCTCGTCGGTCCCTCGCAACACTCCGAGGGTGAGCGTGCCGCCCGTCTCGAGTGCGTCGAAGAGCTCGTCGACCGAGGTCAGCGGGCTCCCGGCGGCGCTGACGAGCAGGTCGCCGCGCTCCAGGCCGGCGGCCCCGGCGGGGCTGTCCTCCTCCACCCCGCGCACGAGCAGCCCGTCGCGCTCGGGCAGGCCGACCGCCGCGCGCATGCGCCGCGCGGCGCGCGGCGGGGCTATCGCGATCCCGAGCCGCGGGCGGCTCGCGCCACTCCCCGCGGCGAGTGCCTCGGCGCGGCGGCGCATCGTGGCGTCGGCCGGCAGCGCGAGGATCAGCCCGCCGTCGACCCGGATCGAGTTGAGGCCGAGCAGCCGGCCCTCGGCGTCGACCAGCGGACCGCCCGAGGAGCCGCGCGGCAGCGGCGCGGTGTGCTCGATCGAGCTGCCGATGCGGCGGCCGCGGGGCCCGCGGAAGGAGCGTCCGGTCGCCGAGACGAGGCCGAAGGTGGTGCGCAGGCCGCGCCCGCCGGGGTTGGCGAGCGCGAACACGGGCTCGCCGATCGCGACGGCGTCGACCCGCTCGGGCGCCCACGCGACCGGCTCCGCGTCACCGGTCTCGACCGCGATCGCGGCGAGGTCCAGGTCCGCGTCCGCGCCGGCCACGCGGCCATGCTCGGTGCGCCCGTCAGCGAAGGTCACCGCGACCTCCTCGCCGCGCAGCACGTGCGCGTTGGTCAGGACGGTCCCGGCGGCGGTGATGACGCCGGAGCCACGGCCCCACCCGCGGCCGAGCCCGACCACGGCGGGACCGACACCCTCGGCCGCACCCGAGACCGCGCTTTGAAGTTCATCGAGTACCGACACGTTTCGCCTCCGAGAGTCACTTGCTATTTGCAAGTCGCAACGTAGCAAACGTCAACGGCGGCCGGTGAGGGGCGGGTCCGAAGCGCCGCGGCGGCGACGAATGTCACCTCGACCCCCGCATACGTGGTCGAGATGACATTCGTCGCCTCGCGGGCCGCCACGGCGGGCCGCACCCTCCCTCGATGCGCAGTTGAAGTTCTACGCTCGACCCATGCGCCACCCCCGCCGCGCCGCGCCCTCCTCCCCGCTCGCCGACGCGCTCGCCCGCGTGGGCGACCGCTGGACGCTGCTCGCCATCGCCGCGCTGCTCGAGCGGCCGATGCGCTTCAACGAGTTGCAGGACGAGCTCGGCGGCATCGCGCCCAACGTGCTGAGCGCGCGGCTGAAGGCGCTGGCCGAGAACGCGCTCGTGGTCGCCCGGCCCTACTCGGACCGGCCCCCGCGGTTCGTCTACGAGCTGTCCGACTCAGGCCGCGAGCTGGCCGGTGCGCTGCGCCTGCTGGCCGACTGGGGCGCGCGCAGCGCCGGCGGCGCCGAGCCACTGCGCCACACCGCCTGCGGCACGGCGCTCGAGGCGCGCTGGTGGTGCCCGACGTGCGAGGAGACGGTGGACGACCTCGACGCGGGCGAGGAGGTCATCCACCTCTGAGCCTCAGCCGTTCAGCAGGCTGCCGATCCCGCCGCCAGCGGACGACGACGACGCCGTCGCCGCGGTGACGCGCCCCTCGGAGGGCTGCACGAGCGCCCAGCCCTGCCCCGAGAAGGCCAGCTGGATCGACTCGCCCGAGCCGCGCCCGATTAGGTTCTTCATCTTGAAGTCGGTCTTGAGGCCGACGGTCACGCCGGAGGACCAGGTGATCGCCGCCTGGGCGTCGGCGAATGTCGGCGCCTGCGCGACGTTGAGCAGCACGGGCGGGCCGTCGGAGAGGATCGCCACCCAGCCCGTCCCGGACAGCGACATGTTGAACAGGCCCCCGGCCATGGCGCCCGCGGCGCCGCCCTTGAGCCGGTTGATGTCCCAGTCGATGCCGGCATCGAAGGCCAGCAGGTTCGGCCCGTTGACCGTGATGTTGTCGTTCTCCAGGTAGATCAGGTGGATGTCCTGCGCCTGGTCGGCGACGAACACCTCGCCGGTCCCCGACATCCGCATGAGCGACGTGCCCTCGCCACTGACGGCCTTCTTGAGCATCCGGCCCATGCCGCCGGAGCCGGCGTGCTCGAACGTGACGTCGCCCTGGTAGGCGACCATCGAGCCGAGCTTGGCCTGGATCGTGACCTGGTCCAGGTGGACCTTCAGCAGCTTCGAGTTCTGAAGCGCGAAGGCGTCCTGGGACTGGGTCTCGTTGAACTGAGCGAGGGTGGTCTGCACAGGGCAAGTCCTTTCGTGGGGTGAGAGCAGCGCCTGCGCACCTTGTCGCGACCGGGAGGTCGAGTCAAGGCGCGCGTGGCGGCGCCTTCACGCTACGAGGGGACGCCCGGAGGTGGCGCCGAGGCGCCGGACGGGGCGACCGGCGGCTGCGTGGCCACCGGCGGAGCCGCGGCAGGTGCGACCGGAGGTGCGGCAGGCGGCTGCGAGGCCACCGGGGGCGCGGACGGGGGGTGCGGCTCCGCGACCTGCGCCGGCGCGCCGTCGATCTTGCCCTCGCCCTTGTTCGGATGCGAGCGCGGGCCGATCCGCGACTGCGCGGCGACCATGAGCTTGAAGTCGTGCGGCGAGGAGGCGGTACGGACGGCGTCCTCCATCGTGATCCGGCCGGCCTGCAGGTGCTCGAGCAGGTGCTGGTCGAAGGTCTGCATCCCGTAGTAACCGCCCTCCGTGATGACCTCGCCGAGCATGCCCGTCTGCTTGGGGTCGAGGATCATGTCGTGGACGCGGCCGGTCATGACCATGATCTCGCAGACCGCGACGCGGCCCGATCCGTCCGGGGTGCGGACGAGGCGCTGCGAGACGATGCCCTTGAGCGTGCCGGCGATCATGGCGCGAGCCTGCTGCTGCTGGTGCGGCGGGAAGAAGTCGATGATGCGGTTGATGCTCTCCGGCGCGTCCACGGTATGGAGCGTGGAGAGCACGAGGTGACCGGTCTCGGCCGCCGACAGGGCGGTGTGGACCGTCTCCTCGTCACGCATCTCGCCGACGAGGATGACGTCCGGGTCCTGGCGCAGCACGCGGCGCAGCGCGCGCTTGAAGGACGCCGTGTCCTGGCCGACCTCGCGCTGGTTGAGGATGCAGTTGCGGTCGCGGTGCAGGAACTCGATCGGGTCCTCGATCGTGACGATGTGCTTGTGCATCGTCCGGTTCATGTGGTCGATCATCGCCGCGAGCGTCGTCGACTTGCCGGAGCCCGTCGTGCCGGTGAGCAGGATGATCCCGCGCTCCTCCTCGGCCAGCCGGGAGATCACGGACGGCAGGTTGAGCTCGTCGACCGACTTGATGTTCACCGGGATCGCACGCATGACCACCGAGACGGTGCCGCGCTGGTAGAAGGCATTGACGCGGAAGCGCGCGAGGCCCTCCAGCGAATAGGAGAAGTCGACCTCGTTCTCGGCCTCGAACTCCGCGAGCTTGTTCGCGTCCTGGAGCATGTCCTGGACGGCGTCCATCGTGTCCTGCGGGGCCAGCGGCTCGAAGCCGGGGATGGGCTGAAGCTTGCCGTGGAGGCGAACCAGCGGCGGCGAGGGGACCTTCAGATGGAGGTCCGACCCCTCGGACGCGATGAGGTAGCGGAGTGCTTGATCGAGATCGAAAGACATCCCGGCCTACATCGGCCGGGTGCCTATCTCTCTTGAATGCTCTACGCCACGTCGCGAAGCTTCTGGGCCTCCGCGAGGGACTGCAGCTTCTTGAGCGACTGGTTCTCGATCTGGCGGATGCGCTCGCGCGTCACGTTGAACGTGCGGCCGACCTCGTCGAGCGTCCGGGGGTGCTCCCCGCCCAGGCCGTAGCGCAGCTCGAGCACGCGGCGCTCGCGGTAGGAGAGGTTCTCCAGCGCCTCGCGCAGCGCCTCCTTGGTGAGGA
>JBBQLH010000145.1:0-6536 GCA_038327685.1 Solirubrobacterales bacterium
CACGACGAGGACCCCGAGGCGCTCAGCCACGAGGAGATCGCCTCGATCCTGTTCTCGCTCTCCTTCGCCGGCCACGAGACGACGAACTACCTGATCGGCAACCTGATCCGGCGGCTGCTCGAGGAGCGCTCGCGCTGGCAGGAGGTCGTAGCGAACCCGGAGCTGATCCCCGGCGCGGTCGACGAGACACTGCGCTTCGACACCTCGGTGCCGGTGTGGCGGCGGATCACCACGCGGCCGGTGACGCTCGGCGACGTCGAGCTGCCCGAGGGCGCCAAGCTCTTCCTCTGGCTCGCCTCGACCGGCCGCGATCCCGACGTCTTCCCGGAGCCCGGGCGCTTCGACCCGCGGCGCGAGAACGCCCACCGCTCGCTCGCCTTCGGCAAGGGCATCCACTACTGCGCCGGCGCGAGCCTCGGCAAGCTCGAGGCGCGGCTCGCGCTCGAGGGGCTGACGGCGCGCTGGCCCGAGCTGCGCCTCGTCGAGGACCAGGAGATCCCGTTCCACCCGAACATCTCCTTCCGCGGCCCGCTGGAGCTCTGGGTCAACACCTGATTACGGAGGCTTGACTTGCCGCGGGATCGGACGACGAGATCCATGGCGACGACGGCGCCGACTGTTCATTTGACAGCTGCAGCTCGTGGCCGCGGCCGCGGGTGACGATGCGTGCGTCCTCGCCCTCGAGCAGCCGGCGCAGATGCGAGACGTCGAGCTGGAACATCTTCGGCGCGCTCGGCGGCGGCTCGTCGCCCCACAGGCCCTCGGCGAGGCGGTCGGCCGGGACCGTCCGGCCGGCGTGCAGAGCGAGCATCGCGAGGACCGCCCGCTGCTTGCGGGGGCCCAGCTCGACCAGCCGGTCATCGAGACGCACCTCGACCGGCCCTAGGAGCCGTAGATCCACCGTGGCCGCGACCCTATTGCGGGCTTGCTCACTAGTAAACCGTTCGTCGACCGGTCGTCGACCGCGCCGCAGGAGCCTCGGGGGCGTCCATTCTCGACCGCCTCGGAAGGAGGCCGTCATGACCACCCGACTCCACCCCCACCACCTCGCTTGCGGCCTTGCCGCGGGCGTGGCCGCGCTCGCGCTCGCCGCGCCGGCGGCGAGTGCCCGCCACGCGCGCTCGAACGCCGTCAGCGCCTGGAACGAGAACGCGGGCAAGGCCGCTGTCGCCGCCTGCATCTCGCCCGTCGGGCCTTCGCCCGCAGAGGCGCGGCTGTACGCCATGACGCACGTCGCCATCCACGACGCCCTCAATGCCATCGACCGCCGGTCGCGCCCTTACGCCTATGACGCGCGAGCCGGACGAGGCGCGTCTCCCGACGCCGCCGTGGCCGCGGCGGCGCGCGACGTGCTCGTCCCGGTCCTGGGCGAGCTCTCCAAGAACCTCGTGCCTCAGAAGTGCGTCGACGACGCCGTGGCCGGCGTCGAAGCGGACTACGTCGCCGCGCTCTCCGCCCTCCCGGGTGGGCGGGCCAAGACGCGGGGGGTCGCCGTCGGCCGGGCAGCAGCGGCGGCGATTCTCTCGCTGCGGTCGACGGACGGTGCGCAGGCCCTGCTGGTCGGGGATGACCAATATCCGCAGGGGACCCTGCCCGGCGTCTACCGCTTCACCCCCGGCACGCCGTTCGCCTTCGCCCCGAAGCTGGGCAAGCTCACCCCGTTCGTGCTCAGGGACAGCTCCCAGTTCCTTCCGGGGCCGCCGCACGCGGTGACCGACCGTCGCTACACCGCCGACTTCAACCAGGTCAAGCGCCTCGGCGGCGACGATCTCACCACGCCCAGCGCCCGCACACCCGACCAGACGGAGATCGCCGAGTTCTGGGTTGAGAGCGCCCCGTTGCAATGGAACCGGATCGCCAGGAAGGTCGCCAGGGACACCCGGCTCGACGCGTGGAAGCAGGCGCGTCTGTTCGGACTGCTCAACATGGCCATGACGGACGGCTACATCGGGTCCTTCCAGGCCAAGTACCAGTACAACTACTGGCGCCCGGTCACCGCAATCCGCGCCGCGGCCACGGACGGGAACCCGGACACCGTGGCGGATCCGGACTGGACCCCGCTCGAGGAGACTCCCGCGATTCCCGACTATGACTCGGGACACGCCGTCGAGGGCGGTGCGGCAGCGAAGATCCTGGAGCGGTTCTTCGGAACCGACGACGTCAGGTTCAGCACCTGCAGCACGACGCTGCCGGCCGCCGAGAGCAGGTGCGGCGACGCGGCGACGCAGGTGCTCCGGCGCTACCGCAGCTTCTCCCAGGCGGCGCGCGAGAACGGGCTGTCGCGCATCCTCGTCGGCTTCCACTTCCGCGAGGCGGTGAAGGTGGGCATCGTGCACGGGCGCAACATCGCCGACCGCGCCGTCAACCGGTTCATGGGGGTGGTGCGCTAGCGGTCGCGGATGACATCCCAGGCTCGGCGCACGTCGGCTTCCGTCGTGCGCTCCGAGCCGATCGCCAGCCGCAGCACGTAGCGATCGTGCAGGCGCGTGTGCGAGATGAAGATCTCGCCGCTCGCGTTGACGCGCCCGAGGATCGCCTCGTTGTCCGCGTCGGAGCCCTCGCGGCGGAAGCAGACCACCGAGAACGGCCGCGGCGCGCACAACTCCCAGCCCGGCTCGTCGCGCACCCACTCCTCGAAGCGCGCGGCGAGCCGGACGTGCTCGCGGATCATCCGCTGCAGCCCGGCCCGGCCGTGGCAGCGCAGCACCGCCCACAGCTTCAGCGAGCGAAAGCGCCGCCCGAGCGCGGGCCCGTACTCGTTGAGGCTCAGCGCGTCCTCGGCGTCGGGCGTGCGCAGGTACTCGGGGATCAGGCTGAACGCGGCGCGGAAGTCGGCGGGGCGGCTCGTCCACAACAGCGAGCAGTCCATCGGCGTGAGCATCCACTTGTGCGCGTTGACGACGAGCGAGTCCGCGCGCTCGACGCCCGCGAACGCCCAGCGGTGCTCTTGGCACACCATCGCCGCCCCCGCGTAGGCGGCGTCGACGTGCATCCACGTGCCGGTGCGCTCGCAGAGGTCGGCGACGTGCGCGACGGGATCGACGGACGTGGTCGAGGTCGTCCCGACGGTCGGCACGACGACGGCCGCGCCGGCGAGGTCGTCCGCGTCGACGCGCATCCGGAACGCCTCGTCGACCGGCAGCTTGCGCAGCTCCATGCCGAGCATGCGCGCGCCCTTCTCGACGGAGGAGTGGGCGTGCTCGGAGCACACGACGACGTCGCGCCCCGTGGTGTGACGGGCCGCGATGAGCGCGGCCAGCGTCGACGTCGAGGCGGTGTCCTCGATGTGGCCGTGCCAGCCCGCGGGCAGGCCGAGCAGCTGCGCCACCCAGTCGCACACGAGCCCCTCGAGCTCGGTCGACGCGGGCGACGTGCGCCACAGGATCGCCACCGGGTTCAGCGCGGCGGCCAGCATCTCCGCGAGGATGCCCGGCCGCGACGCGCTGACCGCGAAGTAGGCGAAGTAGCGCGGGTGCTGCCAGTGCGTGATGCCGGGCAGCAGGACCTCGTCGAGGTCGCGCAGGACGGCGGAGAACGGCTCGGGCTCCTCCGGCGGTGCCGCCGGCAGGCGCGCGCGGATCTCCCCCGGCTCCACCTGCGCGAGCACGGGCAGCTTCCCCACCCGGTCGAGGTAGTCGGCCGCCCACTCGAGCGCCGCGCGGCCGTCCTCGAGAAAGCGCTCGCGCTCCATCGCGAGAAGCCTAGGCGGCTTGGAGCTCGGCCAGCCGGGCGCGGGCCCGCACCAGCGCCGCCTCGGCCGCGTGACGCATGTCGGCGAGCAGGTCGCCGCCCGCGGCGGCGGCCGTCATCGCGCGCTCCATCAGCTGCGCGAGCTCGGACGCGCGCAGGTCGTCGAGGCGCTCCTGGGCGCGGCCCACGGCGTCGCTGAGTGCGCCGACCCGGCGGGCGGCGCGCGCCGAGCGCGCCGCATCGTCCTCGCTCCCCGCGCCGAACGGCGAGGCCTCCCACTGGCCCAGCAGGTGGACGATGGCCTCGGCGTCACCGGAGCGGTAGGCCGCGTTGAGGCGCTTCATGAACGCCTCGGCATGCCCGCGTGCCTCCTCGTCGGCGGCGAGGTCGGGGTGCATCCGCTTCGCCGCCTCGCGGAACAGCCGCTTGATGTCGCCGGTCGGGATCGGGCCGGGCGTCTTCGGCACGGCGCGGATGTGGGCGGTCGTCTCGTTGACCCGCGCGCGGGCGCTCTCCGCGGCATCGGCGTCGTCGGAGGCGCCCGACCGCGCCGCCACGAGCGCGAGGATCCGCGCCTCGAGCTCCTGCACGTCGAGCATCACCGTCATGACGACGCGCATGTAGTCCGAGTTGAAGGCCGCGAGCTCGGCCTCGAGCGTCGCCTGCTCGACCTCGATCTCCGCGAGCCGGTCGCGCAGCCGCGCCGCCTCGCGGTCGGCGGAGGTGACGAGGTCGCTCATGCGCCGGGAATGATGACGGCTGGCGCCGACCGGGTAATGCCCCGATCCGTGGCGACGAACGCGCGATACATGCCGGTGCCCCCCGAGGCGATCTGGGACGTCCTGGCCGAGCCGGAGAACTACGGCTACTGGGTCGTCGGCTCGAAGGCGATCCGCGACGCCGAGCCGGAGTGGCCCGCCCCCGGCTCGAAGTTCCATCACACGATCGGCTTCGGGCCGCTCACGCTCTCCGACCACACTGTCGCGCTCGAGACGGAGCGGCCCCACCGCATCCGCCTGCGCGCCAAGGGCCGCCCGGCGGGCACGGCCACCGTGACGCTCGAGCTGGCCCCAAGGGACGGCGGGACGCTGGTGAAGATGAGCGAGAACCCCGACGGCGTGTTCGGGCTCCTCTCCATCAACCCGCTGCTCCAGGCGACCACGCGGATGCGCAACGCCGAATCGCTGATGCGCCTCGAGGAGCTGGCGCTGCTCAGGGCATGAGGCACACCTCGGTCTGGATCGACACCGGCCCCGAGCCGCCCGCGCTCCCGCGGCTCGAGCGCAGTGTGGATGCCGACGTCGCCGTCCTCGGCGGCGGCATCGTCGGGATCTCGACCGCGCTGCTGCTCCAGGAGGCCGGCGTGCGGGTCGTCCTGCTCGAGGCCGATCGGCTCGCGCGCGGCGTGAGCGGCTACACGACCGCGAAGGTCTCCTCGCAGCACGGGATGATCTACGCGCGGCTGCGCTCGAGCTTCGGCGCCGACGGCGCCCGCACGTACGGCGCCGCCAACGAGGCGGCGCTCGCGTGGATGGCCGACCGCGTCGAGCGGGACGGGCTCGACTGCGACTTCCGCCGCCGCTCCTCCTACGCCTACCTCGGCCCGGAGGCCGACCCCTCGGACGCCGAGCGCGAGGCCGAGGCCGCGCTCGAGGCCGGGCTGCCCGCGTCGCTCGTCGAGGAGACGCCACTGCCCTACCCGGTCGCGGCCGCGGTGCGCTTCGACGACCAGGCCGAGTTCCATGTCCGCAAGTACCTGCTCGGGCTCGCCGAGCAGCTGGACGAGGTCTACGAGCACTCGCACGCCGTCCAGGTCGACGCCGACGAGCGCTGCACCGTCAAGACGCCCGGCGGGAGCGTGACCGCCGACCACGTCGTGGTCGCCACGCACTACCCGTTCCTCGACCGCGCGCTGGCGTTCGCGCGCGTGAGCCAGCAGCGCTCCTACGCCCTGCTCTGCCGGATCGCGGGCGCGACGCCGCCGGGCATGTTCATCAGCGGCGACTCGCCTACGCGCTCGGTCCGCGCCGTGCCCGTCGACGGCGACGAGCTGCTGCTCGTCGGCGGCGAGGGCCACAAGACCGGCGAGGGCGGGGACACCGAGGAGCGCTATCGCGCGCTCGAGCGCTTCGCCCGCGAGTACTGGGACGTCGAGTCCGTGGAGTACCGCTGGTCGTCCCAGGACGGCACGACGATCGACGGCGTGCCCTACGTCGGGCCGCTCACGCCGCGCAACGAGCAGGTGCTGATGGCGACCGGCTTCGCCAAGTGGGGCATGACCGGCGGCACCGCGGCGGCGATGATCCTGTCCGACCGGCTGCTCGGTCGCGAGAACCCGTGGGCCGCGATGTTCAACCCCAACCGCATCCAGCCGCGAGCGGCCGTCAAGTTCGTCGAGGAGAACACGAAGGTCGGCCTGCACTTCGTCGGCGACCGCATCACCAAGCGCGGCACGCGGCCGATCGAGGATCTCGCGCCCGGCGAGGGCGACATCGTTCGCCACGCCGGGGAGAAGGTCGCCGGCCATCGCCGCGACGACGGCACGCTCGTCGCCGTCTCCCCGCTCTGCACCCACCTGGGCTGCCAGGTGAACTGGAACACCGCCGAGCGCAGCTGGGACTGCCCCTGCCACGGCTCGCGCTTCAGTCCCGAGGGCGAGGTGCTCCACGGCCCGGCCGTGCACCGGCTGGAGACCAAGCCTGTCGACTGATGTGGAGGTCGGTTTGTCAAGGGGGCGTGCGGTGTCGTCGTCCTGGGTTGGGCGTTGTGGGTCGGCTTGTGGCGGGTGGTGTTCCCGGGGCGGCGCGAGCGGGCTCAGCGGTTCGGCGGCGATGCCAGGCTGATAT
>JBBQLH010000146.1:0-6461 GCA_038327685.1 Solirubrobacterales bacterium
CGCGCTCGAATACGCCTCAAGCGAGGCCCGTCGCGCATCGTTGCCACACTGGGTGCGCCACTACAACGAGCGGCGCACCCACAGCGCCCTCGGCAACCGCCCCCCGCTCACCCGCGTTCGGGAGGTCACCGGGCTCAACAGCTAGAGCAGGCACCCCGAAGTTCTGATCGCCAAGCGGCGAGCGCGAGCGTGCGTTCGTGCTCGCCGACCTTGGCCAGGACACGGTCGAAGTCTGCGCGGTAAGGGTCCAGATCGGACGACGGGCCGCGTCACACGCCTTGCTCGAGACCGGGCTCGCCAGCGGCACTCCGGCAGCCCGCCAGGCCGAGAAGCGGGTCGAGCGCAACGAACTGCTCTTCCGACTCCGCCCCGACCCCGCGCCACAGCGCGGAGGCCGCGCGTGCCACGTAACCGTTGGTCACGGCCCCGGCGCGCGCTGGCAAGAGCCGCGACCGCGCCCTGCTCCGCGCCGGCGACCCGCCGGCCCTCGGCCTCGACGAGCCGACCTGCACGAAGACGGAAACCTGGTCCCTCCAGTCGCCGTGCTCGTAGGCCACCTTGCCATCCGCAAGCCGACTACGACCCAGTGAGACACCTCCACCCGCCCGGTGATCGGAACGCGAGGAATGATCGCCGGCCTCTCGCCGTCGTGAGTCAAGGACACCAGATCGACCGGTGCATCCGCCCTCCCACGCGTCTCGGATGCCCCATCCCGGACGTCCCGGCTCGCCCCAGCCGCGCGGCACCGCGCTTGGACGCCTCCGCCTGCGCAGCCTCTCAGGACCTCTCGCAGGCTGCGAGCCAAGTAGCGCCGCGCGCGTGGTGCGATCCAGGGCACCTAGTCGCGTGCCGAGCCCCCTGCTGTTTTGGACGTGCGAGCGGTCGTTCGAGGCGACCCCCACGACACGCTCGCTAAGGACGAGAGGCAGTCACCAGCATCGGCGCCGAGCACCTGCCTGCTTTCGTGACCGAGCGGGTGCTGTCCGCCCGCCGACCCAGTTCATCGAGAGCTGAACGCAGGGGCGAGCGCGGGATCGTGGTCGCGGGAGGCAGGACGCAGAAGGCCCGCTGCTGCAGGCGCAGCAGCGGCGATCACCTACTTGCTCGACATGAGGCTCGTGCTCGCGCGGAGCCGGCGAAGCTCGGGACGTGACGCGCAGTCAGGCTCGCGCTGCGTGACGCGCGACCCTAGAGGCCGTCGCGGTCTACGGGATGGCGGGCCCGGCGAGCTTGCGGCGCGCGCGCTGCAGCGCATTGTTCACGGCCCGCTCCCCCACCCCGAGCACGTGCGCACTATCGCGGTGCTTGTAGTCGTTGGCCGACATCGCCAGCGCGCCGCGCTCGAGTTCGGTGAGCGCTCGTATGCCGTCGAGGATGCTGCTCAGCCGCTCGCGGCTGAGCGTCTTGGCGACGGGATCGTCGTCAGGGCGCCCGGTCGCGAGCAGCGTTTCCTCGAGCGGCGCGCCCTCGTCACCGAGGGGTCGGTGGAGCGAGCGCGCGTGGTTGAGGGGCTGGTGCTTGGCGGCGCGGGCAGCGTTGACGGCGGTGTTGGCCTCGCGCAGGGCGCACAGCCACGCGAAGCACCGAAACGGCACCGAGCGGTCGGGGTCCCAGGCTCGGATCGCGGCAAGGATCCCGAGCCGTGCCTCTTGGGCGAGGTCCTCGCGTTCGCCGCCGGGCAGGTACAGCGAGCCGGCGATGCGGCGGACCATCGGCTCGTAGAGCTCGATCAGCTGCGCTTCGGCGACTCGGTCGGCGTGCTTGGCGGCGGCGATCAGCCGCTGCTCCCAGAGCGGGGTGAAGGCCGGCGGCTCGCTGCGCTTGAGAGTGGACACGCATGGCGACCGTAGGCGCGGGTTTAGACGATTCGAGAGGTCACTCGCAGCTGCGGGTCGCTGCGAGTGCGCAACCCGTGTCGGCCGGACTGATGTTCAGGGTGCTCAGGCGCAACCTGCCCGAGCTGAACGAGCGGATCGGACGATTGGCACGTCGTGCCGAGCGGCTCGGGACCGCGCCGCTGGCGCTGCGCGACAGCGGCGAGGATGACAGTGAGCATGCGCTCGTCGTGCTCGAGGGAGAGCCGCCCGCACTCGCCGGCTGGACGCTGGCCGCCGTCGTCGATCACCGCGGTGAGGAGCCGAGGCTGCGGGTCGCCTCGTCGGCGGCGCCAGCGCTTGACCCGCAGCGCTTCCGCGAGCCGCGCTGCGATCACTGCCGACTGCGGCGCCGGCGCGTGGAGACCTACGTGGTCTGGCATGCCGCCACGCAGCGGCTGCGGCAGGTGGGGACCGGCTGCCTGCGCGACTTCCTCGGCCACGATCCCGAGCGGCTGTGCCGCCAGGCCGAGTACGTGCTGCTGGCGCGCAAGTCGCTGGCCGCCGCCGCGAGCCCGCCTCACGCGCTCCACGTCGCGGACGATGGGATGCCGCTCGAGGCCTTTGCGGCGCACGCTGCGATGGTGGTACGCGCCCACCGCGCGAGCGCGCGCGAGAGACCGGACAGCTGGCGAGCGCCGACGCCGCACTGCAATCGCTGCGGAGTACTCCGTGCGCACCGCGACCCGGCGACGTGGCCCTCGCCACCGCGGCGCTTCAATGGGCGCGCGAGCTGCTCGCGGCCAAACCCGGGCTGTCGGAGTTCGAGCGCGACGCGACCCTCGCCGCGAGCGCCGGCCGCCTGCTGACGGCGCGCGAGCGCGGACTGGCGTGCGCGCTGATCGCCGTCTACCGCCGTCGGCGTTCGGACTCGCAACACCTCGGGCAGGCGGGCGAGTGGCTCGAGACGGTCGTGGTCGTCGAGCGCATCGTCGACCGGCCCTCGCGGCGCCACGGGAGCGTGTGCCGCAACGACCTCATCGACGTCGACGGTAACTGCCTCGCGTGGTGGCAGACGAGCGGGGCGCCGCTGCCTCGTGACCGAGCCGTGCGCCTGCGCGGTCGCGTCGAGCGCCATACCCGTTTCGGCCAGACGCCCGTGACGGTGCTGGCGTACTGCCGGGTGCTCTCGTAGCGATCTCCCGGAGCGCCTCAGACGCGTGTTGGCGAAAAATCTGGCCGACCCATGGCTACATCAGGTTGACTGCGGTGCGTGCCCGGTAGGACTACTCCGTTTCGTCCGGCAAGCTACGTGTACGCCCGCTGAAAGGAGAAAGCGATGTCCGCCCAGGGGCTGCCGTATGCGCATCTCGGCGATGCGCTCGCCACCGACTATTTTCAGGTCCGCGAGCAGTTCACGGAGGAGCAGTGGGAGCACTTCATCGCGACGCGCCGCTTCGTCGACCGTGAGGTCCTGCCTGTGATCAATGAGTACTGGGAGGCGGCGGAGCTCCCGTGGCCGCTCATGCGCCGGCTCCCTGAGCTCGGGTTGCTGGGCGAGGACATCCAGGGGCATGGCTGCCCGGGGATGAGCCCGCTCGCGCGCGGGCTGGTGAACATGGAGCTGCACCGTGGTGACGGCAGCCTCGGCACGTTCCTGGGGGTGCAGTCCGGGCTCGCGATGAAGTCGATCGATCTGCTCGGCTCCGAGGAGCAGAAGCAGCGCTGGCTGCCCGCGATGGCGCGGCTTGAGGCGATCGGGGCGTTCGCGCTCACCGAGCCCGAGCACGGCTCGGACTCCGTCGCGCTGGAGACGAGCGCGCGCCGCGACGGCGACGAGTGGGTGCTGGACGGCGCCAAGCGCTGGATCGGCAACGGCTCGATCGCCGACGTGGTCGTCGTGTGGGCGCGCTCGGCGGACGACGGCCAGGTCAAGGGGTTCCTGGTGGAGAAGGGCGCGGCCGGCTTCGAGGCCGTCACGATGGAGGGCAAGGGAGCCTCGCGCGCGATCTGGCAGGCCGAGATCAGCCTCGACGGCGTGCAGGTGCCCGAGGCGTCGCGGCTGCCAGGCGGCGAATCCTTCAAGGACGCCGGCCGCGTGCTGGTCACGACCCGCACGACCTGCGCCTGGGGCGCGCTGGGCCACGCTGTCGCCGCGTACGACGCCGCCCTGACCTACAGCAAGCAGCGTCGGCAGTTCGGCAAGCCGCTGTGCTCGTTTCAGATCGTCCAGGACCGGCTGGTGAAGATGCTCGCCGAGGTCACCGGCATGCAGCTCTACTGCATGCAGCTCGCCCGGCTCGAGCAGACCGGCCGCCTCACGGACACCATCGCCGGCCTGGCCAAGCTCAACAACACGCGCAAAGCCCGCCAGGTCATCTCAGAAGCCCGCGACTTGCTCGGCGGGAACGGCGTCCTGCTCGAGAACCACGTCATCCGCCACATGGGCGACATCGAAGTCATCCACACCTACGAAGGCACCGAGACCATGCAGACGTTGATCGTGGGGCGCGACATCACCGGCGTCGGGGCGTTCGGGTAGCCGCATCGAAGCCACGACACCAGGCGCTCGAGGACTCAGCTCGGACTCGCCGAGGACGGCGAGGCAGCGCTCAAGCCCGCCTGGCGTACCGCGTCGCGAATCGCAGCGGCGGTGAGCGTCGCGGCGACCGTGCCCAGAATCGTGAGCGACCATGAGGCGGCAGGCCCGGGGTCGGCCGGCCGCCGTCCTCCCGAGGCCAGGCAGAAGACGACGTCGCCGTCCAATGGGGTGAAGGCCGGGTCGACCGCCCGAGCGATCCCGGCGCTCGCGATCCGCGCCACGATGCCGCAGCCGCGCTTGTCCAGCGACGCGTCGGTGCAGACGCAGGCGAGCGTCGTGTTCTGACCGGGGCGCAGGGCCCAGTCGGGCAGCTGTGGCATGGCGGGGAACAGCTCGGCGCTGCGGAGCAGCTCGCCGCGGTCGCCGTGCGGGCCGCCGAGCACCGCGCCGTCCTCCGCGATCACATCTCCCGCGGCGTTGGCGACCGCGACCGCCGCGAGCGTCTCGCCGCCGGCGAGACGCGTCGCCGCGTAGCCCACACCGCCGTCCGTGGCTCGCTCGCGCCCGAGCACCTTCCCCACCGCGGCACCCGCGCCCACTCCGACCCGCCCGCGACGCGGGACGCCGCCGGCAGCCGCCTCGCAGGCGGCATAGCCCTCCTGCGGCCCCGGTCGCCTGCCGGGTTCACCCTCCGCGAGGTCGAACACCACCGCGGCCGGCACCAGCGGGATCACGCCCACCGGCGTCGGGCGGCCAAGGCCCCGCTGCTCGAGCCAGCGCACCACTCCGTCCGCGGCCGCAAGCCCGAACGCGCTCCCACCGGTCAGCAACACGGCACTCGGCCCCTCCGCATTCGCGAGCGGCGACAGCGCCTCGAGCTCACGAGTGCCCGTACCACCACCGCGCACCTCCACCCCGCCCCGGGTCCCCTCCGGAACGATCACGACCGTGCAGCCCGTGCGGGACTCGAGGTCGGTCCAGTGGCCGACCGCGAAACCCTCGGGCAACGGGAGCGGATCGCTCACCGGCGCAGTATGGCCCGGCGGGGCCAGGCTCGGCGCTTCGACGAAGGCCTACGGGCGGAGCGGTTCCGTGGAGCCTCGACCTTGCAGGCAGTTCGACTCCCGCTCGCTATCTGCCGGGAGTGCCCGCCGGCAACCGTCGTCGATTTCGATTCCGCGGCCGATCGCATCCTCGAGGTCGCGCCCTCGAGTGCGGCCGAGGCTCCGCGAGCCGGTCTCAGCGCGACCGGCTAGCGCGACGTTCTGTGACAGGTGAACGCCGATTTGTGCCGCCTTCGCAACAAGTCGGTGCCAACGTGAACACATACGGGCGCAGCGGCCGGGAGTGCGCCCGCTGCGGCGCTACGGTCGCGTCATGAGCGCCCCCTCCGAGCCGCGGCATCCAGCGATCGACCTCACCGAACCGGCCGCCGCGCGGCGCCGGGCCGCCCGCTAGGAGACGTGCTGGGATGCTCGCCGTCGAGTCGATCGCAGGCGGTGACGGTGGGCTCGAGGTCATCCTCGGGCTCGGCGTCGTGCTGACCTTCGGCGGCCTACTGCTGCGCTTCGTCACCGGCCGGTTCGCACGCTCCCGCGCAGGGACCGCGCTGACCGCGTGGCTCGACGCTGCCGCCCAGCCGAGCGCCGGGCGGTCGGGATCGTCGACTCGCGAGCCGGTCAGTCTCGTCGCGGGCCGCGCGCGTGAACTCGCCGTGCTCGCCGACTTCTGCGAGCCCGAGTCGCGGCGTCTGCCGGAGGACTGCTTGGCACCGCTCGCCCGCACCCTGGACGTCAGCCGGCGCCTGCTCGTCGCCGAGGAGAGCGTGGCCCTGGCGCTCGCAGGGCTGCCGGTGGCGGCCTGGCTGGTTGAGCGCAACGTGCTCGTCGGCGCGCTGCGGATCCCGTTCCTGGCGCTCGGCGCGACCGGAGTCTTCGCGATCTGCCCGAGGGGTGGGCCGTGCACGAGGTTGTCCCGTAGTCCGTAGAAGTTGAGGTGGCGGTCCTCCCGCCTCGTCCGCTCGCGTTGCGAGCGTGACCGGCGCCAATCAAGTCCGCGAGGATAGGAGGACCGCATGGGGACCGTAGACCACGATGCCGACGAGC
>JBBQLH010000147.1:0-6223 GCA_038327685.1 Solirubrobacterales bacterium
CGCGAGTTCCGCGGGCTCGACGAGATCCTCGCCGCGACGGACCCGGAGCTCGAGTCCGTCGAGGGCGTGGGGGAGATCCGTGCGAAGGACATCCGCGAGGGCCTTCGCCGGTTGCAGGAGATCAATCTCGTGGACCGTTACCTGCAGACCTAGAGACAACGCCGGTGGTCCGGCACGCGGACGACCCGAACGAGGAGGACATCATCACCGATACCGACCAGATCGAAGACCTCGACATCAGCCGTGAGATCGAGTGCATCGACTTCGCCATCGGCGACAACGTCGTGTACCCGCATCACGGGGCCGGGCAGGTCATCAAGAAGGAAGAGAAGGACATCCTCGGGGAGAAGCGCCAGTACCTGACGATCAAGATCCTCCACAACGACATGACCGTCATGGTCCCGTGTGAGAACGCCGGCAAGGCAGGGCTGCGCCGCGTGATCGACGAGGAGACCGTGAAGAAGGTCCTGTCCGTGCTCACCGACGACGTGTCGGAGATGCCGAAGAACTGGAACCGCCGCTTCAAGCACAACCGGGACAAGATCAAGACCGGTGACATCTACGAGCTCGCCGAGGTCGTGCGCAACCTCGCGATCCGCGAGCAGGACAAGGGTCTTTCCACGGGTGAGAAGCAGATGTTCACCCGCGCGAAGAAGATCCTCGCGTCCGAGCTGATGTACGCGCTCGAGATGGGCGAGGAGCAGGCCGAGGACCACCTCGACGACCTCCTCCAGCGCTCCGGCGAGGAGAAGCTGGCCGGCGTGTAGTGGGCCTCCTCGCAACAGTGCGCCCGAGATCGGCGGCCGCCGATCACCGCCGGCGACCGGTCTCTCGGTCGCACCGTCACGAGAAGACCCACTAAGACCTTGGCGGTCGCCCTCCTGGTGGCCGCAGGTAGTGGCGAACGCCTTGGCGCCGACCGGCCCAAGGCGTTCGTCGTCCTGGCCGGCCGCCCGATGCTCGAGTGGAGCGTCGAGGCGCTCCGCGCGGCGGGGATCGAGGAGATCGTCGTCGCGCTGCCGCCGGGCGGCTCGGCGCCGCCCGGCTGCGTCGGCGTGGCCGGCGGCGCGACGCGCTCGGCGTCGGTACGCAGCGCGCTGCGCACCTCGCGGGCGGATCCCCACGTCGTCGTCCACGACGCGGCGCGGCCGCTCGTGACGCCTGAGCACTTCCGCGCAGCATTGGCCGCGCTCGACGGCGCCGACGCCGCGATCGCGGCGGCGCCGATGACCGACACGGTGAAGGAGGCCGGCGAGGACCGCCGCGTCATCGCCACGCTCGACCGCACGCGGCTGTGGGCGATCCAGACGCCGCAGGCCTTCCGCCGCGAGGCGCTCGAGCGCGCGCTCGCCGTCGACGACGGCGTGCTCGCCCAGGCGACCGACGACGCGTGGCTGGTGGAGCGCGCCGGCGGCACGGTGCGGGTGGTCGAGTCGACCTCCGAGAACTTCAAGGTCACGACGCCGCACGACCTGCGCGTCGCCGCGCTGCTGCTGGCCGAGCGCCGGCGCGCGTGACGCGACGGCTGGCCGCCGTCGGCGCGCTCGCCGGGCTGCTGTCCGGCCTGCTCGGCATCGGCGGCGGGATCATCATCGTCCCCGGGCTCATGTGGGCGGCGGGCTGCGACCGCCACACGGCGTCGGGCACGTCGCTGGTGGCGATCCTCCCGATCGCGGTCGTGGCCGCAGCCACCTATGCCGTGGCGCCGGGCGGCGCGTTCGATCCGGAGGCGAGCGCGATCTTCGTCGTCGGCAGCCTCGGCGGAGCGGTGCTCGGCGCGCGCGTCAACGCGCGTGTGTCGGAGCGCGGGCTGCGCCTGGCGTTCGCGCTGATCACGGGCGTGTTCGGCTTGCGGTTGGCGATCCCGTTCGGGTTCGGCGCCGGGCGCGAGGAGCTCCCGCTCGACCTGCCGGCGATCGTGCTGCTGCTCGCGCTCGGGGTCAACGGCGGCTTCCTGGCCGGCCTGCTCGGGGTCGGCGGCGGCGCGATCGCGATCGCGGTGATGGTCTTCGCGCTCGGCACGAGCCAGGTGCTCGCCCAGGGGATCGCGCTGCTGGCGACGATCCCGACGGTGATCGTGGGCGCGCTGACCCACCGCCGCCAGGGGACGCTCGCCCTGGGCACCGGCCTCACCGTCGGGTTTGCGGGCATGGCGCTGGCGATCCCGGGCGCGCTGCTCGCGTTCGCGCTCCCTGTGAGCCTGCTGCGCGTGATGTTCGGCGTGTTCCTGATCCTCGGCTCCATCCGAACCCTCCAGTCGCTGCGGTCGAGCCGTCCGGTGCCGATCCAGTAACGCCCGCCCGGCACCGGGGTATTCCTTGTCAACCGACGGTCAACAAGGAGAGACATCGTCATGCCCGGCACCGAGGACGCACCGAGGGAGAAGACGTTCCTGCTCGCCCGCCCCGAGGCCCGGGTGCTCGAATGGCTCGCGCAGCGCCTGCCCGCGCGAGTGATGCCGGACCACATGACCGCGCTCGGCGTCGCCGCCGCGCTGGGCATCGGCGCCGCGTACTGGCTGACGCTGCGCGACCCGGCCTGGCTGTGGGTCGCCAGCGCCCTGCTGGTCGTGCACTGGCTCGGCGACTCGCTCGACGGCACGCTCGCCCGCGTGCGCCGGATCGAGCGGCCCAAGTACGGCTACTACCTCGACCACCTCGTCGACGCCGGCGCGACGATCGTGATCGGCGCCGGGCTCGGGCTCTCGCCCTACATGAGCCTCGCGACCGGCCTCGCGATCGTGGTCGCCTACCTCGCGCTCTCGATCAACACCTACCTCGAGACCCAGGTGTTCGGCGTCTTCTCGCTCGGCTACGGGCGCTTCGGGCCGACCGAGGCGCGGGTCGGCCTGATCGTGCTCAACCTCGCACTGCTCGCCGGCGTGACCTTCGAGGTCGCCGGCCGGGGCCTGATCGACCTCGTCGGCCTCGGCGCCGCCGGCCTGATGATCGCCGCGCTCGGCGTGCGCGCGGCGCGCAACCTGCGTGTGCTCGCCGCCCGCGAGCCGGCCGGGGTGGTACGGCACAGCTAGACGGCCACGGGGGCGCGCGAGAGGACGTCGGCGAGCGGCGTGATGGGGATCTCGGGCCAGGTCGCGCGCGCCGGTGCCGCGTCGAAGGCCAGGTCCGCGGTGTCCATGACGACCGCCGCCCGCATCTGGCGGGAGATCGCCGGCCGGAGGGGGCGGGCGAGGGCGGCGACGGCGCGCAGCGCCGGGCGCGGCACGTGCCGGGGCGCGGATGCCCTCGCCGGCGGCGAGCGTGCCGGCGAACGCCTCGAAGGAGAGGTCGGGGCCGCCGATCTCGACCGTCGCCCCGCCCAGGTCCGGATCGACGGCGGCGAGCACGACGAAGCGCGCGACGTCCTCGACGGAGACGAAGTTGACCGGGTTGCGCCCGCGCCCGAAGACGAGCGGGCGGCCCGTGCGCCGCAGGGGCTCGCCGAGCACGTCGACCCAGGTCTCCATGAACGCGCTCGCGCGCACGATGACCGCGGCGGGGCCGAGCGCGCGGGCGGCCTGCTCAGCGGCGTGCTTCATGCGGAACAGCGGCAGCGGATGGTCCGCGCGCGCTCCGACGACCGAGACGAGCACGAAGCGCGCAACGCCGCCCGCGGCCGCCGCCGCGACGAGCGCGCGGTTGCCGTCGCGGTCGACCGTCGCGGGGCTGCCGCCGGACGAGCCGGTCAAGCGCCCATATCGCTCCGCCCTCCGCCAGGAGCGGAGCCGCGCGACGCGCAATGAGATCGTGGAGGCGGCGAGCCGCCTGTTCGCCGAGCAGGGCTTCGGGCCGACCTCGATCGACGCGATCGCCGCCGCCGCGGGCGTCGGCCGGGCGACGGTCTTCACCTCCGCCGGCGGCAAGGCGGATCTGCTGCGCGCCGCCTACGAGCTCGCGGTGCGCGGCGACGACGACCCGGTGCCGCTCGGCGCCCGTGAGGACGCGCGGGCGATCCTCGCCGAGCCGGATCCCCATCGGCTGCTCGGGCGCTACGCGGAGGTGATCGTCGGGATCGGGCGGCGCTTCGGGCCGCTGCACGAGACGCTCCGGGGCGCGGCCCAGACCGACGCGGAGCTGCGCGCGTTCTTCACCGGGATCGGGGACGAGCGCCATCGCGGCGGTGGTCGCGTGGTGCGGGCGGCGGCCGCGCTCGGGCCGCTGCGCGCCGGTCTGACCGTCGCCACGGCCACCGACCTCCTGTGGGTGCTGACCGATCCGGGCCTGCACGTGCAGCTCGTCGGCCGCCGCCGCTGGTCCGAACGCCGCTTCGGCGGCTGGCTCGCCGACGCGATGACGGGCCAGCTCCTGCCCCCGCACTAGAGTCTCGCGCCGTGCTGACCGACTACCACGTCCATCTGCGCCCCGACGAGGACGACACGCCTCCAGAGGAGTACTTCACCCCCGGCAACGCGGAGCGCTACCGCGAGACGGCGGAGGATCGCGGGATCGCCGAGCTCGGCGTGGCCGAGCACATCCACCGCTTCACGCAGTCGCTCGACATCTGGCAGCACCCGTGGTGGCGCAGGTGGGCGCGCGACGACGTCGACGCCTACTGCGAGTTCGTGCGCGAGGAGACCGACATGCGGCTCGGGATCGAGGCCGACTACGTGGCGGGCGCGGAGGACCGCACCGCCAACTTCCTCGACGGCCGCGACTGGGACTTCGTCGTCGGCTCGATCCACTTCCTGCGCGACGAGGCCGTCGACATGGACGACTGGAGCGTGTGGGGCCGCGGCTACTCGGCCGAGAAGGTGTGGACGCGCTACTTCGACACGCTCGGCGAGGCCGCGCGCACCGGCATGTTCGACATCATGGCCCACCCCGACCTGGTGAAGGTCTGGGGCCGCGACGCGCCGCAGCCGGAGGGCGATCTGCGCCGCTACTACGAGCCCGCCATCGAGGGCTGCCTCGAGGGCGGCGTCGCCGTCGAGGTCTCGACCGCCGGCCTGCGCAAGCCCGTGGGCGAGATCTACCCGTCGCGGCGCTTCCTCGAGGTCGTCGTCGACGCCGGGCTGCCGATCGCGCTCTCGAGCGACGCCCACGTCCCCGACCAGATCGGCCACCGCTACGAGGACGCGCTCGAGCTGCTCGAAGAGGTCGGCATCGGCGAGCTGTGCGTGTTCGAGCACCGCTCGCGCCGGCTCGAGCCGATCGGCTGAGTGGCGTGCGCTCCGGGATCGGGATCGACAGCCACCGCTTCGCCCCCGGGCGGCCGCTGATCCTCGGCGGCGTCGAGATCCCGAGCGAGGTGGGCCTCGAGGGCTTCTCCGACGCCGACGTGCTCACCCACGCGATCGTCGACGCGCTCCTGGGCGCGGCCGGGATGGGCGACATCGGCCAGCACTTCCCCGACACCGACGAGCGCTGGCTCGACGCCGACTCGATGGACCTGCTGCGCCTCGTCGTCGGCGAGCTGGCCGGGGCGGGCTGGGCGATCGCCCACGTCGACGCCACGGTCATGCTGGAGCGCCCCAAGCTCGCGCCCCACCGCGACGCGATCCGCGACTCGCTGGCGGTGGCGCTCGGCAGCGTGAACGTCAAGTTCACGACCGGGGAGAAGATCGGCTTCGTCGGCCGCGAGGAGGGCGCCGCGGCTTTGGCCGTCGCGACCCTGGAGCCGATCGGGCCCTAGCCGGCGAACGTCAACGGCGGCTGTGTAGAGGGGTGGGTGTGCCGCCCGCGCGGCGGTCCCTCAAGGCCGAGTGTCGACTGCGTAGGCCTGAGGCCGACGGAGACGACACTCGGTGCTCCGGGGCACCTCGAACCCCCGTCCTACCCAGCCGCCGTTGACGTTCGCGCCGCTATGCCGCGCCTATCCTCGACCGCCGCCGCTCGGCCGCCGCGCCGCGCAGCTGCTCGTGCTCGACCTGGCGCTTGAGCTGCTGCAGCGAGCGCCGCAGGTGGCCGCGTACGGACGGTGCGGCGACGTGCTCGGCCAGCCAGCCCGAGATCCCGGCGCCGGCGACGCCGTAGGAGAGCCGCAGCGTCGTGACCGTGGTCCGCCCGTCGTCGGCCGGCCGCAGCCGCCAGCGGCCGCGCTGGTCGATGCCGGTGATCGACGTCCAGGCGAGGTCGGCGTCGCGCATGAACTCGACGATCTCGATCAGCCCGCCGACCTCCGCCGAGCCGACGCGCAGCAGCATCCGGTAGCGCGCGCCGAGGCCGCTGCGCTTCGTGCCGACGACCTCCCAGCGGGTGATCCCCGACATGAAGTCGAGGTAGCG
>JBBQLH010000148.1:0-6210 GCA_038327685.1 Solirubrobacterales bacterium
TCTCGCGCATGCAGGACGGCGAGGGGATCCTGCCCAGCGGCGTCGCCCATCCGGCGATCGAGTCCGCGATCGCCGCCGCGCGCGGCAGCGGCAGCCCGCTCGACGGCAGCATCGCCGCGTTCTTCGGCAACTCGCTCGGCCACTCGGTCGCCGACGTGCGCGTGCACACCGACTCGACCGCGGCGGCGCTGACCCGCGCGGTCTCGGCCCGCGCCTTCGCGACCGGCACGGACATCTTCTTCGCGCCCGGGGAGTACACCCCGGGGACGTCCGCCGGCCGCGAGCTGATCGCCCACGAGGTCGCCCACACCGACCAGCAGCGCGGCGCGCCGCTGTCCGGCCCGCTGGTCGTCTCGAACCCGGGCGACGCACTCGAGGTCCAGGCGGATGGCGTCGCCCACGAGCTCGTCGGCTGAAGCCGGCGCGGCCGTCGGCTTCGCGTTCCTCGACGCCCGGCTGAGAGCCCACGTCGAACGCGCGGCCGCGGGGGACCCGAACCCCGGCGACCCGCTGCGCGGGCTCTACATCTCCGACGACCAAGCGCTCGCGCTCGCGGCGGACGCCGGGGCCGAGGACACCGACGCGCGGCTCGCCGACGCCGGCGTGCGGCTCGGGCTCGACGCCCTCGACACCGCGGTCCTCGGCCTCTGCGCGGCGCCCGAGCTGCACCCGCGCTACGGGCGGCTGTTCGCGTACCTGCACGACGACGTCACACGCCGCCTCGCGAGCCCGCGACTCGTCGCCGAGCTGCTCGTGGGCGACGGCGTCGCCGCCTCCGACGTGCTGGCCTGCTTCGGGCACGGCGCCGCGCTGCGGCGCTCGGGCGCGCTGCGCCTGATCGAGGGCGAGGGCACCACGCCGCTCGGGGATCGCGCGATCAAGGTCGCCGACGCGCTCGCCGCGTTCCTGCTCGGGCTCGGCGCGCCGCTGGACCCGCTGAGCGGCGGTCGCCTGCGGCGCCAGGCCGTGCCGGCCGAGAGCCCCGGCCGCGAGGAGTCGATTGCCGAGATCCGCGTCTTCCTCGCCGCCCCGACCAACCTGCCGCTCGTCGTCGCGGGCCCGGACGCCGCCGCGCTCGTGGCGCGCGCCGCCGAGCGGCCGCTGCTGCTCACCGACGTGCGTGAGCTGTCCAAGCCGGAGGTGGTGGCCGACGCCGCGCTGTGCTGCGCCCTCGAGGGCCGGCTGCTGTGCGGCGACGGCCTCGAGCGCCTCGAGCCCGCCGAGCGCGCGGCGCTGCTGCGCGCGCTCGACGAGCATCCCGAGCGGCTCGTGCTGCTCGCGCCCACGCGCTCCGGCGCGCTCACGCTCGGCGACCGCACCGTGCTGCTCGTCGAGGTGCCGATGCCGACCTTCGCCGAGCGCCAGGCGGCGTGGTCCGAGCTGACCGGCGCCGCCGACACGCGCGACGTGAGTGCGAAGTTCCGGCTCTCGCTGACCCAGATCGCCCAGGCCGCCGAGGTCGCCACGATCACCGCGCGCTCGCGCAACGGCGACGCCCCCGAGCCCGCCGACCTCGACCGCGGCGCCCGCCACGCCTCCTCCTCGCTGCTCGGCGAGCTCGCCACCCAGCTGACGCCGCGCTACCGCTGGGCGGAGCTCGTGCTGCCCAACCGCCAGCGCGAGGTCCTCGGCTCGATCTCGGCCTACCTGCGCCACCGCGACCGCGTGCTCTCCGAGTGGGGCTACGAGCGCGCCGTCGCGCGCACCCAGGGACTCAAGGTGCTGTTCGCGGGCGAGTCGGGCACCGGCAAGACGATGGCGGCGGAGGTGCTCGGCGCCGAGCTGGGGCTCGAGCTCTTCCGCGTCGACCTCTCGACGATCGTCTCCAAGTACATCGGGGAGACCGAGAAGAACCTCGACCGCATCTTCGAGGCCGCCACCGGCTCGAACGCGATCCTCTTCTTCGACGAGGCCGACGCGCTGTTCGGCAAGCGCTCCGAGGTCTCCGACGCGCACGACCGCTACGCCAACATCGAGGTCGCCTACCTGCTGCAGAAGATGGAGGGCTATCCGGGCGCGGTGATCCTGGCCACCAACTTCCGCCAGAACATCGACGACGCCTTCGTCCGCCGGCTCGACTTCGTGATCGACTTCCCGTTCCCCGAGGCCGACGACCGCAAGCTGATCTGGCGGCTGCTGCTGCCCGAGGAGGCGCCGCTCGACGACGACGTCGACCTCGAGTTCCTCGCAACCCAGTTCAAGCTCTCCGGCGGCGCGATCCGCAACTGCTCATTGGCCGCGGCGTTCCAGGCCGCCGACGAGGGGACGTCGATCACGATGCGCCACCTGATCCGCGCGGTCGCGCTCGAGTTCGGCAAGCAGGGGCGGCTCACCCTGCAGACCGACTTCGAGCACTTCCACGAGCTGATCGGGCCCGGTCGCTGACTACCGGTGAAGGAGGCCGAGCTCGGCGAACGCGGCGAGCGCCGTGTCGAGCGACGGCCGGTCGAGCGGGCCGGGGAAGGCCTCCAGGATCGCGGCCCGGTCGCGTGTGCCGTCCAGGAGACGTAGCAGCGCGCCCGTCGGCTCGTCGCTGACCCGCACGAGCTGGCTGAGGAGCGTCGTGACGAGCGCCCCCGGCCGCGCCTGGCTGCGCGCGAGCGCGCTCGCGCGCGGACGCTCGCCGGCCTTGGTCGCGGCAGGCGGCGGAACCGCGTGGAACTCGACGTCGCCGACGTCGAACGCCGCGACGAGCTGCGCGGCGAGCTCCTCCTCCGGCACGCCGGTGCGCTCGCGCAGCTCCGCGAACGGGATGGGCCGCAGCGGCCCGGCGCCGTCGAGAGCGGCGCCCACCGGCTCGGGCAGCTCGGGCTCCTCACCGTAGGGCGACACGAGCAGCCGCGGAACCGCCGCCGGGTCGACGCGCGCGCTCGGCGCCTGCGCCTCGTGGCACAGCAGCGAGTGGCGGAAGCGCCGCAGCACGAAGAGGTCGAAGTACTGCTCGCGCGCGATGCGATCGTCGCCCGCGCCGTCCGCGACGAACGCCTCGACGGCGTCCGACCACGGCGCCTGGCGGCTGGCCCCGGGGATCGCGTCGCCGACGTAGGCCAGCCTGTGGCGCGCGGCCGCCGCCGCGAAGTCCGCGAACCAAACCGGCACGAAGGTCGAGGCGAGCAGGTCGTGGACGAGCATCGGCTCGGGCGCCTCGGCGAGCGAGTGCACCTCCTCGCCCAGCACGCCCGCGAAGAACGTCCGCCCGCCGGCCTCGCCGAAGCGGTCGAGCAGAGCGAACAGCCCGCGGGCGCGCGCGGCCTGCTCGCGCGGCTCCGCGAGGCCGCGCGCGTGCCACTGCGCCATCGCGCGCAGCATCTCGCGCAGGTGCCCGCCCGGATGCGCGTTGTAGGAGAGGTAGGCGATGCCGTCGGGCGCGAGGTGCGCGCGGCACGCCTCGAGCACCGCCTCGCGCAGCGGCTCCGCCGCCCACGCGTAGAGGCCGTGCACGATCACGTAGTCGAACTCGCCGAGCCGGCCGTCGGTCAGCTCGAGCACGTCGGCGACGTCGAAGCGCACGTTATCGAGCCCCGCCGCCGCGGCGTGCGCATGCGCGGTCTCGATCGCGGTCGCCGCGAGGTCGACCCCGACGGCCTGCACCTCGGGGTGGGCGGCCGCGACGCTCACCAGGTGCGCGCCCGCCCCGCAGCCGAGCTCGAGCACGCGCGCCGCGCGCGGATCCGGCGGAGCGAGCCCGTGGAGCATCGCGATGGTCGCGTGGCCGCGCGGCAGCGCCTGCGGGAACGGGAGGTTCGCGTAGGGGATCTCGTCGTAGGCGGTCGGCATCTCCCAATCTTTTCCCACGCGGCCGTGCGACGCGTTTAGGGTTGCCCCTGCAGATGCCGGCAGTCGTGGACGTACCCCTCAACACCTGCCTGGCCGATCTCGACGAGGCGCTCCGCACGCTGTTGAAGCGAGAGCTCGAGCGCCATGGGTTCGAAGGCGTCGACGTCGCCTTCGACGCGCCCGCAACGGACTGGTCGGCGAAGCTCACGAACCCGACCGTCAACCTCTTCCTCTACGACCTGCGCGAGAACGTCGCCGAAGCCGAGGTGACCACGCGCAACATGCGCGTCAACGGCGCGATGATCGCCGCGCCGGCGCCGATGCGGCTCGAGGTCACGTATTCGGTGACCGCCTGGACGAAGGCGGTGCAGGACGAGCACCGGCTGCTGTCGCAGGTGCTGGCGATCCTCTTCTCCCACGTCTCGCTGCCCGCCGACCTGCTCAACGGCCGCCTCGCGTCCGCGAGCCTCCTGCGCACGATCGAGACCGAGGTCGGCCGGCCCAAGGAGGAGAAGGCCGATTTCTGGACCTCGATCGGCGGCCGCTACAAGGCGTCGCTCGACTACGCGGTGAAGCTCGAGGTCGAGTCCGGCCTCACCTTCACGCGCGGGCCGGAGGTGCGCACCCAGACGGTGCACCTCGGCATCCAGGACGGGCCGCGGCGCACGTTCGAGGAGCTCCAGCGCTTCGGCGGCGTCGTTCGGGACTCCGACGGCGAGCCGGTGGCCAACGCGTGGGTGGCGCTGCCCGACCTCGGGCGCTTCGCGTCCACCAGCCAGGAAGGGCGCTTCGTGTTCGACGGGATGCGGCCGGGAGAGCATCGCGTCGAGGCGCGGACCGCGGCGGGCGAGGAGGCGAGCGGCACGGCCAAGGTGCCGGGCGGCGGGGTCGACCTCGAGCTGGGCGGGGGCCGCAAACGCGCCCCCGCAAAACGCGGATGAGCGCCCGGACATACGAGTCTGCCCTAACGGTTGCCCCGAGTTCCCTTTCGCAGCGTGGCGGAAATCGGCGATGGTCGCGCGGTGGACAACGATGAGGCGCCTCGCGTCCTGCTGGGGAATCTGCCCCCGATCATGCTCATCGGGATGGCCCGCCTCCTCAGCGAGGACGGAGCCGAGGTGATCGGTCAGGCACGGCACCCGAGCAGCATCGTCAGCACCGCGGGCCGGATGCGCCCCGACGTGGTGGTGCTGGATCTGAACACGGAAGGGTCGCGCGAGCTCGGCTCGCGCGTACACGGGGTCTCGCCGGAGACCAAGGTGATCCTCTACGACAGCGACGAGGACGGTATGGAGGTGCTCGATCCGGGCGCCGACGACCTGCGCCGGGTCGACGCCGAGGGTCTGCGGTTGGAGTTGGCCACGAGTCGTACACCTAGGTAAGGAGTGATATGCCCACGTATCTGACGCCAGGCGTCTATGTCGAAGAGGTTCCCTCTGCGAACAAGCCCATCGAGGGCGTCAGCACCTCGGTGGCGGCGTTCGTGGGTCTGACCCCCGGCGGCCCTGTCAACACGCCGATGCGGATCTCGAACTGGACGCAGTTCTCCAAGATCTTCGGCGATCCGAGCAACCCGGACAACGGGCCGTTCATGGAGGGGACCTACATGGCCCACTCCGTGTACGGGTTCTTCCAGAACGGCGGCGCGAACTGCTGGATCGTCCGCGTCGGCGAGGAGAGCGGGGCCGGCGCGAGGCCGCAGGCCGCGCTGCCCGCCGCGACCGACAAGTCCGTCGAGGCCTTCCGCGCGCAGGCGCTGCCCAAGGTCGACGGCACGGTCGAGGTCGAGCTGACCGAGGAGCCCAAGGCGGGCGAGGGCGACCAGAGCTACCGGCTCGTCGTCACCGCCGGCAGCGAGAAGGAGGAGTACGACGGCCTGACGCTCAAGAAGGGCCGCGCCAACCTCGCCACCAAGGTCAACGCGTCTTCCAAGCTGATCAAGATCGAGGAGACCGGCGGCTCGCTGCCCGACGCGCAGCGCGTCCCGGCCACCGGCAAGTACACGCTGTCGGCGCCGGCGCAGGAGCCCTCCGCGATCAGCCCGGGCCACTTCTCCGGTGACGAGGCCCGCCGCAAGGGCATGGGCGCCCTGTCGGCCATCGACGAGGTGACGATGGTCCTCATGCCGGACCTGTGGACGATCGACAACGACACCCAGGTGCGCGACCTCCAGGGCAAGATGATCGCCCACTGCGAGAACATGGGCGACCGGATGGCGATACTCGACGCGCCTCACGATCTGCTCCCGCAGTAGATCCTCGATTGGCGGATGAACACCGCCGGCTACGACTCGAAGATGACGGCGCTCTACTACCCGTGGATCGAGGTGATGGATCCGCTGACGAACCGGCCGATCAACATCCCGCCGTCGGGTCACGTCGCGGGCCTGTGGTGCCGCGTCGACGAGAGCCGCGGCGTGCACAAGGCGCCGGC
>JBBQLH010000149.1:0-6010 GCA_038327685.1 Solirubrobacterales bacterium
CGAGACGATTGCACCGAACCGCGCCGTTTTCGCGTGCGGCGTCGCGCTTACGGCCGCGGCCGGCACCGCCCCGAGCGTGGCTGCGAGCAAACAGGCGACGGTGGCCTTTGGCACGGTTGACGCAGGTTACTCGGAGAAAGGGCACCTCCCGCAGCGGGAGTAGCCCTTCGGGCTCTGCATCGACCCATCTTCCCGGCGGTTCACCACCGCGCGCAATCCGAGAAGCCGTATGTGCGAGCGGCCTCGTGCGCCTTGTTGATCAGTGCGCTCGCTCGCCTGACATTGGCGTTGTAGGAGGCGCCGTTGCCGGACTTGGCCGCCTCGATCACGCCCGCGATCCCCTTGTTGATCGCGATGTCGGCGAGATGGATGGCGTTGGCGATGGTGGCTCGATCGGACGCCGGGGGAGCCAACCGCCGCACGGCGGCGAGTGCACGCCGGTCGATCGCCAGCCACTTGTCGCCGATCGACGCAACCTTCGCGCGCGAGCTCGCTCTCCCGAGCTTGCGAACCTGCGCAGACGCGGACGAGCAGATCGCGTCGGCCTTCCCGATGTACTGGTGCTTGGTGAGCTGCGGGCTTGCGGCCGCTGAGCCGACCGCGATCGCCGCGGCGGCGAGAACCAAGCCGAGTGCGAGGAACGTGGTGCGCATCATCTGCCTCCTTGTGTCGATTTCCACCTTCGTCGAGTGTGAGCTCCTGACGCCCAGACCGCTTCGGGGAAACCCCTAGCTGGCGCCGCGCGCGGGGCGAAGCAGCGGGGAGCGCGCCGCGCAGACGGCAACATCATCGGCCCTTATCAATCAGTCACCTTGATCGCCCGGTCTGGAAGACGACGTACTCGACGGCGACGAGCCGCAGCCGGCCGCCCGGCTCGGGCTCGTAGACCAGCGCCTCGGGTGTGCTCGCATCAACGGCGCCGTCGCCGACAAGGGGCACCGTCGACATAGTGGATGCCCATCGCGCCGACGCCAGGATTGTCGATAACACGCGATTCCTTCCGCGTCGGTGATACGCCTGAGGCGTGCCGCCCAATCACCTGAGATAGACCTTGCACTAAGCTGCGGAGCCGGCAGGCCGCGCAATGCCTCCGCCCGTACGCTCGGACTCGCGGCCGATGATGCGCGCGCTCGGCTCTCTGCGTTTCTCCTGCACTGCCCCGCTCCCAATCTCGGACCTCGCCAGACTCTCCATAACAGAGTTCAGAAGCACCCGCAAGCGCTCTCGGCGATCCTCTACCCGTCAATCCGGTCTCTCCAGCACGAGCTCGGTAGCCTCGGGCCGCGCGAAGAAACGGAACGGGACGAACGTCGTCCCGAGCCCTGCGGAGACGTGAAGCACGCCGCCCGGCACGCGGTAGAGCCCACGCCAGTAGGCCGGCCCGAAATGCGCGAGCCGAAGCTTTCCACCCGGGTAGGGCAGAGCGATCTGCCCGTCGTGCATATGCCCGGCGAGAATCAGGTCGAACGCGTTCGGCGGCAGTCGCCGCGCCTCCCTGGGATAGTGGAGCAGCAGGATTCGAAGGTCGGCGTCCAGGCTCCCCAGCTCCTCGGGTTGCGTGCGTCGCCGCCGAAACCGAGCTCTCGGGTCGGAACCGGCGATGTAGACCCGCCTGCCTCGCAGCTGCAGCGTTACGCCCTCGTCTGCCAAGAGGGTGGCGCCTTCGAGGTCGTGAAGGGCCGTTCGCTGCGAGAACGGGTCCCGGCTGATCGCAAAGTCATGGTTTCCGAGGATCGCGTAGCAGTGCGGCAGCCGCGCCAGCAGCTCGCGCAGGCGCCGCTCACCTCGCCGGCGGGACAGCAGGTCGCCCGTGACGACCACGAGGTCAGGCGCCTGCTCGACCGCCCACTCGACCGCGCGCTCGACCGCGCGTGTTCCACGCGATGCGGCGCCGAGGTGGAAGTCCGACAGGTGGACGATCCGTAAGCCCTCGAGTTCCGGCGACAGGCCCGGGAGTCGCACGCGGACCGAGTCCAACCGCACCCAGCCCGCCTCGAACCAGCCCCAGGCGACGGCAGCGGCCGCCGCGAGCCCGAGGCCGACCGCGACCCGTGCGCGGGTAGAGGCGTGTCCGGAGAGTGGCCGCGGTGGATGACGCGCGATACGCGCCGCGCAGCGCATGTCAGGCGCCCTGGTCGACTTTTCGGTCAGGTCCTTAAATGACGTCGAGCTTCTCGAGCACGGGCCGGACCGAGACGACGTGCCGCTTGAACTTCAGCTCCGACTCCTCGATTCCCGCCGCAACACCGATCAGCTGGGAGAGGTGCAGGATCGGCATCGCGAAATCCTTGCCGGTCGTATCCCGCAGCTTCGACTGCCACGCATCGAGCGAAAGATGGCAGAGCGGGCACGGCGTCACCATCACGTCGGCGCCGGCCTCCATCGCCTGCTCGATTGGCTGGATCAGCTCACCGAGGGCCGTCTCCTCGCGGGCCTGGATGATCGGGAAGCCGCAGCACTTGATCTTTGCCGGATAGTCGATTGCCTCGCCGCCGCAGGCCTCGATGATCGCCTCGAGCGACCAGGGCCGATCGGGATCCTCGAAGCCGAGGAGCTTCGACGGCCGCAGGATCTGGCAGCCGTAGAACGGCGCGACCCGGAGGCCCTTGAGCCCGCGGTGGGCCGTCTCCTTCAGCCGCTCGTAGCCGTCGCCCTCCGCGATCAGCCACAGCAGGTGCTTGACCTCGACGCCGCCGTCGTAGGCCGGCACGCCGACGGTCTCGAGGTTCCGGTTGACGCGCGCGCGCAACGCGTCGTCGTTCTGCAGCTGGAAGTTCGCCTGCCGGAGGTTGAGGGTGCAGACGTTGCAGACCGTCATCAGCGTGTCGGCGCCCGTCGCCTCGGCGTAGGCGAGGATGCGAGCGTTCAGGTGGAGGTAGTAATCCGGCTCTGCCTCGTGGATGTCTCCGGCACCGCAGCACGTGACCGACTCGAGCTCCTCGAGCTCGAGTCCGACGCGCGGCGCGAGCGCCTGGGTCGACGTGTCCAGCTCCTTCGCCGAGAGCGAGGCGAGGCAGCCTTTGTAGTACGCGACCTTCTGCATCAGTGGCCCGCGGGCGCCGGTTCCTCGCCCGGCGTGATCTCGGCGATGTCGCGCTTCGCGCCGCCCGCATCGGTGCGTTCGATACGCGCGAGCGCGCGCTCGCCCTGGACGATCCCGGCCGCGCCGCTCAAGCCCTGGTCGGCGATCACGCTGCGGAGTGCGCGAGCCTCGCCCACGTTCTCGGCCACGTGCGGCGGGACCGGAATCGGCACCTTGCCACGGCGTGCCAGCCCCAGCGCGAACTTCGTCTGCTTGATCGCAGAGACCACGCCCTGGGTCTTCGGCACGAGCTCCGTCTCCCGCAGCCAGCCCGTCGTCATGGCGGAGCGCACGAACCACTTCGCGTGCTTCGCGCCGAGGTCGTGGTCGACGCCACGCTTCATCGACTCCGCCCCGAGCTTGGCGATCGAGTCGCGCGGATCCACCCCCTTCGGGCAGCGTTCGTTGCAGAAGTAGCAGCGGGTGCAATCCCAGATGCCGTGCTCGCCGTTGTACTCGTTCAGGCGCTCGATGTCCGCACCGTCTCGCGGGTCACCAACGAAGCGGAAGCCCTTCGCGAGCGCGGCCGGTCCGAGGAAGTCGGGGTCAGACTCCATCGAGTTGCACTCGGAGACGCAGCAGCCGCACATGATGCAGAGCGCCTCCTTGTGGATCGGGTTCATCTGCTCCTGCGAGAAGCGGAACTCCTTCTCGGGCACCTCCTGGTAGCCCGGCTGGAGCCACGGCTTCATCGCTCGGATCTTGCCCCAGAAGGGGTCCATGTCCACCACTAGGTCCTTGACGATCGGCAGATTCCCCATCGCCGAGATGACGGGCACGTGCCCGGACTTGACGATGTCGTACATGCGCGTCTTGCAGGCGAGCACCGCGGCGCCGTCCATCCGCATCCCGCACGAGCCGCAGATCATCATCCGGCAGCTCTTGCGGTACGAGAGCGTGCCGTCGACCCTGTCCTTGATCATGTCGAGGACGTCGAGCAGGGTCACCCAGTCGGGCGCCTGCACCTCGTACTCCTTCAGCGCACGCTCGCCCGTCTGCGAGTCGTAGCGCCAGATCTTGAGCTTGACGTCCATCGTCTCGCTTCCGGGACGCGGCGCCAGGTGCTGCATCGAGGACATCAGTGCCCCTTCCGGTTTCGTTCGTGAGTTTCTGGCGCGCGAAAGGCAAGCCAGGCTAGGACGCAGGGAGCATGCATACCTGAACGATATGTATGCGACTGAGGACGACGCATGGCGCCGCCTTGCAGCCGCCAGAAGCCACGAAACGGGGCCGGGAGGGGCACTAACTAATACTTCCTCTCCTGGGGTTGCCATTTGGTCATCGTCACGGGCGCCCACGAGAGCTCCGGCTGGCCGTCTCGCCAGCTCACGAGGGTGTGCCGCATGAAGTTCGCGTCGTCGCGGCTCGGATAGTCCTCGGGTCGCGCGTGCGCGCCGCGGCTCTCCCTGCGCTCGATACCGGCGGGAATCATGCAGGCGGCGAGCTCGAGCAGGAACCCGAGCTCGAGTGCCTGCGTCAGGTCGGTGTTGAAGAGCTCGCCCTTGTCCTCGACCACGACGCGCTCGTAGCGTTCCCGCAGTCCGGCGATGATGTCGCCCTGACGGCGCATCTGGTCGTCGCGGCGGAAGACGCCGAAGTTCTCGTGCATCGTCGAGGCGAGCTCGTCTCGAATCGTCCAAGGGCGCTCGCCCTCGGTGCGATCGAGCACCCGGCCGAGCTCGCGCTCCGCATCGGCCTCCTGCGAGCGAGGAACCTCGACCGTCGTGTGCGAGAGCGCCCACTCGGCGGCGTGCGCGCCTGCTCGCTTGCCGAAGGTGATCGTCTCCATCAGCGCATTGCCGCCAAGGCGGTTCGCACCGTGGACGGAGATGCACGCGCACTCGCCGGCTGCATAGAGCCCCGTGAGGCTCGTCAGTCCCCAGACGTCCGTGTCGACGCCGCCCATGTGGTAGTGGGCGCCGGGGCGAACCGGAATCGGCTCGTGGATCGGGTCGACGCCCGCGAAGACCATCGAGAGCTCTCGCGTTCCGTGCAGGCGGTCGATGATCTTGTCGGCGCCCAGGTGTCGAAGATCGAGCAGGACGTTGCCGTCCACCCCGCGCCCCTCGTCGATCTCGGTCTGCTCGGCCCGCGAGATGACGTCGCGGCTCGCCAGCTCCATCGTGTTCGGGGCGTAGCGCTTGAGGAAGCGGTCGCCCTCGGAATTCAGCAGATAGGCGCCCTCGCCGCGGCAGCCTTCCGTGATGAGAACGCCGGTGGGTGCAAGGGTTGTCGGGTGGAACTGCATCATCTCCATGTCCTTGAGCGGCACGCCGACGCGAAGGCCCATCGCCATCCCGTCCCCGGTGCACGCGTAGGCGTTCGTCGTTCCGGTGTAGAGGCGGCCGGCCCCACCGGTCGCGAGAATGACCGCCTTCGCGCCGATCGACTTGAGGCCGCCGTTCAAGAGGTCCCAGGCGATCACGCCCTGGCACCGGTCATCGTTTACCACGAGCTTCCAGGCGAAGAACTCCTCGTAGGTCTGCAGCTCTCGCCTCATCATCTGCTCGTACAGGACGTGCACAAGGACGTGGCCTGTGATGTCGGCGGCATACGCGGTGCGCGGCTCGCCGGCAGCGCCGAACGGCCGTTGAGCGATGCGGCCGTCCTCGGTACGCGAGAAGACGGCGCCCCAGCGCTCGAGCTGGTAGACGTCCTCCGGCGCCTCGTCGCAGAGGATCTGAATCGCGTCCTGGTCTCCCAGGAAGTCGGCGCCCTTCACCGTGTCGAACGCGTGCTTCTCGGGATCGTCCTCCGACGCGTTGCCGAGAGCGGCATTGATCCCACCCTCCGCCGCGCCCGAGTGGCTACGGACCGGGTGGATCTTCGAGATGAGCGCGACGTCGGCGCCCGCGTCGTGGGCCTCGATCGCCGCGCGCATGCCCGCGCAGCCGGCCCCGACGACGAGTACGTCGTGCTTCGCTTCCA
>JBBQLH010000150.1:0-5951 GCA_038327685.1 Solirubrobacterales bacterium
ACCGCTCCAGCACCTCCCGGTCCTCATCGCTGAGCACGACCTCCGCACGCTTCGCCATGACCGCCTCCAATCGTCGTCGATAACGACGACATTCGCGGCCAAACCCACAGTACCTGCGAACTAACGACTCAGATCACTAGCTCGCCGCGGCCAGCAGCGGCCAGCCGATCCAGGCGCTCGCGACCGACGCGCTGGAAGCGCTCTGCAGGCGTCACGACGTGTAGTCGCTACATGCAGCACGCGCGTGAGCGCGGTCGACGTCGTCGGGTCGCTGCCCGACCCGCCGGCGCCATCGCGGGCGACGGTCCCGCCGGCGGAGCATCGGGCGATGACCCGTTGCTGGCGATCGCACCGGACATCTATGTGCGGCGACTGCTCGGCGTCGAGGTGCCCCGACACCGCAAGGTGCCCTGCCCGTTCCATGAGGACCGGCATGCAAGCCTGCATGTCTACGAGACGGCCGAGCGCGGCTGGTACTGCTTCGGGCGTTGCCGACACGGCGGCACGATCTACGACCTCGCCGCGCCCCTCTACGGCTACAGCGCCCGCGGCGATGGCTTCCTGCGCCTCCGCGCCGAATTGCGCCGCCTGTTCGGACTGGACGGCGCGTGTTGGCTGGCCCGCCCGAGCTGCACAGCTTCGCCTACGTCGAGACTGACATCCCAGCCGGACTGACGATCCGTGAGTGGCGCGCGCAGCGAGCTGCCGAGTCCGCAGCACGGGCGGGGCGACCGTCCTGTCGTCGGCGTCTGCTGCCCCGCGTGGTCGCGATCGCGGCGTACATGCGGGCAGCGGGGCGACTGCTCGTCCGGCGGATCGAGGTGCGACACTCGTCCGGTGCGCCTGGGAGCATGTCGGCATGATCGAACACATGTTCGTAACGGAGGATGGTCTCATGCCCGGTGCTGAGATGAACCTCCGTTTGCTGGCGTTGTGCTCGATCGACGGCGTCAACTGGAACGTGATCGCGCGCGAGGCGCTGCGCTCCGGCGGCTTGGCTCGGCTTCTGGCCGGTGAGGTCAGCGAGACCTCCCGCGACGGCGAGGCCACGCACAGACGTCTGGACGCGGAGCTGTCGACGCTCGACGAACGCGTGGAGCAGGCCCGGAGCATCGTCGCTGCCGCTGAGGAGAAGGCTCAGGCCCGCCTCGTCACGGTGCTGGACCGAGCCGAGTACCCATCGAACCTGCGAGTGATCCCGAGTCCGCCGCCGTTTCTGTTCTACCGCGGCGAGTTGCGCCGCGACGACGCCCGCTCGGTCGCCGTGGTCGGCACGCGGCAGGCCTCCGAGGCAGGGCGCGCGCGGGCGAGACATCTCGCCGAGCGGCTGACCGCCGACGGCGTGACCGTGATCTCCGGCCTTGCCAGCGGCATCGACACCGAGGCCCACACGGCCACGCTGGAGGCGGGCGGGCGCACGATCGCCGTCGTCGGCACAGGCATCCTCCGCACCTACCCCAAGGAGAACACCGCGCTGGCAGAGCGGATCGCCGAGCACGGTGCGGTGGTCTCCCAGTTCTGGCCCGACGCACCCCCGACTCGCTACAGCTTTCCGATGCGCAACGCGGTCATGTCGGGCATCAGCCAGGGCAGCGCGGTGATCGAGGCCAGCGCCACCTCGGGCGCGAAGATGCAGGCGCGAATCGCGCTCGAGCAGGGCAAGCGCGCATTCCTGATGGCGTCGCTGGTCACACGCGAGGAATGGGCCCAGCGTTATCTACAGCGCGGCGCGATCGAAGTGCACGAGGTCGAGGACGTCCTGCGCTGGCTGCGCACGCCCGAGCAGGTCGAGCAGCAGTCCTCGCAGCGCGACCAACTCGCGCTCGAGCTCGCGTAGCTCGGCTGCGTGATCGACCTCAGCAAGCTCGACCGTCCACCGGCGGGCTTCGCCACATGCGTCGAGTGCGCCTACCGCGACACCGGCAGCCCCCCGATCTGCTTCGCATGCGCGAGCGAGCACACCCAGCCGCTCGCCGCCGCCCGCTGCGGAGTCTGCGGGCAGGCGTTGCCCGCCGGCGGTCGATGCGGCAATCCGGTCTGCCACTTCGACGACCGCTACTTCACCCGCGTCTGGGCGATCTCGATGCGCACGGGCCAGATGCGCGCCGCCATCAGCCGCTACAAGTACGAGGGGAAGTGGGGCTGGGCCGCGATCCTCGGCCGCATCCTCGTGGGCTTCCTGGGCGAGCACCACGAGGTGTTCGGCGCCTACGACCTGATCACGCCGAGCCCGACATACATCGGCCCGGGCTCACAGCGCGCCTTCGATCACACCCGCCGGATCGTAGAGGCCGCCGAGATCGAGGAGCCAATCGCGTGGGCTTTCGCCTATGACATCGTTACCAAGACGGCTGCCACCGAGCCGATGGTCGGCCACACCTGGCGCGAGCGCAAGGCGATCGCCGAAGGCCAGCTGCGCGCCGCCCTGAGCATCACGAACCCGGCGGCCGTCGCGGGCAAACGCATCCTGATCGTCGATGACGTCTTCACCGAGGGCTTCACGATCCGCGAGGTCGCACGGTCGCTGATCCTCGCCGGGGCAACTGAGGTGTCGGAGGTCGTGCTCGCCCGCGAACCCTGGAAGGGCGAGTAGAGGGCCGGCCGTGACGCGGGGCGTAAGCTCTCGAACCGTGCACGAGCCATCGCCACCAGCTCCCGTGGATGCCGGCTCAGCGGTCGAGCTCGTGCGCGCAATGCAGGCACGCAACGTCAGACGCCGGGCTGAGGTCCTGCGCCGCGTCGCCTCTCTACGCCGGCTCGCCGAGCTGATGCGCGCCGCCAACCGGTAGGCGCCCGACCGACCCGACCCAGAGCTCGCAGCCGACCGGGCCCCGACGTACGGGTAGTGCTCGGTCCTGTCCGCCAGCCGTAGCACGGCGCGCGCCGGCGACCGTCAAGCCCTGCCCTGACGGGTCGCTTCGCGAGTCCTGACGGACCAGGACTTGACGGACCCCGCGCGCCGCGCCCAGGCGCGGCCATGACCGATCACCACCCTCCCACCAAGCCCGCCGGGCCGCCTCCGACGGCCCGCCAGCAGCGCTACCTGCGCCAGCTCGCCCTCCAACGCGGCGTCACGTTCGCCGTCCCCAGGACCCGGGCGCAGGCGTCGCACGCGATCGACGCCCTGAAGCGCCGGCGGCCCGAGCCGGTCGCTGACCGGCGCCGCGAGATCCGGGCCGTCCAGGACGACATAGCCCTGAGCCGCGGGGACAGCGCGAAGGTCCTCGAGGGCGTCGAGACGACCGGCTACGGGTCCAACTGTCAGTGGTCGCATTAGCTGCGAGCCGCGGCCGTCGCTCTGTGCGGGAAGCTTGACGGTGACGGGGCTCTCCGATGGCGTGCGGCGTCTTTGCTGCCGGCCTCCTGGCAGGATTGCGGTTGATGCGATCTAGTCGCGGGGGATGCAGAGCCTGTGGCGGAGCAGGCGTATGCGAAGCCGCTCGTCCTCGGCGGCGCACTTTTCAGTTCCTGGAAGTGGCGCAGTGTGGGGCTCGTGGCGTCACCGGGGTTGGGATCAGGTGCAACGTCTGAGGAACCGCCATCAAATAGAGCTTGGCCCACGCCAGCGGGGCGTCTCACGCGCGTGACATCACTATGCGGGGAGGGCCGCTACATCTCGTCGAGAGGGCCAAACTGGCTCTCGGTGGGCTCCGCTCAGCAGAACCACGGCTCGGTGAGCCGTGGCCTCCCCTCGGTTGAGCCGGCGAGGATCGGCGCGGCGCGGCCGGCGGGCGACGGCGATCGCCCAGCCGCCTCGAGCGCTGCCGCGCGCACTTTCGCGAACGTCTCGGGGATCGGTTCGGAGCCGGCCGTGCTCTGCTGGACGAGCGCCGCGAGGCGGGCCTGGAGGCGGTCGCTGTCGGGGTCGATCGGGGTCCACCTGTAGCTGAGCCGCTCGGCGTCGTAGGCGCCGAGGTGCGGGCGCATGTCGGGGCGCTCGAGCAGCAGCGATCCCTCGGGGAGCAGCAGGCGGATCGTGTAGTGGACCGGGTCGACGTTGCCGACGAGGTCGTGCTCGGCCACGAAGTCGAGCATCTCGACCACGTCGCCGGGCGTCGTCCAGGGGGTGAATGGCATCCACGACGGCCTCACCTCGATCCCGTGCTCGCGTAGCAGCGCGATCGCCCGTGCGGCTTCCTCGGTCGTGTGGCCTTTGTCGAGCCGCTCGAGGATCTCGTCGTTGACCGACTCGAACGCGGAGACCACGAATAGGCAGCCGGCCCCGGCGAGCGCCGGCCACAGCTCGGCGTCGCGCAGGATGTGCTCGACCTTCGTCGTGCAGTCGAAGGTGAGCTCGGGGAAGCGCTCGTGCATCGCCTGCACGATGCGCAGCGAGTGGCGGCGGCCGTTGAGGAAGTCGGGGTCGCCGAAGGTGATGTGGCGGGCGCCCAGCTCGACGAGGCGCGCGATGTCCCGCACCACAGTGTCCGCGCCGACGATCCGGATGCGCCCGTCGTAGACAGGGGGCACCGGGCAGTGGCGGCACCGGTGCACGCAGCCGTGGCTCGCCTCGACGTAGCCCACGAGCCGCTCGTCGCCCCCGAGCGCGAGGTGCGCGTAGCGCTCGAGCGGCGGCAGCAGGTCGCGTGCCGGCAGCTCGAACTCGCCCCGGCCGAGCTGGATGAGCGGCTCGTCCGCTCGCGCGTCGGGCGGACCGCCGGCCGCCAGCTCGCCGACCCACGCCGTCAGCGCCGGCTCGTACTCGCCGGCGATCGCGCGGTCGGCCAGCGCGCCGACCGTGAGGTCGCGGCTCACCGGCGCGTAGAGGCCGTAGAAGCAGACCGGCAGCTCGGGGCGCGCGCGGCGCACGCCGGCCGCCGCCCGCATCGCCAGGCGCATCGCGGTGTGCATCGGCACCGAGAAGCCGGCGGCCTGCGCCCACTCGAGCGCGCCGGCGTCCCAGCGCTCGACCGACAAGTCAAGGCAGCGCACCTCGTGCCCCGCCTTACGCAGCGCAGCCGCCGGCGAGGCCACGTGCAGCGGCTGGTGGCCGAGCTCGTAGGTCGAGACGAGCAGGACGCGCATCGCTTCAGGAGCCTAGCCCCGCACCGCCGCGCCCGCCGACCGCTCGCTGGCCGAGGGCTCGGCGATGTCGATCTCGAGCCGCTCGTGCGCCGCGCGCAGTGCGTGCTCGACCTGCGCGGGCGTCTCGCCGCGGGCAAACAGGAAGCCGAGGTAGCGACCGCCCTCCGGAAGCGGGCGGACGGGACGGTCGCGGCCGATCGAAATCTCGAGCCCGGCGATGCCGGGCACGGCGCGCGCGTCGTCCTGGCCGCGCACCTCCCGCAGTACGCCCGCGCGGGGGATCGGAAGCATCATCACGCCCGACGCCGCCGCCTCGCGGCGGAGGTCGCCGACCGGCAGCCCGAGCGCGTGGCGCAGGATCACCTCCTCGAGGCTCACACCGACGCCGAAGCGAAGAGAGCGCGAGCACAGCCCTCCGATCGAGCGCGCGGCGAGCTCGAGCATCCACACGTGGCCGCCGTGCACGCGCAGCTCCGCATGGACGGGCCCCTCGCGCAGCCCGAGCGCCGCGCAGGCATCCGCGGTCGTGCGGGTCACGGCCGCGATGATCTCGCCCGGCAGCCGCGACGGCGTGGTGAAGATCGTCTCCTCGAAGTACGGGCCCTCGAGCGCGTCCGGCTTGTCGAAGATCGCGAGTGGCTCGAGCGCACCGGCGCGCAGGAGACCCTCAACGGCCACCTCGGCGCCCGGCACATAGCGCTCAATCAGCAGCGGCCCCTCCGCGTCCTCCCCGGCCTCGGCGAGGATCGCGCGAACCCGCGCGGCGGCCGCCGCCGCCGCCCGCGGATCATCCGCCCGGATCACGCCGCGGCTCGCCGACAACGACAGCGGCTTTACGACGCACGGAAGCCCGACCTCGGCGGCGACCGCCGCCGAGTCGTCGCTCGCGCCGACCGTGCGATGCGCGGGCTGCGGCACTCCGGCGG
>JBBQLH010000151.1:0-5870 GCA_038327685.1 Solirubrobacterales bacterium
ACGACGCGGGTTTCTGTGGGCGGCGCGGACCCTTCCTGAGCGGCATCTGGTCCGCCTGCGTACTGGTTGCTTCTGGGTGGTTCGCGGCCGCCACCGCCAACGACGCAGGCGTTGCCCCGCGCGCGTTGCGCTTTCGTCCGCCGCCGGCGGACGCCGGGTCGGGCGTTCCCCGTAGCGGTTGTGGACCTTCCCGCCGCGGGCGCGTTCACTTGACGGTCGATCGGTGACCAGCGACGTGAGGAGCGTGCAGGAGCATGGCGGCAGACGAGCAACTACTCGATGCGGTACGGGCCGCCGCGGAAGCGGCGGTCGAAGCGCAGCTCGGCGACGGCGACGAGGCCGACGCGCTGGAACACTCGCGTGCCACCGCGCGGGCGGCGCTGGATGGCGGTCATGGCATCGCGGTGATCGCCAAGGCCGAGAGCGAGGGTGAGCGAGCCGCGCGGGAGCGGCTCGGCGCTCACGTGCTGCGGTCGGTCGAGCGGTCGGCCAAGAAGCTGCGCGAGGTCACCACCGAGTACGAGCGCGCGGTGGCCCGGGCGGTGGGCATCGGCCTGCCGGCTCGGGATGTCGCCGCGCGAGCAGGGGTGAGCCACGGGACGGTCAGCGCGGTTGCGCGCAGGGTGGCGAAGCAGCCGTCTGCCCCGGTCGCGGGGCCGGCGGCGGAGGGTGAGCAGCCCGATGGCGACGGCGGTGCCGTCGCGGTGTCGGACGCCGTGTAGCGCCCGCCCAACCGGGGCGGGCGCCGGGCCCGTTAGAACCAGCCGTGCATTGGCGGCCAGCCGGTCTTCTTGGCTTTGGCGAGGTAGTCGGTGATGAGGGCGTCGAGCGCGGCCTTGCTTTCCAGGCCGGCTTCGATGGTGTAGGTGGTGCCGGTGTCGTTGGGCTCGTCGAAGACGTGCACGATGCCGTCGATGCGCTGGCCGGTCAGGACGCGGGCGCCGGTGTCGGTCTTGTAGCGGGCCAGTTCGACGCGGTCGCCGCACTGGGTGGTGTCGGGCTGGTCGGTGGTGGTGGGGGCTGGTGCGTGGGTGGTGGTCATGGGCCGCGCTGGCGGCCAGGCGGTGGGTCCGGAACCCGAGCGTCAGCGAGGGCCCGTCAGGGAGCCCTGTCGCGACAGCGATCGGCGTAGCCGACCCCGCAGGGGCGGGGCTTGTAGGGCCCGTTGTCGCCTGGTTGCATGCTGGTGGACCGTGACCTCCGCCCTCGACCCGGCTCCCGACGGGCGCCGATCAGGCTCGCTTCGCCCCGTGTTCACGCCGCCTGGTCTGCCAACTGCCGCAGCCGGCTGCTCGCGCGCGCGAGGTGCTTGTTGACATTCGTGTACGTCGCCCCGGTCAGCTGCTCGATCTCCGCGTAGGAGAACCCGGCCGCCCGCAGCATCGCGTAGCGGCGCTGCTTGTCCTGAAGGCTTGCCGGGGCCCGCAATGCCCGCCTGGCCTCCAGCGTCTCGTCCATGACGCATGGCGTCTCGACGACGTCGCCGACCGTCAGGACGTCAGCCTCATTGCCGGCGGCGGGCGCGTCGAGCGAGAGTTCGCCGCGCCGTTGGCGCGCGAGGCGGTAGGCCTCGTGCACGGCGACGGTCAGCAGCCATCCAAACAGCGTCGGGTGCCGTTCGGGCTGGCGGCGCAGCATGATCGTCCACGCGGTGTGGCAGGCGTCCTCAATGAGGTCGTCTGACATCCGCACCCGGCGCGCGACGGCGCGACGCAGCGCCGCATGATGCTCGCGGTACAGCGCGGCTTCATCGCCGCGCAGCACCACGGGCGTGACGGTGGCCATCAGGCGCCTCACGCAGTTCGCCGCCGCGCACGGCGAGGTCGTCGAGCGCGAGCTCGAGCTGGTTTGAGACGGGTCGCTTGAGCATCGCGGCGATCTGCGCGCTGGCCTGCCGCCGTGAGGCCGGGAGGGTGAACGTGGTCCCGGTCTGCTGGGCCAGGCGGCGCAGGAACGCGAGCTGCTTGCGGGTCGGTGCGGGCGTGTCGCTGGGCATCTGGTCGGATCTCCTGGGGTCGTCGGGTGCGGTGCGCCCCCCAACGCGGCCAGCCCTCATCGACCACCAGCCCCGGCTATGGCTCATGCGCTTGGTCATCCGCTGCGCTGGTTGCTTGCCTGGTGGGCTGGCCGACACTGGGGCGCGACCGACCGCACCCGACGACCCGCAGATCCCCGCCGATGAGCTGTTCACGCCGCCGCCGACACGCCGTTCTCGTCGGCATCACGGATGGCGTCTTCGATCCGCCGCGCGATCTCGTCGATCGTCTGCGCGTAGGCGCGGATCGCGTCAAGCTCACCGTCCTCGCCCCAGCCGGCTACGTAGGGGATCGTCTCGCCGCCGGTATCCAGACGGACGGCGCCCAGCACGCAGTACGTCACGCAGTCCACCAGGACCTCGGCCCGCTGGCGGCCGAGGTCTGCGTACCCGAGGCCCAACGCGTGCGCGAGCTCGTGAACCAACACTCGCAGGCACGCGTTGGCGGGCAGGTCGGCGTTGACGACGATCTGCTTCGCATCGATGTCACACCACCCATCCGCCGACCCCGTCAGGGAGCGTTGCTCGACCGTGTAACCCAGCTCGCCCGCGAGCTGCACCAGCTTGGGCAGCAGGTGGGCGTGCGAGTCGCCGGTGATCGGCTCGCGCGGCGGATGCAGCGGCGGCGGCTCCCGGCCCGGCAGCGCGTCGGTAGCCGACACGTCGAAGACGGGCACGCTCTTGAACAGGACGCGAACCTCGCCATCCTCGTCGGACACTCCGCTCTCGCCGCCGCGGCGACGGACGGGCATCGGAGCGAGGATCCGGATCGCGCGCTCCCCCTTCCTGACGACGCGGTCGAGCTTCAGCCACGTGCGGAACCCGGCGACGAACGTCGCCTCGGGCGCCTGGATCGCGATGAGCATCTGGTTGCCGACGGACAGGCGGGCGAGCCCCGCCTGCGATCGCACCCCGATCCAGCGCTGCCAGCCCTCGCTGGACAGCAGCGCACGGGCGGCCTGCTCGAGCCGGTCGCGGTCCTGCGCGCGACGCTCGGCGCGCTCCTCGTCGCTAAGGCGACGTCCTCTGGTCATGACCACTACCTCCGAATCGGATTGGAGGGAGGGCGACCGCGAGGGCCGTCCTCCCCGAATGGATGGGTCAGGCCGCGACCGCGGCCGGCAGCTCGCCCGAGTCGACGGACTGCTCGTCGCCTGGCTCGTTGGCATCGGCCTTGGCTGGCGCGCTGCCGGTGGCGGCCGCCTCGGCGCGAGCGTCGAGCTCGCGCTTGAGTCGGAATCCGTCGGTGCTGTAGCGGCCGTGCACGAACTCGACGTCCTCACGGGCCTGCTCCAGCTGCCCCGCATCGATCGGCTCGTCGCTGGCGAGGAGCACGTCAAGCCGGCCGCGGGCCTCCGCGACCTGCTCGGCATGGGCGATCTCGACCTTCGCCTGCTCGCGGCGCTGCTCGCGAACCGCTTGGGTGAGGTGCTCGGGCAGGCGCTGCGCGCAGATCTCATCGATCACGTCGAGCACCTCCCCGGCGTAGGGGACGCCGTCGCGAACCCGCAGCGAGCTGAACGATCGCGAGGAGCGTGCGACGGCGCGCTCGTCGGCGTAGCGGGCCATCGCGATAAGGCAGAACAACCGTCCCGCGATCTCCGCGAGCCCGTCGACGCCGTCCAGGAAGGCGCGCGCCTTGGCACCGGCCTCTGCCTTGTCGAGGTACTCGACCTTGGCCTTGCCGTTCTTCTGGCGACCCTCCTGCACCCAGCCGGGGAACCCGTAGCGCGCCCCGCGGGCCGCGATGCCGTCCAGGTCGCCGGCGACCTCGACCGCCGTGAGCACCTTCAGCACCGCCGCATCGACCTTCAATCGCATCAGATGCTTGAACAGCGCCGCGCCCAGCTGCGTGTTGTGCGCCGCCGCCTCCCGGCGCGCCAGCTGGTCGGCGTCGCGCTGCGCGCGACGCTGCTCGCGGACCTCGTCCGCTGATGCCGGCTGACGATCCCCACCGGCGGTGTCCGCGTCCTCGCTGCGCTCCGCGGTGCTCTCCGGGCGCCACGTCGCGGCCTCGCGCTGCGTGCTCAGGCACGCGGCGATGTAGTCGGCGGCGAGCTCGTCGGCGACGTCCTGGCCGACGATCAGGTGGCTGTAGCCCTCCTTCGCCGCGTGCGCGGCCTTCAGCGCGCTCGCACGCTCCACCGCCTCACGCCCGAGCCGCACCGCAAACTGCTCGCGGTCCAGCTCGAGCAACCCGAGCAGCTCGTCGAGCTGGCCCTGCGCGGCCTCCGACAGCGCGAACCGCTCAAGCGGGTAGCTCTCACCGGCCTCGTACACGTCGGCGGGCAACGCAGTGCCGTCCCCCTCGGCGTCAATGGTCAAGGCGCCGACGGGGTCCTGGATGACCTGAGCCCAGGACAGCGCTGGCTGCCACGAGCTCGGCGCTGGGGCGGCCACCCGCGCCGCCAGGACCGCGGGCAGGCCCGAGTGGATGCGCACGACGCTGACCAGCGCCTTGATCGCGGCGGGCGGGATCGTGCCCGACGCGACCTGCGGGTGTAGCTGGTCGGGGAGCTTGAGGATCTCCAGCCGGTCGGTCACGCGCTTCTGCGCGATCCCGAGCCGCAGGGCGATGCCCTTCTTCGTCAGTCCCGCCGTCCGCAGGCGTTCGAAGCCGTGGGCTTCCTGGACCGGGTCGAAGTCCTGACGGGCCATGTTCTCGGCCATCGCCAGCTCAAGGCCGCCGGTGCGCTCGTCGACGTCGACGACGTAGACGGGCACCTCGGTCTGCCCGGCCTCGCCGGCGGCCTGCCAGCGCCCCTCACCGGCGACCAGCAATAGCTCGTCACCCTCACCGGGCGTGACCAGCAACGGCGTCAGCACCCCGTCGCTCTTGACCGAGGCGACGAGCTGCGCAAAGCGATCCGGATCGCGATCGGTCCGCGGGTTGAATCCCTCGCGCGGCGCGATCCGGCTCAACGCGACGATCCGCGCCTCGCCGACCGGGGTCTGCTCGATCTGACTCATCACTGATACTCCCTTGGAGGTTGGTGCGGGCACCGCCCGTTGCGGGCCCGCTGGACCCCAGGCGCCGCACGGCGAAGCCGTGCCACAATCAGGCGTCTTGGTCAGCGGGTTCGCGACGGGCGGCCAACGATCTGTTACGCCGCCTTGCGCGTCTGGTCCCCCGGTACCGGGATCCCGGCGGAGCGATAGGACTCAACGGCGACCTGTCGGCCCAACCGGTCCAGCGCCTCGCGCGCGTGTCGCAGCGTCGGGCCGGGGACCGTGGTCTCGACGACGATCCGCCCTTCTTTGATCTGTTGCTCGCGGAAAAGCGTGTATGGACGCACGGCCTCCGCGAGAGCGTTGGCGATCTGCCGCCACTCCGGATCGATCCCATCTCTGCGGCCGCCGGACCTCAGCACCTGCTCAAGCCGCGTCTCGGCCGCGGCGAGCTGCTTGACGAGCTCGTCGTACAGCGCCTCCTTGGCCCGCAGCTCGACAAGGTTCCCGTCTCGGGCCTTGCTCATCATCTGACTCCTTCCAAGAGGGCGGCGCCCCCCCCCCGGGGGTGGGGGGGCCCCCCGGGGTGGGGCGGCGGCCGGCGGCACGCGCGGCGCCCCGCGCGCGGCCCCCACGGCGGCGGGCGCGCCGGCGGCACAAGGTCATCGCCGACCAGGTCGAGTTCCTCGACCGCGCCCCCACCAAGGACAACGACCGCGAGCCGAGTGACGAGGTCGCTGAGCGCCGCGAGCAGCGCGAGCAGCAGGCCGCCTGACCACACCCGATGGCGCCTCGACCAACCCGGGTCGGGGCGCCGCTTCTTGGAAGGAGTCAGATGATGAGCAAGGCCCGAGACGGGAACCTTGTCGAGCTGCGGGCCAAGGAG
>JBBQLH010000152.1:0-5832 GCA_038327685.1 Solirubrobacterales bacterium
GTGCGAGGGCCGATGCGGCCCTGCACGCGGGCCTGGGCGGTGGTTCCGGAGATGGCGACCGCCTTGACCGTGAGCTTGGAGTCATCGGCGTCGCGGATGGCGCGGTCGATCTCGCGCACGCAGTCGCCGCCGGAGGCCTTGAACGACTGGGCCAGGGCACGGGTGAGGATGTCTGAGCAGATGTCCTGAGCCTTGCGGCCCGTCGACGCGGTCTCGAGCTTGTCCACGACGTCGGCGACCGCCTTCTGATCGCCCTTAAGGTTCGCGTTCTTCTGCTGGGTGGTGCAGCCCGCGAGGGCGAGGACGAGCAGCAGCGGCGTCAGGCGGCGGGGCGTCATGGCGGTTGCGAAGCCTAGACGCTCGGGGCGCCCCTCTAGGATCGGACGCCGTGGACGATCCTGCCATCAACGCGCCTCGCGGCCGCCATGCGCCGCCCCTCGCGGTCCGCCAGGACCGACAGCGCGCTCGCCTGTTCGCGGCGGCGGCGGCCGTGTTCGCTCGCTCGGGCTATGCGGACGCCACCGCAGAGTCGATCGCGCGCGAGGCCGGCATGTCCAAGGCCACGTTCTACGAGCACTTCGGCAACAAGGAGGAGTGCATCCTCGCGCTCTTCGACGCGGCCATCGACGTGGTCGTCGCGGGGATCGCGCAGGCCGCCATCGACCACGGCGGGGACACGCCGCAGGGTCGCGTCGGCGCCTCGGTGCGCGCGTTCCTGGCGGTCGTCGACGCGTTCCCCGACCAGGCGCAGACGCTGCTGGTCGAGATCATCGGCGCCGGGCCGCGCGCCGCGGAGCGTCGCGACGCCGCGCTCACCCGCGTCGCCGAGTTCATCGACGAGGCCAACCGCGTGGACGCCGACGGCGGACTCGTCGACCGCCTCGCCTCGCCCCACGACGCCTTCGCGATCGTCGGCGCGATCGTCGAGCTCGCCTCCCGTCAGCTGCGCACGAAGGATCCCAAGGACATCCGCGAGCTCGAGCCGGTGCTCGAGCGGCTCGTCCTCGGGCTCGTCGGAGCGGCGCCGCCGCGCGCCAGCGCGGCTTGAGCACCCGGACGGCGCTGGCCTCGTTCGAAGCCGAGGTGACCGCGTGCCGTGCGTGCCCCCGGCTGGTCGAGTGGCGCGAGACGGTCGCGCGCGAGAAGCGGGCCGCATTCCGCGACTGGGACTACTGGGGCCGCCCGGTCCCCGGGTTGGGCGACCCCACGGCGCGCGTCCTGCTGCTCGGGCTCGCCCCCGCCGCCCACGGCGCCAACCGCACCGGGCGCATGTTCACCGGCGACCGCTCGGGCGACTTCCTCTTCGCCGCCCTGCACCGCACCGGCTTCGCCAACCAGCCGACCTCGGTGCACCGCGATGACGGCCTCGAGCTGCGGGACTGCTTCATCACCGCCGCCGTGCGCTGCGCGCCCCCGGCCAACAAGCCGCTGCCCGACGAGCGCGCGCGCTGCGCGACCTGGCTGGAGCGCGAGCTCGCGCTGATCGCGGACCCGCGCGTGGTCGTCTGCCTCGGCGCCTACGCGTGGGAGGCCGCGCTGCGCAGCCCGGCGCTCGCCGGAGGGCCGCCGCCCCGGCCGCGGCCGCGCTTCGGGCACGGCGCCGAGTACGGCCGCCTGCTCGGCTGCTTCCACCCCAGCCAGCAGAACACGTTCACCGGCAAGCTGACCCCCGCGATGCTCGACGCCGTGCTCGTCCGGGCACGCGAGCGAGCCGACGCCTCGTGAAGCGCTACGCCGAGGTCCTGCGCGTCCCGCACGTCGCCGCGCTGATCGCCGCGACGCTGCTCGCACGCTTCCCGATCGGCATCAACGCGCTGGCGCTGATCCTCTACCTGCGCGAGCAGACCGGCTCCTACGCCGTGGCGGGCGTCGTGGCGGGCGGGCTCGCCGCAGGCGCAGGGGTCGGCGCGCCCGTGCAGGGCCGGCTCGTCGACCGCTTCGGCCAGCGGCGCGTGCTCGTGCCGCTGGCCTTCGTGCACGCGGCGGCGCTCGGCAGCGTGGTCGGGCTGACCGAGCTCGGCGCGCCGGCCCCGGTGCTGCTGCTGTGCTCGGTCTCGGCCGGATTCGCGATCCCGCCGACCTCGTCGGTGCTGCGGTCGATGTGGCCGTCGCTGCTGAGCGAGCGGCGCGAGCTGATCTCCGCCGCCTACGCCCTCGACTCGGTGCTGATCGAGCTGATCTTCATCCTCGGCCCGCTGCTGACCGCGGTGATCGCGGCGCTGGTGTCGCCCGCCGCCGCGCTGATCGTCTCCGCAGCGAGCGTGATGCTGGGGACGATCGCCTTCACCGCGCAGGCGCCGTCGCGCGCGGTCCGGCCCGACCCCGAGGCGACCGCGGCGGCGGGGCGATTCGGCGCGCTCTCCTCGCCCGGCGTGCGCTCGCTCGTCCTGACGTCACTGCCGGCCGGGATCGGGATCGGGATCTGCGAGGTCACGCTGCCCGCCTTCAGCGACGCCGAGGGCTCGCGCGAGCTCGCGGGCGTGCTGCTCGCGGTGTGGTCGCTCGGCAGCGCCGCCGGCGGGCTCGCCTTCGGCGCCTGGCCGCGCCGCCCGCCGCTGCAACGGGTGCACATCGCGGTCGCCGCCGGACTCCCGGTCGCGCTGCTGCCGCTCGCGGCGGCGCCATCGCTCCCGGTGATGGCGCTGCTGGTGATCCCGGCGGGGATGTTCATCGCGCCGCTGCTGGCCACCCGCAACGAGCTGATCGGCTGGGTCGCGCCGGCGGGCGCGCGGACCGAGGCCTACACCTGGCCGGTCACGGCGTTTGTCGGGGGCATCGCGATCGGCTCCGCGATGGCGGGCGGGATCGTCGAGGCGTCGAGCTGGCGGCTGGCGTTCCTCGTCGCCGCCGGCTCCGCGGCGATCGGCGCGGGCGTGGCGGTCGTCCGCCGCGGCACGCTGATCCCGCCGGTCGCGGCCTAGAAGACTGATTCCACCACCCGCGCGGCGGCGCAGACGTCGACGGCGGCTGGGTAGGAGTGGATGCGGAGCGGCCCGGCGGCCACGAGTCGTCGGCCGCGACGAATGTCGTCTCCACCCCCTCCTGGGTGGTCGAGGCGACACTCGTCGCCTCGTGGCGGCTCACTCCCGCGTCCTACCCAGCCGCAGTCGACGTTCGACAGCTCCGCGGCGTCGTGGAATCAACCATCGAGCCGCGCGCACCCAGCCGGTCACGCCGGCGAACTGCTCTGCGGCGGGTGCGGGCGTCGCGAACACGGCGAACAGGGCGGCCAGGGCGATGGGGAGGCGGAGCATGGCCGACGAAACCGGCCTCGCGAGCGAAGGTTTCGCCCCTTATCCCTGCCTCCCAGGCTCGATCGCCGGCTGCACGGGTTTCGTATCGTAGGTGGGATGCCGCTGTCTGCTTTCACGCCCCAGGTTCGAGATTGGTTCACGCGGGCGTTCGCGGCGCCGACGGCGGCGCAGGCCCAGGCGTGGCCGGCGATCGCCACCGGCGAGCACGCCCTCATCTCCGCGCCCACCGGCTCGGGCAAGACGCTGGCCGCCTTCCTGTGGGCGCTCGACCGGTTGGTCGCCGAGCCGACGGGCGCGGAGGAGCGCACGCGGCTCGTCTACGTCTCGCCGCTGAAGGCGCTCTCCTACGACATCGAGAAGAACCTGCGCGCGCCGCTGCGCGGGATCGGCAGGGACATCACGGTCGGCATCCGCACCGGCGACACGCCGCAGAAGGAGCGGCGCGACATGGTCCGCCACCCGCCCGACATCCTCATCACGACGCCCGAGTCGCTGTACCTGATGCTCACGAGCCAGGCGCGCGAGATCTTCCGCGGCACCGAGTGGGTGATCGTCGACGAGATCCACGCGGTCGCCCAGACCAAGCGCGGCGCGCACCTCGCGATCACGCTGGAGCGGCTCGCCGAGCAGGCTGAGCGCGACGTCCGGCGCATCGGCCTGTCCGCGACCCAGAACCCGCTCGAGGAGGTCGGCCGCTTCCTCGTCGGCCCGAAGCGCACGTGCACCGTCATCGACACCGGCGTGCGCAAGCCGCTCGACCTCAAGATCCACGTCCCGGTCGAGTCGATGCTCGAGCCCGATCAGGGGACCGACGGTGCGGAGCTTGACCCGTTCGCCGGCGGCGAGGCGACGCGCAAGTCGATCTGGCCCGCGATCTACCCCGAGATCCTCGAGCTCGTCCGCCAGCACCGCTCGACGATCGTGTTCGTCAACAACCGCCGCGGGGCCGAGCGGCTCGCGCTGCGGCTCAACGAGCTGGCCGAGGCGACAGCCGGTGACGAGCCCCCCGGGCGAGGCAGGAAAGAGATCGCCCGCGCGCACCACGGCTCGCTGGCGCGCGAGGAGCGGCTGATCGTCGAGGACCAGCTGAAGGCCGGCGAGCTGCCGTGCCTGGTGGCGACCTCGTCGCTCGAGCTCGGCATCGACATGGGCGCCGTCGACCTCGTGCTGCAGGTCGAGTCGCCGAAGTCGGTCACCGCCGGCCTGCAGCGCATCGGCCGCGCCGGCCACAACGTCGGCGAGACCTCCAAGGGCCGCATCTTCCCCAAGTTCCGCGCCGACCTGCTCGAGTGCGCGGTCGTCGCGCGACGTATGCGCGAGGGCCTGATCGAGACGACGGTCGTGCCGCGCAACCCGCTCGACGTGCTGGCGCAGCAGATCGTCGCGATGGCGGCGTCGGCCGAGAGCGTCGAGGTCGACGCGCTGCACGCGCTCGTCCTGCGCACCCACACCTACGCCGAGCTCTCGCGCGCGCAGCTCGAGAACGTGCTCGACATGCTCGACGGCCGCTACCCGTCGGAGGCGTTCGGCGAGCTGCGCCCCCGCATCGTCTGGGACCGCGTCGCCGGCACGATCCGCGCGCGCAAGGGCTCGCGGGCGCTGGCGATCACGAACGCGGGCACGATCCCCGACCGCGGCCTGTTCTCGGTCAACCTGCCCGACGGCCGCCGCGTCGGCGAGCTCGACGAGGAGATGGTCTACGAGGCGCGGCCCGGCCAGGTCTTCCTGCTCGGGGCCACCTCGTGGCGCATCGAGGAGATCACGCGCGACCGCGTCATCGTGAACCCCGCGCCGGGGGTCCCGGGCGCGGTGCCGTTCTGGAAGGGAGACTCGGTCGGGCGCCCGCGCGAGCTCGGCGAGGCGATCGGCGCGTTCTCCCGCTGGGCCGTCGATCAGGACTCAGAGACGCTCGAGCGCGAGTACGACCTCGACGAGAAGGCGGCGGGCAACCTCCTCGCGTTCCTGCGCGAGCAGGAGGAGGCGACGCGCGTCATCCCGAGCGAGCGCACGATCGTCGTCGAGCGCTTCCGCGACGAGATCGGCGACTGGCGGCTGTGCATCCTCTCCCCCTACGGCGGCCGCGTCCACGCGGCCTGGGGGCTCGCCCTGAGCGCGCGCATCCGCGAGGAGTACGGGCTTGAGTCCGACGCCATCTGGTCCGACGACGGGATCATCGTCCACCTGCCCGACGCCGACGAGCCGCCCGGCGCCGAGCTCGTCCTGATCGACCCCGACGAGCTCGAGGACCGCGTCGTCGGGGAGCTCGGCGGCTCCGCGCTGTTCGGCGCGCGCTCCCGCGAGAACGCCGCCCGCGCGCTGCTCATCCCGCGCGCCACCCCGGGCCGGCGCACGCCGCTGTGGCAGCAGCGGCTGAAGTCGCAGACGCTGCTCGAGGTCGCCAAGCGCTACGCCCAGTTCCCGATCATCCTCGAGACCTACCGCGAGTGCCTGCGCGACGTGCTCGACCTCCCTGGGCTCCAGGACCTCCTGCGCAAGCTGCACTCGCGCGAGCTGAGCATCGTCGAGGTCGAGACCGCGACCGCGTCGCCGTTCGCCTCCTCGCTGCTGTTCGACTACG
>JBBQLH010000153.1:0-5816 GCA_038327685.1 Solirubrobacterales bacterium
GTTGTAGTTCGATGCCATCGCGAGCGTGTACGCGCCGGTGGCGGGCACCGCGAGCAGGTCGCCGCGGCACGGGTAGGGCAGAGCCACGTCGTCGGTCAGGACGTCTCCCGACTCGCAGTGCATCCCGGCGACGCTAACGACCTCGTCCGCAGGCTCGTCGGCCCGTGTCGCCGAAAGCGCCGTATACCGCGCGCCGTAGAGCTGCGGTCGGGGGTTGTCGGACATGCCGCCGTCGACCGCCACCCACGTGGAGTCGCGGCGCTTGACCGACTCGACGGTGTAGAGCGTCACGCCGGCGTTGGCGACGAGCGCGCGGCCGGGCTCGATGGTGAGCTTCTTCGCGCGCGCCCCGAGCAGCTCGTGCGCGGCGTCGACGATCCCCGCGACCCACTCCTCGACCGACGGCGTCCGGTGCTCGGCGGTGTACGGGACGGCGAGCCCGCCGCCGAGGTCGTAGCCGTCGAAGTCGCCGAGCGAGGCGATCGCCGCGATCGCCTCGCGGTAGGGCGCGAGGTCGAAGAGCTGCGAGCCGATGTGCATGTGGATGCCCGTCACGAGGGCCCAGCTCGTCGCGCCGAGGCGCTCGACCGCCGCGCGCGCCTCGTCGAGCGTGAGTCCGAACTTCTGGTCGGCGTGGCCCGTCGCGACGGCGTGGTGGGTGTCGGTCTGGACCTCGGGCACGACCCGCAGCATCACCTCGAGCCTCTCCCCCGCGTGCCGGCCCAGGCGGTCGATCTCGTCGAGGTTGTCGATCACGCATGTGATGCCGAGCCGGGCGATCTCCGCGAGCTCGGCCTCGGACTTCGCGTTGCCGTGGAAGATGATCTCCGCCGGCTCGTAGCCCGCGGCGCGGGCGAGATGCAGCTCCCCGGCCGACGCCACGTCGACCGCCAGCCCCTCCTGGCGGAAGATCCGCAGCACCTCGGTGCACGGGAACGCCTTCGACGCGAACGCCACCTCGCCCCGCCCGCCGTGGTGCGCCGCCATCGCGCGCAGGAACTCGCGAGCCCGGGCGCGGAGGTCGTCCTCGGCCACGACGTAGGCGGGCGTGCCGAACTCGCGCGCGAGCTCGATCACGTCGCAGCCCCCGATCGCGAGGCGGCCCTCGTGCACGGACGCGGCCTCGGGGTAGACGGTCAGCGTCGCGGCAGCCATGATGCGCGCCGATTATGCGCTATGAGACCCCTGCTCCCCCGGCCGAGCTCGGCGAGGTCGACGGCCTGGCCTACTCGCTGTGGCTGCCGGAGGCCGATCCGTGGGCCGGCGTGGTCGTGCTGCACGGCGCGCGCTCGTGCAAGGAGAGCCATCACGACTTCGCGCGCGCGGCCCGCGCCGCCGGGCTGTCGGCGGTCTGCTTCGACCAGCGCGGGCACGGCGCCACCGGCGGCTCACTCGACGGGCGCGTGCTCGACGACGTCGCCACGGTCGCGGGCCTGCTGGGCGATGTCCGGCTGGCCCTGCGCGGGTCGAGCATGGGCGGTTACCTCGCGATCCTCGCCGCCGAGCGCCTCGGCGCACGCGCGGTCGTCGCCATCTGCCCGGCGAGCTCAGACGGCCTCTGGCGCGGCCTGCGCAGCGGAAAGCTCGAGTTCCCGGCCGACGTGCCCTCGCTCGAGGCGTTCCTCGCCGAGCACCCGCTCGACGCCGCGGTCGAGCACCTCGCGATCCCACTGCTGCTCCTGCACGCCGAGGGCGACGAGCAGGTGCCGGCCGCCCACTCGCGCGAGCTGGCGCGGCGCTCGCCCGACCCGCGCAGCGAGCTCGTGGTCGTCCCCGGCGGCCACCACCGCTCCGTGCAGCACGACGCCGAGCTGCAGGGCCACGCGCTGCGCTGGCTGCGCCGCGTGATCTAGCGCGGCGCCAGCGGCTGCAGGCGCGGCAGCAGCGTGTCGACCGCGTCGCCCAGGGTGTCGCCCGTGCGCTGGATGACCTGACCGGCCGGCGGTGAGACGCGGCCGACCTCCGTGCCCACCGCGCCGACGACCTCGCTCGTCCTGTCCCCCAGCGTCGGCTGCGGGGCGCCGCCGCCACCGGCGGTGGACGCCGGGCGCTGGCGTGCCTGGGCCGGAAGCGGGGCCGTGGCCCCCGCCCGCGGGGTCTGGACCGGGGCGGTGACGGGCGCGTTCGCCCGCGATCGCGGCGAGCCTCCGCCCGCGGGCGGACGACCGAGCGGCACCCGTGGAAGCTCGGCGTCCGGCACGGGCCGAAGGCGCACGATCTTGGACTTGCGCGGGTCGACGCTGCGCGGGGCGTCGTCGAGGGCGAGGTAGGCGGAGAGGAAGATCAGGACGCACAGCGCCACGCCGCCGAGGACTCCCGCCCAGCCCATGCCCGCCAGCAGCGCACGTCCGTATCGCATCTCGGCCATGGAAACGTTCGACATGCAGGAAGCTTGCGGCAAGCCGCGCGGTAGGGTCGCGGCGTGCGAGGCCGGATCATCCACTGCGTCGACGCCCACGCCGAGGGCGAGCCGAGCCGGATCATCGTGGGCGGCGTGCTCGACGTCCCCGGCACGACGATGCTCGAGAAGATGCACCACCTCGAGCGCGAGGGCGATGAGCTGCGCCGGCTGCTGCTCTTCGAGCCCCGCGGCTCGGCGCCGCTGTCGCTCGACCTCGTGCTCCCGTCGTCGCATCCGGAGGCCGACGCCGGGTTCCTGATCATGGAGTCCTGCTCCTACGAGGGCATGTCGGGCTCGAACACGATCAACACGGCCACCGTGCTGCTGGAGACCGGGATGGTCGCGATGACCGAGCCGGTGACCTCGCTCGTGCTCGAGGCGCCGGCGGGCCTGATCCGCATCCGCGCCGACTGCCGCGATGGCCGCTGCGAGCGCATCACGTTCGAGAACGTGCCGTCCTTCGCCACCCACCTCGACGCGCCCGTGGACGTGCCGGGGCTCGGGGAGCTGCGCGTCGACGTCGCGTACGGCGGCGCGTTCTGCGCCTTCGTCGACGCCGAGGCGCTCGGCTTCGCGATCGTGCCCGCCGAGGCGCGCGAGCTCGCCGCGCTCGGCGAGCGCATCCGCCCGGCGGTGGCGGAGCAGCTGGAGATCGCGCACCCGGCCGAGCCGGCGCTCGGCGTCCTGTCGTTCGTCGTCTTCACGGCCGCCCCGCGCGACGGCGGCGACGCGCGCAACGCGACCGTGGTCGCCCCGGGGCGCCTCGACCGCTGCGCGACGGGCACCGCGACCTCCGCGCGCCTCGCCGTGCTCGCCGCCCGCGACCTGATCGCGAGCGACAGCGGTGACGAGGCCTCTGGCCGAGGCAGGGGCGCGGAGTTCGTCAACGAGAGCGTGATCGGTACGCGCCTGGTCGGGCGCGTCGCCGGCCGGACGACGGTCGGCGGGACGGACGCCATCGTCCCGGCGATCTCGGGGCGCGCGTGGATCACGGGCGTCCATCAGTTCGTGCTCGACCCGGACGACCCGTTCCCCGAGGGCTTCCGGCTCCCGGACACGTGGGGCGCCGGGCTGTGAGGCTGCGCGTCCTCAGCCGCGCCGACGTCGAGCGGGCGCTGGACCCCGATGCGCTGGTCGAGGCGCTGGCGGCGGCGTTCGCCGCGCTCAGCGCCGGCCGCGCCTCGATGCCGCCGCGCACCGGCGTCGAGGTGCCCGGTCACGGCGCGGTCCTGCTGATGGGCGCGCACGCCCACGGCGCCGCGACGGTCACGGCCAAGCTCGTGTCGCTGTTCCCGGGCCACGACCCCGCCCACCAGGCGGCGATCGTCGTCTTCGACGCCCCGACGGGCACCCCCGTCGCCCTGATGGACGGTGACGCGATCACGGCGCTGCGCACGGCGGCCGGCTCGCGCCTGGCCACGCGGCTGCTGGCAAGGGCGGACGGCGCGGTGCTGGCGGTCGTCGGCACCGGCGTTCAGGGCGAGACGCACGTGCGCGCCCTGCTGCGCGAGCGCGACTGGGCGGAGGTCCGGATCGCCGGGCGACGGCCGGAGGCGGCGCGGGCGCTGGCGGAGCGCCTCGGCGTCACTGCGGCCGCCTCAATCGAGGCGGCTGTCCGCGGCGCGGACGTCGTCTGCACCGCCACCCCCGCCACCGAGCCCGTGCTGCGGCGCGAGTGGCTCGCGCCCGGCGCGCACGTCAACTCCGTCGGCTACACGACGAGCGGCCGCGAGCTCGACGAGGCGACGGTGCGCGACTCGCGCGTGGTGGTCGAGTCGCGCGAGTCCGCCCTCGCGCCGCCGCCGTCGGGCAGCGGCGACCTCGAAGGCGCGCGCGTCCACGCCGAGCTGGGCGAGCTCGTCGCCGGCACGCGGCCCGGGCGCAGCGGCCCGGACGAGCTGACGCTCTACAAGTCCGTCGGTGTCGGGCTCGAGGACGACGCGGCCGCCGCTCTCGCCTTGCGCGGCGCCGAGGAGCGCGGGCTCGGCACGGTCGTCGAGCTCTGAGCGCGGGCACGCGCGCGCAGCAGCCACCAGCTCCCCGCGACGATCAGGCCCACGGAGACGAACTGAGCGAGGCTGAAGGGCCCGGCGACGTCGTCGTTGCGGCGGATGAACTCGACGAGGAAGCGCTCGACCCCGGCCAGCAGGGCCCACCAGCCGATCAGGGTGCCCGGCCGCGCCTTGTCGCGGCGGCTCCACAGCCACCACGTCACCGCGCCCATCACGAGGAACTCGTAGATCGGCGTCGGGTGCACGCGGACCGTGGTGGGCACCGTGCCATCGGGATAAGCCATCGCCCACGGCAGGTTGGAGGGGATCCCGTAGTCGCCGTCGCCGGCGAGCTGGCAGCCGAGCCGCCCGACCGCGTAGCCGATCGCGAGACCGGGAGCGCCCATGTCGAACAGCCGGTGGTCGAGGAAGCCGCGGTAGTGGGCGTAGGCCATCACCGCTAGCGCCCCGCCGATCGCGCCGCCGTAGAACACGAGCCCGGTGCCCGAGAACAGGCTCCCGACGTCGCCCTTCTCGACGACGTACCAGAGCTTCGCCCCCGCGACGCCGCCCGCGCCTGCGCAGAACATGATCTCGTAGACCCAGTCGACCGGCAGCCCCAGCTCCTTCAGCCGCCGGGCCGCGAGCACGCCCGAGGAGACGAGCGCGAGCGCGAGCATGACGCCGAACATCTGGATGTTCAGCCCGAGGATGTCGACTTCGGGGAGCACGGCTCCCTACAGGGTACGGCGGCGGCCTACAGGTAGGTCATCGGGTTGACCGGGACGCCGTTGATGCGCGTCTCGAAGTGCACGTGCGGGCCGAAGCAGTGCCCCGTGCAGCCGGAGGAGCCGATCACCTGGCCCTGTGAGACGCTCGCGCCGACCGAGGTCCCGATGCTCGACTGGTGGGCGTAACACGTGGACAAGCCGCCCCCGTGGCCGATGCACGTGTAGTTGCCATAGCCACTGACCCAGCCCGCGATGAGGACCTTGCCGGCCTTCGCGGCATGGACCGGCGTGCCCGACGGGACGGCGATGTCGACGCCGGCGTGCAGGCGGCCCCAGCGCATGCCGAACGGCGAGACGATCGGGCCGTTGACGGGCCAGATGAGGCCGCCGGAGCCGGGGCGGATCGGCCCCGAGGAGACCGGCGCCGTCCCGTTCTCGGCGGCGGAGAGCTGCGCCTGGACCTTCGCGTTGGCGGCCACGAGGTCGGCGAGGTCGCCCTCGAGGTGCTTGCGACTGTCGCGCGTGCTCGCCAGCGCGGTCGCCTGGTGGGAGCGCACGGCAGCGAACTGGTCGCGGCGGTCGACGAGCTGCCCGCGCACCTGCGACACAGCATTGCGCCGCGCCTCGATCGCCGCGGCGACCTTCGTCTGGCGCTTCTCGAGCACGTCGAGCCGCGCTGCCGTCTTCGTCGCG
>JBBQLH010000154.1:0-5784 GCA_038327685.1 Solirubrobacterales bacterium
CCCCGACAAGAGGGGCAAGGAGGACACCATGAACCGCTGGACCGGCACGGGGCACCTCACCAAGGACCCGAAGTTCCTCGAGACCGAGAGCGGGACCGCGATCTGCACGCTGCGGATCGCCGTCAAGCGCGCCGGCAAGCAGGGCCACGACGGGTACTTCGACGTCAAGTGCTTCGACGCCCAGGCCAACGCCTGCGCGCAGTACCTCAAGTCCGGCCGCGAGGTCGCGATCGACGGTCGCCTGCTGTTCGACGAGTTCCAGACCCAGGACGGCAACTACGCCTCCCGGATCTACATCGTCGCCGAGCGCGTCGAGTTCCTCGCCAGCCGCAACCGCTCCAACGGTCAGGCCAGCGACGAGGCCCCGCCCGAACAGCCCGCCACGGACGGCGAGGCGCGCGAGGCCCACCAGGCCGCCTGACCACCATCGCGGGCCCGCGGCGCAGCACCGGCCGCGGGCCCGACGACTTCTCACGTGACCAGCCATGAGCACCACGACCACCACACGACACGAGGCCGCCACCCGGTTCCTCGCCGCGCTCGCCGGTTCCGCCGATCGCGACGACCTGATGGAGCTGCGCTACCGGTTGGACGACGGCCAGCGGATGGGGCAGGTCTTCGACCGCCCCACCCGCTTGCGCGGGCTGGCGACCCGCGCGATCGCGCTCGGCCGCAGGACGGACGTCTACGTCGGCTGCGCGCCGCGCACGCGCCGACACGGTGGGCGTGATGCGGTCAAGCGAGCCTTCGTCCTCTGGGCGGACTGCGACGGCGCGGACGCCGTCGCCGCGCTGCACGACTTCGAGCCGACGCCGTCGATCGTGATCGCGTCCGGCACCGGCAACAACTGCCACGCCTACTGGCCGCTGAACGCCCCTCTCCGCACCGACGAGGTTGAGCGCGCGAACCGGCGCCTCGCGCACGCGCTCGGCGCCGACCCCGTGTCCGCCGACGCCGCGCGGATCCTCAGGGTCCCGTCGACGCTGTCCCACAAGCACGAGCCGCCGACGGCGGTCGAGGCGATCCGGCTCGAGGTCAAGCGGCGCGTCGCCGCGGCAGACGTCGTGGGATCGCTCGCCGACCCGCCGGCTCCCAAGCGAGCGACGGTCATGCCCGCCCAGCATCGCGGCGATGACCCGCTCCTCGCGATCGCACCGGGCCTGTACGTCCGGCGACTGCTCGGCGTCGAGGTCCCGCGCCACCGCAAGGTGCCCTGCCCCTTCCACGACGATCGGCATGCAAGCCTGCACGTCTACGAGTCGCCCGAGCGCGGCTGGTACTGCTTCGGGCGCTGCCGGCGTGGCGGCACGATCTACGACCTCGCGGGACCGCTGTTCGGCTACGACGCCCGCGGGGACGACTTCCTTCGCCTAGGCGCCGAGCTGCGGCGCCTATTCGGGCTCGAGGCGGCGTCATGACCGACCGGCGCGGCTCGTACGACTTCATCTACGTCCACACCGACATCCCCGAGGGCATGACGATCCGCGAGTGGCGCGCGCAGCGTGCCGTCGAGCGGGAAGCCCAGCGCCGGCAAGAGCGTGCGGCCCGCCGCGAGCGCGTGAGCGCGCTGCTGACGCCGAGGATCGCCGCTGCCAAGTGTGCCAGGCGGCGCGGCTCGTCGTCGCTCGCGACCGCTATCCGCGGCCCGGGATACGCTCGTACCGCCGGACCGCAGGCTAGCCTCTTCTTACGAACATGTGTTCGTCGCCATGACGCTTGATCGCCAACACGCCGCCTTGATCGCCCTTCTGCGCAGGGCCAAGCCGCGGCTCGCGACGGAGCTGCTCGAAGACCACGACACGCCACTTCAGGCGCTCGAGCAGCTGCTCGGGGGCGCGCAACTGAGTCTCGACGCCGATCCCGGCGCGCATCTCGAAGGCGCGATCACGGATGCGATGGCCGACCTGCGAGCCTGGCTAGGCGAAGGCATCGACGTCGTGACCGTGCTCGACGAGGACTATCCGCTGAACCTGCGCACTGTGCACGACAAGCCCCTGATGCTCACCGTGCGCGGCCAAGTCGAACTCTGCGACGAGCGATCGATCGCAGTGGTCGGCACACGAAGCGCGACCGACCTGGGGCTGCGCAAGGCGGCGGAGATCGCCGGCAACCTCGTCGACGCGGGATACGTCGTCGTCTCAGGGCTCGCGGCCGGGATCGACTCCGCAGCTCACCGCGCGGCTCTCGACGCCGGCGGGCGGACGATCGCGGTCATCGGCACCGGGCTGCACCAGGCGTTCCCGAAGGAGAACGCCGAGCTGCAGGCTCGCCTGGGCCGCGATCACGCGGTCATCTCACAGTTCTGGCCGGACCAGGGCCCGCGGAAGCACACGTTCCCGATGCGCAACGCGGTGATGTCCGGGATCTCCCGCGCCACCGTGGTGGTCGAGGCCTCCTACACCAGCGGCGCGCGCATGCAGGCGCGGCTCGCCCTCGAACACGGCCGCCCGGTCGTGCTGCTGCGATCCCTTGTCGGCGAACACGAGTGGGCGCAGCAGTACGCCGAACGTCCCGGCGTGTACGTCGTCGACGGCGTCGCCGAGGTCGTCGACCGGCTCGACGGCCTGTACGCGCCGAAGCTGAGCCTTGCCATCTGAGCCAGAGCAGGGCCGTCGCTCAGTCTCGATCGTCGAGCTCAGCGACACGATGGCCGGTGCTCTGCGCAACATGGCAGCCCCGGGTCCGGGCGTGTGTCCGATCTGCTGGACGTTCCACGATCCAGCGTTTGCGCAGTGCATCAGCTGCGTCGGCGCCTCCGAGCTCGACGTCGTGGTTCCGATCTCCTATGCGCCGCGAAACGGCCAGCTCGCGCTCGCGCTGCGCGGCTACAAGGACGAGTCCCTCTACGCCACGCGCTATCACCACGCGATGCGCCTGGCCGCCATCCTCTGGCGCTTCCTGATCGCGCACGAGGACCACGTCGCCCATGCGAGCGGCGTGGAGATGTTCAACGTCGTCACGGTGGTGCCGAGCAAGACGACGCACAACGACGAAGCTCGTCCCGGACTCCGGACGATCGTCGGAACGGTCGTCGAGCACACCGCGGCGCGCTTTGAGCGCCTGCTGCGACCGACCGACACAGAGCTGGTCGGCAGGTACTTCGACCCCGGACGCTACGCCACATCGCGCGAGCTGGCCGGCGCATCGGTGCTTCTGATCGACGACACCTGGGTCTCCGGCAGCTCGGCCCAGTCAGCCGCCGCCGCGCTACGTCGCGCGGGCGCGGCGCACGTCGCGTCCGTGGTCATCGGCCGGTGGCTCACGCCGAGCTTCGGTGGTGACTGGGGCACCGTTCGCGACAGCTATGGGCAGCTGCCCAAGCACTTCGACTGGCTGAGCTGCGCGGCCGAACTGCTGCCGTAGCCGAGCCAGACATCGTCGTTCAGTCGACCGGCTGACAGGTGTGCCTGCGGGCGGCGCTCGGTCCTGTCCGCCAGCCAAGCACGGCGCGCATCGGGGGCCGTCAAGCCCTGCCCTGCGGGTCGCTTCGCGAGTCCTGACGGACCAGGGCTTGACCGCCCCGCGCGCCGCGCCCTGGCGCAGCCATGACCGATCACCACCCGCAGACCAGCCAGCCCGGCGGTCCGCCACCCACAGCTCGCCAGCAGCGCTACCTGCGCCAGCTGGCCATCCAGCGCGGCGTTACGTTCGTGATCCCAAGGACCCGGACGGAGGCATCGCGCGCGATCGACGCACTCAAGCGCCGGCGGCCCGAGCCCGTCGCCGACCGCCGCCGCGAGATCCGCGCCGTGCAGGACGACATGGCCCGCGGCCCCGGCGACAGCGCCAAGGTCGTCGAGGGCCTCGAGACGACCGGATACGGCAGCGCGACCTGGAAGGCAGGCCGCTCGTGACCGCCTCGACCACTCCGCCCCCGGTCCGCGCCGGCGCGACGAGCGAGCGCGTCGAACTCGCCCGCTACACCGTCAGCACCGGCGCACGGGTGATCCACGGCCAACGCGTCCTCGGCGTCGTACGCCTCGTCGACGATCCGGCGTGCGGCGAGGGTCGCCACTACGTCATCGAGCGCGAGCTCGTGACGATGGCTGAACTCGAAGCAGTCGTCGATGACTACTTGCAGCAGGCCGCCGAGTGGAACGTTATCCCCGCGATCGGGCCCTGCTGCCTCCTGGCCGATCAGTCGGAGCGCGACCGATGACCGATCGCGACTACGCCGACCGCGCGGAGCGCGACCAGCTCACCGAGCAGGACCTCGCGGTCGCCACGCTCGTCGGCCGCTACGTCGAGCGCCGTGAGCACGACGAGGCGCCGTGCGTGCGTGACCTGCTCGCCGTCGCCGCCGAGTTCGGCGACGGCGCGGTCGACGCATTTCGCACCGTCCTGGCCTGCTACGAGGCGATGCGCGCGAGCGAGTACGCCGCCCGCTGACGGGCCGACCCGCCACCCAGGGTGGCACGCCCTAGCGGGCGTGCGGGTGGCGGGGGATCGGCCCGCCAGCGGGGCGGGCCACCGAGTCCAACAGGAGGACCACGTGTCCACGACCATCCAAGACGCCGGGCGGCAGGTCGCGCTCGACCAGATCCGCGTGCCCGAGAACGTGCGCGCGCTCGACGCCGCGCACGTCCAGGCGCTCGCCGGCTCTATCAAGCTGCAGGGCATCCTCGTGCCGGTAGTCGTGCGCGACGACGGCGACGGCTTCGAGCTCGTCGCGGGCTTCCACCGGGTCGCGGCCGCGCGCTCGCTCGGCCTGGCCGAGGTGCCGGTCGTCGTGCGCGACGCCGAGACCGAGGACGCCGACCGCGCCGTGGAGAACATCACGCGCAAGCAGCTGAACCCCTACGAGGAGGCCAAGGCCGTCGACGCGATGCTCGCCCGCGGCCTCACGGAGGACGGCGTCGCGCAGGCGCTTGGCTGGCCGAAAAGCCGCGTGACCTCGCGTGTGAAGATCCTCGAACTGCCCGAGCGCGCCCAGCAGCTGATCGGCGAGGACGTCATCCACCTGGCCGCCGTCGACCAGCTGCGCGCGATCGGCACGGTCACGCCGGCGTTGCTCGACGCCGTCATCGCCTACCTCGACGACGGCAACGCCTGGGCCGCCGAGCGGCTCACTCGCGAGCCCGGCTGGGTGCTCGACGCCGCCCTGACGCACGCCGGGAACAGGAAGGTGTTCGCCGCCTACCTGCAATCAGCGAGCTCGCACGAGATCGCCGAGCTGCGCCTCGGCAAGAAGACCGAGCAGCTCTACGCCGACACCGAGAAGCTGCACCGCCAGCTCGACCGCTACGCCTACGGGCCACCCCAAGTCCGGTTCAACGACTCAGATGTCGACCAGGCGCGCGCCGCCGGCGTCCTGATCGAGTTCCAGCAGGGCCGGCCGATCATCGTCGACCGCCCGCTGTACCGCGAGCTCGTCAAGGGCGCGATCAAGCGCACCCACGACGACCTCGAGGCAAAGATCGCCGCGGCGGCCAAGGAGAAGAAGGCCGCCCGCGCCAGCAAGCGACCGGCGGACCCGGTCGCCGCGGCGAAGCGGGAGCGTGACGCGCAGCTGCGGGAGCTGACCGACCAGGCGCACGGGGCGAACCTCGACCTCGGCCACGCTCTCGTCCACAACCTCACGACCGTCGACCCCAGCGACATGGACGTGGCGCGGTTCTTCGTCCTATGCGGACGTCGGCATAGGACGAACTAGGCCGACGCCGGGACTATGCGAACACGCTGCTCGGATCGCTGGCGGCCAGTCGATCGGGGCGGGCTTCTGGTGCTACTGAGCGCGGCGGTTGTCGGCATAGTTATCCGAGGCTCTCGAGGAACGCCAGCACG
>JBBQLH010000155.1:0-5742 GCA_038327685.1 Solirubrobacterales bacterium
TAAGTGCCGCCTGAGGCCTTGTGGACGTCGACGATCTCACCGGCCAGCCAGATCCGTCGCAGCTCCCGCGGAGAGGTCAGCCGGCCTTCCACGCGTAGTAGCCGGACTCCGAGACTGCGAGGGTTCGGCAGGCGTGGCGAATATCGATTCCCTGCCCGGTCAGAGCATCGATCACCGGGTAGAGACTTTTGGGGCCAGGTCCTGGCTGAGGAACACCTCGTTGACCTTCCGCGACACGGCGAGTTCGGTCTCGAGCTGCTTGATCCGGCGCTTGGCGGCGGTCAACTCGATCTGGTCGGTGCTCAGTCCTCGCTCTCACCACGATCGATCTTGTCCTGCTTGGTCCAGTTGTAGACCGTCGCCTCACTGATGGCGAACGTCTCGGCGAGCTGCTTGACGCGCGTCCCGGATCGAGCAAGCTCGACCACCTGACGACGCATCTCCGGCGGGTAGCTGCGAGGCATCTGAATCTCCGTATCTACCGGACGACTCTAGAAACCCGACTCCATCACTCCCGGGGTAGACCACTTCGCGCCACACCGCGGCGACGTTCCCGCCCAGCCGCAGATACGCATCGCGCAGCTCCGGCGTGAGCACGAACCGCCGCGGGCTCGAACGGTCACGCGTAGGTCGGCCTCCGACGGCAATCCAGCGCCATAGCGTCCGCTTGCCGATGCCCACCCTGGCTGCCGCGGCGCGGACCTCGCCAGGCGACAGCCCGCCGCGCGCACGCCGGGCGACCAGCTCGCCGACGAGTCGATCCAATGCCGCCTCGCGCAGCGGCCCGTCCTCGCTTGGATCGTCACCTGGCCGGCGCACTCGACTGGCCTTGCCCGCGACGCTACGCCTCCACCGCGAAACCGCCAGGGGCCGGCATGCGCTGAAGCCGCTGTGAGCGCGAAACGGCTCGCGGCGATCGCGGGCGGCTACGCGGCCGCGTCAGCCGCCGTGGCGCCCGTTCGCCCGGCCGCATGACGGACCCGCCTGGTAGACGGTCGAACGAGTCACTGAGAACAGCTCTTCGAGCTCGCTGACGGTGTGCTCGCCGGCGCGATAGAGCTCCACGAGATGCGCTTCCTGCATCGGGCTGAGCTTGAACTGCTTGCCGCGCAGGCGGCCTTTGGCCTTGGCGACCTTCATGCCCTCGCGCGTGCGCGCGCGGATCAGGTCTGCCTCAAACTCGGCCACCATGGCCAGCACGTTGAACAGCAGTCGCCCGACGGGATCGTCAGGGTCGTGCACCGGCCCGCCGAGGTTGAGCTTGACGTGCCGGCGGGTGAGCTCGTCGGCAATCGCGCGCGCGTCGGGCAGCGAGCGGGCGAGCCGGTCGAGCTTGGTCACGACGAGCTCATCGCCGGCACGGCACGCCGCCAGCGCTTGGCGGAGCCCGGGCCGGTCGCGGCTGGTGCCGGTGAAGCCGTGGTCGACGTAAACGCGGTCCGACTCGACGCCGAGGGCGGGGAGCGCGTCGCGCTGGGCGGTCAGGTCCTGCGCCTCGGTGGAGAGGCGGGCGTAGCCGATCTTGAGCGCGGACACCCCGACATTATGTGCCGTTTGTCGGACGTTCACCGGCACACATCACCGAACCAGGCTTACGGCACGCCCCCTCCCCGCTTGGCAGCGAAGTGCCTGCTCAGCGCCGCGGGTGTGCCGGTGGGGGTTCGGCTTGCGAAACGCGCCTCCAGGCGCGAGTCCCGGCAGCCGTTCCGATCAGAGCTGCGATGGAAAAGCAGTAGCGCACAGCAGTCGGGTCGTCAGCCGACGAAGTCAGCCTCGGCGTAACGCGGTTGGTGCCGCGCGACCGGTCGTGGACGTTCGTGGAGTTTCTTTCGGCCAGGTCCAGGCGTAGTAGACGATGGCCGCGAGCAGTGCGACCTCGATGGCACTGCCGAGGATGTAGTAGCTCCACTCGCCGATCGCGCCCACGATGATGGTCACCGCATACATGGCGCTCAGCGCGATGTTGACGATTCGGTTGACTCGTGGGCGCAGAGTGAGCGCGCAGAACACCATCACGCTGGGGATGACCACATAGGCGGTGGTCCCCACCAGGAACGATTGGTTGACGGCGAACCCGCCGATTTCCCCCGCCTCGAGGGCGGCCCGGAAGTCGGGTCGGTAGAGGCTGAAGATGTCGATGTAGGCGAAGACGAACAGCATCGACGTCCAGAGCGCCGCGATCTTGATTCTCACGTTCACGTTGGCCGGTTCGAACTTCGTTTCGGCGGTCATGTGAGTCCTCTCGGCTGGTTACAGGGTCTGCGACATGGGGTCGATGGTGGCCGGAGACCGCGGCGAAGACCATCGGGCGAGCGGTCACAGTTGCGTCCTCTTTTCGGCCGAGTGGCGTCTGCACTTCCGGCCGATGGCGCGACCCGCGCCGGCCGTCTACGGTGGCGCCGTGGTGACGAGTGCCGTCCGATCGTTCCTGGCCGAGCCGCCGGCCCCGCACGCGCCTGCGCCGCTCCGGCGCGACTGGGTGCTGGTCGCGGCGCAGGTGGCGGCCGGGCTGCTCGAGGCGACCCTGCGCGACGACTTGGTGTGGCCGGGCGTGGCGCTGGTCGCGGGCGTGGCTCCGGCGATCTGCCTGCCGTGGCGGCGCACGCGCCCGGTCCTCGTGACCGCGGTGGTGTTCGGCTCGATCGTGCTCGGCGACGCGGCGACGCTCGTGGGCACCGGCGAGCCGATGGAGCTCTACACCGCGGCGTACGTCCTGCTGGTTCCATACGCCTTGTTCCGGTGGGGCAGCGGCGTTGAGGCGGTGGCCGGGATGGCGATCGCCGTGGCCGCGCACGCGCTCCCGACGGCGATCGGCGGGAACTTCGCCGAGCTTGCGGCCGGACCGCTGCTTCTGGCGCTTCCCGCCGCGCTCGGCGCCGCGATTCGCTACCGAGCCAGCTCGCGGCTGCGCGAGGCCGACCAGATCAGGCTCCGCGAGCGCGAGCAGCTGGCGCGCGAGCTGCACGACACGGTCGCCCATCACGTCTCGGCGATCGCCATCCGCGCCCAGGCTGGCCGCACGCTTGCCGCGTCGCGACCCGGCGCCGCCGTGGACGCTCTCGAGGTCATCGAGGAGGCGGCCTCGCGCACGCTCGCCGACCTGCGGGCGCTGGTCGGGGCGCTGCGCGACGGGGAGGACGCCGACCGTGCGCCGCAGCGCGGCTTCGCCGACATCGAGCGGCTCGCCCACGCCCACGGTGGCGGACCGCGCGTCGACGTGCAGCTGGTCGGCGACCTCGACGACCTCCGACCGCTGGTCGGCGCCGCCATCTACCGTATTGCTCAGGAGTCGATCACGAACGCGGTCAGGCACGCACGCCACGCCACCCGCATCGACGTGCGCGTCACCGGTCGACCGTGACTGCGTCCGCCTGACGGTGCGCAACGACGGCGATGGCGGGCCGCCGGCGGCGGACCGGTCGTCCGGCTACGGTCTCGTCGGGATGACCGAGCGCGCCGCGCTGCTGGGGGGCACGCTCGAGTCCGGCCCGAGCGCCGGCAGCGGGTGGACGGTCACGGCCGTGCTGCCGCGGAAGGGGAAGGGGAGATGAGCGTTCGCGTGCTCGTGGCCGACGATCAGGAGCTCGTCCGCACCGGGCTCCGGATGATCCTCGACGCCCAGCCCGACATCGAGGTGGTGGGCGAGGCCGCCGACGGGCGCGAGGCGGTGGCTCTCGCACGCGAGCTCCGTCCCGATGTGTGCCTGTTCGACGTCCGCATGCCCGAGCTGGACGGCATCGAGGCGACCCGGCTGCTGGCCGGGCCCGACGTGGACGACCCGATGGCGATCGTGGTTATCACGACCTTCGACCTCGACGAGTACGTGCACGGCGCCCTCAAGGCGGGCGCCCGCGGCTTCCTGCTCAAGGACGCCGGTCCACAGCTGCTGGTTCAGGCGATCCACTCCGCCGCGAACGGCGATGCGCTGATCGCCCCCAACGTCACGGCGCGCCTGCTGGCCGCGTTCTCCGGCTCGCTCGCGGACGCGCCGCCGGCCCAGCCGAGCGAGCCGCTGACCGCGCGCGAGAAGGAGGTGCTGGCAAAGGTGGCCAGCGGACGCACGAACGCCGAGATCGCCGACGAGCTGTTCATCAGCCTGAGCACCACGAAGACGCACTGTGAGTATCTGATCTCCAGGTTGTCCTGGCGTTGTTCAAGCTGGCGTCGGCGATGGCGGGCTTGACCCCAAAGACTCATTGACCGTTCGGCCAGCCGGGCGTGTCCTGGCCTTGGAGGTGTCGGTCTGCGCTCGTCGGCGTCGGCCTGGCGGTCGCACCGCTGGCCTCATCAGAAGCCTGTCCGCCCCGATCTATCGGAGCGTGACTCATCACAGTCTCGCCGCGCGGTTTGCCAGGCCGACCACCGATCCCTTCAACCTCATGCCGGAGGTCGAGAAGTCATGCTCGCAGATCAGGTCGACTATGTCATCGGCGTCGACACCCACCGTGATGCCCACGCCGCCGCGATACTCACCGCCGGCGGCGTCATCGAGCGTCAGACCACCGTCGCCGCCGACGCGTTCGGCTACAAGCGCGTGTTGCGCTACGCCAGACAACACGCCGCGAGTCGGCGCGTCTGGGCGATCGAGTCAAGCGGCAGCTACGGCGCGGGCCTGACCAGCTTCCTCCTCGCCCACGGCGAATGGGTCGTCGAGGTCGAGCGCCCCGCGCGTCCGGCGCGGCGCGACGGCGCGAAGTCCGACGCGCTCGACGCGATCCGCGCCGCGCGCGAAGCGCTCACGCGCGAACACCTCGCCCAGCCCCGGCGGCGCGGCGAGCGCGAAGCGGTCCGGGTCCTCCTCGTCACGCGCCGAGGAGCGATCCGCGCCCGCACCCGCGCCGTCAACCACCTCAAGGCGCTCGTCGTGACCGCCCGCGAGGAGCTACGCCACCAGCTACGCAACACGCCCACGGACGAGCTCGTCGCCCGCTGCTCCCGACTGCGAACGCTGCCCACCCACAGCGACGAGCACCGCGCCACGATCATTGCCCTGCGCCACACCGCCCGCCGCGTCCAAGCGCTCGAGGCCGAAGCCAGCGACCTCGAAAGCGAGCTCGAGCGGCTCGTCACCCGCAACGTTCCGCAGTTGCTCACCGAGATCGGAGTCGGCCCGATCACCGCCGCCCAGCTGTTCTGCTGATGGTCACATCCCGGCCGCCTGCGCAACGACGCCGCGTTCGCGATGCTCGGCGGCGCCGCACCGATCCCCGCCTCCTCCGGCCAAACCATTCGCTACCGCCTCAACCGCGCCGGCGACCGCCAACTCAACTGCGCGCTGCACACCATCGTGCTCACCCGCCTCAAGCACGACCCCGCCACCCGCGCCTACGCCGCCCGCAGAGCCGAAGGCAAAACGCCCCGCGAGATCAAACGCTGCCTCAAGCGCTACCTCGCACGCCGGCTCTTCCGCATCCTCGAAGCGACCGGCCCCCACCAGACCCCCGAACCCCGACCGCCCCGCGCCCGCACCATCGGACCCTGCTCTTGACAGACATAGAAGCCTCCTCGCGAGCCTCATGAGCAAGCTGGGTGCCCGCAACCGCGTCGAGCTCGCCATGTGGGCCTACGAAACGGATCGCGTCAAAGGTTGACCGCAGTCCCGCAAGCCATCCAATGCGCACTGGAGCCACCCACCGCGCGCGTGCGCGCGAGGCGAAGTCGACGCGAACTCTGCGGCTGCGCGGGTACGGTCGCGATGGCGGATCGGTTGTGGGAACGGGCCTGCCGTCCTGGTTTCGCGAT
>JBBQLH010000156.1:0-5677 GCA_038327685.1 Solirubrobacterales bacterium
GGCTCCTTTCGGGGCTTGGGCCCGCCCCGCTGGCGGGCCGATCCCCCGCCACCCGCACGCCCGCCAGGGCGTGCCACCATCGGCTGGCGGTGTCGGCCCGCCGGTGGGCGGCGCTCGGGCTAGGCGGCGTCGTCGAGGTCCGCGTCGAGCTCGTCGCCGAGGCCGTCGTCCGTCTCCGGCACGGTGGCCTGGCGCTCGGCGCGCTGCTGCTCGCGCGCGCCGGTCTCGGCCTTGTCGTAGGCGGCGTGGGCGCGCTTGACGGCCTGCTCGAGCTTGGTCAGCGACGCGGGGACGTGCGGGCCGGCCAGCTTCTTGAGGGCCTTGCCTGCGATGTCCTTGTGCGAACTCCACCCGGTAGCCGGGCCGACAGCGCTCGCTCCCTCACCCGAGCGCGTGTCTTGGGTTGGGCTACGGAGACGCTCGCAACCTGCCAGAAGCAGTGAGCGCGACCCCCGTTCGTCTACACGCTCGTGGTGGCGCCGGCGTTTCTCGGCGGTTGTATTCCTCTCTCGGGTCTCCGACGTCGAGTCCGCGTTGGACGACGCCTCGGCGCGGGGCGGAGGCGCTGGGTCTCCGGGCTGCGTCGATCGAGATCCTGCTTTTGCGCGCCGAGATGGAGCTCGCGTTCGACTTGCGTCGCGGCCAGGAGCATTCCCGGGACGTTCGCCGCGCATGCGGAAGCGTCTCGCGGAGAGGGCTGTGCGGTTCCTGGAGGCCGCTCGTGGACTGTTTGAACGACCGCTGAGCGTGATGGCGCTCGAGATCGACCGCGGTCAGACGCGGCGGTAGCGGGCGTCGGCGATCGAGTAGGCCCCGAAGGCGATCATGCCCGCCGCCACGATGCCCAGCAGGATTGGGCCGTAGGACGCCTTGGCCACGGCGGCGAGCGCGCCGTCGACGCTGACCGCCTTGTCGGGGTCGAAGTCGATCGCGGCCTTGAACAGGAAGTAGCCGATCAGGGCGAAGACGACCATGCGCGCGAGATGGCCGGCGATCCCCAGCGTGGTGAACGCCTTCTCGGTCTTCTCGCTCATCTCCCCGGTCTTGGACTTCTCGAGGAACTTCTTCTTCACGCCCTCATAACCCTGGTAGAGGCCGACGCCGATCAGAACGAGCCCGGCGATCGCGACGATGACCTGGCCGCCCGGCCACCCGAGCACGCCGCCGGTCGCCTTGTCCGGGCTGCTCGAGCCGCCGCCGGAGCCGAGCAGGATCGACAGGCAGGTGACGAACAGCCCCGCGTACGCGATCCCGCTGTCAAGGCCCTTCAGCCGTTCCATGCCGTCGTCGGTCTCCTCCGGCCCGTGGCCGACGGCGGCGCGCAGCAGGCGCCAGAACGCGTAGCCGAAGAGGCCGATCGCCATCAGGACGAGCAGGATCTTCCCGCCGGGCTGCTGCGCGAGCTCAGCCAGCGCGCCCGACTGGTTGGTCGTCTTGCCGCCGGCGCCGAACGCCACCTCGAGCGCGAGGACGCCGATGATCCCGTAGATCGCGCCGCGGGCGACAAGCCCGGCGCGGGCGAGCCACTCGAACCAGCGCGCGTTCGCGATCGCATCCCCGGTCGACTTGGCCTCGCGCAGGGGCCCCTGTGCGGTACTCGCGTTCGAATGGCCCATGGTCATCGCTCCTCGGGGTCTGGTCTGGGTACGCGGACGCGCAGCGCGCCCTCCTCCACCTTCACCTTGAAGTCCCGCACCTTGCTGCGATCGCCGCCGTCGAGCTCGTAGCGCACCTTGCGGTCGAGCTCGACCTTGACCTTGCGCGCCTTCGTGACGCGGACGAACGGCGACTTGCTGGGGTCGCTCACCGCGGTTCGGGCGAGCGTCCGCGTCCACTGGGCGAGGCCCTCGGCCGTGCAGACGCCGAGCTCGAGCATCCCGTCGTCGGGCCGCGCGTCGGGGAACACCTCCACGCCGCCGAAGATGTCGCCGAGGTTGCCGAGCAGCACGCAGGTGGCGCGCCCCTTATACCAGTCGGCGCCGTCCACCTTGATCTGCGCGTCGAAGCCGGACAGGCGCAGGTGGCGCGAGCCGCTGAGGAGGTAGGCGACGCGGCCGACGCGCTCCTTGAGGTCATCGGCGTCGCGGATCATCTCCGCGTCGAAGCCGGCGCCGGCCATGACGGCGAAGCGTTCCTTCTCGAAACGGCCGACGTCGATCTTGCGCGTCCGCCCGTACAACCCGATCTGCACCGCCCGCTCAAGCTCGGACGGGATGCCCAGGTTGGTGGCGAACAGGTTCGCCGTCCCGGCTGGAAGCACCGCGAGCGGGACCTTCGTGCCGGCAAGCACGCTCAGACAGCGGCGCACCGTCCCGTCGCCGCCCCAGGCGAAGACGAGATCGGCCCCGGCCTCGAGCGCGCGCTCGACCTGCCCAGGTGGCTTCTTGGCCTTGGGCACCTCGTACCAGAGCGGCTCCTCGACGCCCGCCTTGGCGAGCGTGCGTCGTAGCGCCGGCAACCCGTCGCCGAGCGTCTTCTCCGCGTGTGCGACGACCGCGACCTTCATGCCACGGGCTGGGGTTGTCGCGAGGAGGGCCGGGCGCCGCTCCGGACCGGGGCCGGCGCGAGCGCGGCCACGCCGGCGGCCCGGCACGCGAACAGCAGCACCACCACCGCGCCGATGCCGACCAGCGCGCCCGCGCCGACATCGAGCGGATGGTGCATGCCGCGATACATGCGCGAGAACGCGACGAACACCGGAAGCAGGAGCGCGACCACCCAGGCCGCGACGCGCCAACGGCCCTTCGGGAACGCCGACGTCAGCAACAGCACGAGGCCGCAATAAACGGCGAGCGACGCAGCGGTGTGACCGGACGGGTAGCTCGCGTCGGCCGGCAGATTCTCCAGCCGCGCGACGTGCGGCCGGTCCCGCGGCACGACGATCGAGGACACCCGGTAGGTCGCGGACTCGACCACGAGCACGAACACGGCAAACGCCGCGATCCGCCACTTGCGCCTGATCGCACAGACGATCCCGATCAGACCGATCAGGATCGGCAGCAGCGGCGCGCCACCGACCATCGACCCGACCGACGAGACATCGGTGAGCAAGCCGGTGCGCTCCCGCACGATCGACTCGACCGCGCTCTCATCCGCGCGACCGATACCGCCCGTGTGGACGAGCACGTCGGTGACGAGCAGCCCGAGCAGGATCGCCAGGCCCGCGAGAACCACGAAGCCGGCGAGCACGGCGGCGAAGAACACCGCAGCCGGATGCTTGCCGTCCATGAACCCCGCGAACCGCTGGGCCGGCCCCCCCGGCCGCGCCTGCAGGACGGGGACGACGCCGTCGTCCCGCATCCGGCCGTTCGACGTCATGCGCTCGTGCGCTGGCATTGCTTCCCTCTCCGATCTCCTGGGTACGTCCTCACCCAGGGCCGATCAAGTCCTCGCTGTTCAGCCAGTACCCATGACGCTCGTCGTTCTAGTCATCGTTGCGACACTCGCCGGGCTCGCCGCCGGCGCCATCGCCTGGCGCTGGACCGGCCGCGCCGGCGCGCCGAGGACGGAGGGGGCAGTGGCGCGTTCCCGCTGGGCTCGGCGCCTGGACCCGCAGGCGGCGACGGGTCTCGCGCTGACGTTGGCGTTCATGGTGATCGTGCTCGGCGGGCTGCTTCTGGCCGTGCTCGCCTACCTGGTCCGCGGCAACACCGAGGTGGTGCGGATCGACAGCGGCGTCGCCGAGTGGGGCGACCGCAACGCGTCCGGCTTCGCCACCGACGCGCTCACCGCGATCTCACACGTCGGCGAGCCCAGGGTCGTGATCGCGCTCGCGGCGCTGGTGGCGATCGCGGAGACGATCCGCACGCGCAGCCGCTGGGTCATCCCCTTCATGGCGCTGATCGTGGCCGGCAACGGGCTGATCACGACGACGGTCAAGGAGCTCGCCGACCGCGCCCGACCGACGCTCAACCCGATCGCGGAGACGCTCGGGCCGTCGTTCCCCAGCGGCCATTCGTCCTGGTCGGCCGCGTTCTTCGCCGCCACGGCGCTGCTGGCCACCCGCGGGCGCAGCCGGCGCGTGCGGACGCTCATCGCCGGCGCATGTGCCGCGGCGGCGGTGAGCATCGCCGCGACACGCGTGCTACTCGACGTGCACTGGCTCAGCGACGTGATCGCCGGACTCGCGCTGGGCTCGGCGTGGTTCTGCGTCTGCGCGATCGCCTGCGGCGGGCGGCTGCTGCGGTTCGGCGCTCCAGCCGAGCAGGCCGAGCGCAAGCACGACTCCGCCGTCGCCGCAGGCACCGTCCGTGGCCCGTCGCCGCCGCCGATCCGGTTGCGCTCGTAGTCGGGCCGCGGTCTGCTCGCCCGCCTCCACCTGCGTCTCGGAGGGCGCGAAGGTCGTCAGCTGGGGCGCGCGCCCCGTGGACGACTCCCTCGGCGAGGCAAAACCGAACGTCAGCCTCGGCCCCGGCCAGACTCGCAACGGACGAGACGCGGTCGTCTGTCCGCGTGCCGTGCTCGCGCCCGCTCTCGGCCTCCAAGCAGCAGCGCGCGTGGGCGCGGTCGCGGGCTCGACGTCGCCGTTGCTGCTTCGTCTGTTGCGGTAGGACGCCGGCTCCTCGCGCGCGTCAGCTACTGGTTCTCACGCTCTCCGCCGCCCTGGCAGATGACCGCGGGTCGGGAACATCTGGGAGCTATCACCGCGCCCACCCGCGCCCCGTGACCCGCCAGGAGGCGCGTGCCCGGAGCACGCGAGGCGCCACTCGTGGACCCCTTGACGCCGTCGCCGACAGGCACGCGCTGCCGCCGGGCCGAGACACAGACGCCCCGAGCTTGACTTCGCTCCGGTGTCGGCGCGAGGATCAACAGGACGCCTACCCGCCTCAGAGGAGGTGCTGCCGTGCACACGGTGCGTATCGGTTCGTCAAGGCACTGGAGGCCTCGAGCCATCGCCTCGGTGATCGCGGGGATTGCGATCGGGCTGGTGGCAGTCGCCCCCGCGTCGGCGCAGACGACGCCGCTTCAGCTCAAGGTGCTCGAGCTCAACTTCACGTCCTACCAGTGCCGGCCCGACCAGCCCTTGGTCTGCGACGTCACGATCACGGGACCGGTCATCAGCAACCTTGGCCATGGCACCGCCGATTACACCGTCGTCCTCACCTGGGAGGGCTTCGAGGGCTCACCGTGCAACACCGTGGATGAGACGGTGGTCTTCACCTTCGACAGCGGCACAATCACCACGCACGCCGTACACCGCGACTGCCCGGCGACGATCCGACCCGGTCCGCGCATCATGGGGACTTTCACGGTGGTCGGCGGCACCGGCGCTTTCGAGGGCATCACGGGCAGCGGCCACCAGGTCGGCCTCGTGTACCACGGCGAGATGACCCTCTGAGACGCTGCGGTGGCCGGACCGGCGGGCGGCGCCGAAAGGACCGCCCGTCGGCCAGGCCGCCCGGGCGGCCCGCGATGGTAACCGTCGAGCTCAACCGATGGGGCGGCCGCCGATCATCGCTTCCGACTGCTGCTCTTCATGCATGTCGAGCGCCGCGACGACCGTGGCCAGGCCCGTGATCGCGCTGTCGCTTTCGCAGCTCCTTATCTATGCTCGTCCTCAGCGTCAAGCCGCTGGTCGGGGTGGGGCGTGGGGCTGGTTGGTGGTGCGGGTCGGGTGCGCGCGGACGCCCAGCCTTATCTCGGTCCACGATCCGGGGTGGCTCCGGGTCGGCGACAT
>JBBQLH010000157.1:0-5511 GCA_038327685.1 Solirubrobacterales bacterium
CCGGGTGCAGCTCGACAACGGCCACGTCGTCCTCGGGCATGTCGCGGGCAAGATGCGACGGTTCCGCATCCGGATCCTGCCGGGGGATCGGGTGCGCGTCGAGGTCTCGCCGTACGACCTCGACCGCGCGCGGATCGTCTACCGGCATCGGTGAGCTCGCGCTGATCGACGCGATCGGGGCGGCGCTGGAGCGCCGCCCCGGAACGCGCGTCATCCGCTGGCTGGGCGACGACGCGGCCGTCGTGCGCGCCGGCCCGCTCGCCGTGACCTCGGTCGACGCGATGGTCGAGGGCACGCACTTCCGCCTCGGCCCCCGCTGCGGCCCCGAGGACGTCGGCCACCGCGCGCTGGCCGGCGCCCTCTCCGACCTCGCGGCGATGGGCGCGGCCCCCGGCGAGGCGTACCTCTGCGTCGTGCTGCCGCCGGCGCTCGGCGAGGCCGGAGTGCTAGCGCTGCACCGCGGCGCCGAGGCGCTCGCGAGCGAGACGGCGACGACGATCGCCGGCGGCGACCTCACGAGCGGCCCCGCGCTGATGGTCGCGGTGACCGTGGTCGGCTGGGCCGACTCGCCCGAGGAGCTCGTGGGGCGCGACGGCGCGCGGCCGGGCGACCTCGTCGGTGTGACCGGCGCGCTCGGCGCGTCGGCGGCGGGCCTCGCCGTGCTCGAGCAGCGCGCTTCCGGCGACGACGCGCTCGTGCGCCGCCACCTGCGCCCGACGCCGCGGCTGGCGGAGGGCCGCGCCCTGGCGGCGGCCGGCGCGAGCGCGATGCTCGACGTCTCCGACGGGCTCGCCTCCGACGCCCGCCGGCTCGCGCAGGCGAGCGGCGTGCGGATCGTGCTCGACGCGGCGGCGCTGCCGATCGCTGCGGGCGTCCGCGAGGTCGCCGCGGCGCTGGGCGCCGATCCCGTCGAGCTCGCCGCGACGGGCGGCGAGGACTACGAGCTGTGCGCGTGCGTGCCGCCGGAGCGGCGCGAGGCGGCCGAGGCCGCGGGGCTCACGTGGGTCGGCGAGGTCGCGGAGGGGCCGGCGGACATGACGTGGAGGGGAGCCGCAGCCGGCGCGGAGCGGTGGCGCGGCTGGGAGCACGGCGGGGGCTGACCCCCGCCGCGCGGCACTTCAGAGCGTCTGCTTGCGGTCGCTCGGCGCGACGCCGCCGGCGGTCAGGCGCTCGAGGATCGCGTCCGCGACCAGGCGCGGATCCACGTCATAGCCGCTCTTCTTCAGGCGCGTTCGCATTCTTTCCACTTCCATCGTCCGTGATTGGGCCTGCTCTGGGTCAGGGCAGGCGATGACACGGGCCGCTCGCCCGAACCGTCCCGCCGCCTGGAGTAGGAGCTCCGTGAGCTCGTCCTGCCTGGGGTATCGGAGTGCAGTGGTCATCGCACGAGCTTCATCGACGGGAATACGACGACCGTTCATGGGGTCTTGGCCTGATTCTCGCCGCGGGGGGTCAGGCAATGCGATCGCCCTTCGGGCGCGTGTCGACGAGGCGGGCGAAGACGACGATCCGCTTCGCGGCCGAGTAGAGCGGGTGGCAGGCCGACAGGACCAGGCGGTCATAGCTCGTGCGGCGGGTCACCCAGACGGCCGTGGGCGGCACGATCCGCCGTCGCTCGACCGTGTACACGAAGGTCCCGTAGGGCATCGTCAGCTCGATCCGGTCGCCCTGGCCGAGCTGGTCGAGCCGGCGGAAAGGCGCGCCGTAGGTCGTCCTGTGCCCGGCGATCGCGACGGTGCCGTGGGTCCCCGGGAGCGGCGTCCCCGGGTAGTGGCCGGGACCCATGCGCAGGCTCGACGTGTCCGTGCCCGCGACCACGACCGAGGACACCCCGATCGAGGGCATGCGAATGCGCCCTAGCGGCTCGCCGTCGCCCGTGCGCCGGTTCAGCGCGCGCGACGCGTAGGCCAGTCGGCGGTCGAGCGTCCCGAGCCGCGACAGCACGCGGCGATCGACCGCGTTCGGCTCGGTGCCCTCGAGCTTGGCGAGCTTGTGGTCGAGCTTGCCCTGCTGGAGGCGTGAGTACAGGGCCGACACCGGCTCCTGCCACACGAGCGTCGCCACCGCGTCGGCCAGCAGCAGTCCGCCGACGACGACGAGGACGAGCGAGAGAGGTCTGACAAAGCGCCGCACCCCTCCATTGTGGCGCTAACGCCTCAGCGCCGACTCAGTTCCGCCCAGCGACCCCGGCCCCGCGTAGCCCAGCGGCCCGCGCGTGCGGATCGGCTCGGGCTCGTCCGCCTTGACGACGCGGCGGCGCGTGCGCACCACGGCGACCACGCCGCAGAAGCAGCCGGCGAGCACCGAGAGCACCAGCGCGGCGAGGGGTGAGATGTGCCCGCCCGCGGTGATCAGGAACGCGAGCCAGGCGAGGTCGAGCGGCCCGAGGCCGAGCGCGAGCGCGTACTGGACCGCCATCAGCGCAGGCAGCGCGAGCCCCACGAGCACGAGGCAGACCCGTACGCGGCCCGAGGTCGCCGTGCCGGGCGCGGTCGCGAACAGCCACCCGTGCGCCGCCGGCACGAGCACGGCGCCCGCGAGCGGATTGAACGCCCACACGACCACGGCGAGCACGTTGATCGTCACCCCGAGCGCCGCCGCGGCGCCACCGGCCGAGACCGTCGCGGGCAGCCGCAGGCTCCGCACGAGGACGGGCCGCGGCCCGAGCCACGCCAGCGCCAGCACGAGCGGGGCCGAGACCAGCGCCGCGATCCGCCAGCCCCGCAACGGCAGCGTCTCGGGCAGTACGGGGCCGAACGGCGCGTCGACGGCGCCCGTGAACCCGAGCAGCCGGATCCACAGCCAAGCGAGCAGGAACGGCACCGTCGCGGCCCCGACCCACGCGATCCAGCGCGCCACGGGCAGCCGGCGCCGGCGAGCGCCGAAGAAGGCGTCGATCGCCGCGAGCAGCGGCGGCAGCAGCAGCGTCCCGACGAGCAGCCGGATCGCCCAGTCGGGCAGCAGGCGCCGCACGGTGATGATCCCGCCGCCCTCGTTGGCGAAGGGCCCGCCATCGCTGCGCGAAACGCGCCCGTCGAGCGCGATCACCGCGCGCATCGCCGCGCGGCCGAGGGCGTCGAGGCGGTTCTCCGACACCCTCGCGCGCGGTCCCGGGCCGCGCTCGCCGGACGCCTGGAGCAGCACCGCAGGCAGCCCGCCGGCAGCCGCCTCGCCCTGCTCGGAGACGGTCAGCGGCAGGGCCCGCCGCGCCCACTGGCCGATCGCGCGCGAGCCGCCCGCCTGCACACCGGCCTCCTGGCGCACCGCGCGCTCGAGCGTGCGGCGGACACCCATCGGGGCGGCGTCGCGGTCGTTGGACCAGGGGACGATCCAGGGCTTGTGGATCTTGGTGCTGGCGAGGTCGCCGAGCACGATCGCGGCGTCGACCGGCCCGTCGGCCCGCTCGGCGAACGCGCGCGCGCCGGCAGCGCCCGCGCTGCCGCCCGAGGTCGAGACGAGGACCAGCGTCGAGGAGAGGTCGCGCACCTTGAACACGCGCGCGAACTCGAGCAGCGCCGCCGTGCCCGACAGCTCCGCGAGCGCCGGCGACCCGCGGGCGTCGCGATGGGCCATCACGACGATCCGCCGGCTCGACAGGCCCGGCCGCACGCCGACCACGGTCTCGAGCTTCGCGCTGCCGTCGGCGGTCCGCGCGCCGTCGGTCCTGCGGCTGACGCGGAAGCCGTTGGCGCGGAAGGACTCGGCGACGCGGGCGGCCAGCGCGCGGTCGGCGGCCGAACCGGCCGGGCGGTCGGGGAACGCATCGCCCAGCTGCTGCATCGAGTCGAACGCGCGCGAGCCGTCGAAGCCCGGGGCGAACGGCGTGGTGACCGCCGCAGGGCGGTCGGCAAGGGAGAAGGCGGCAATGAACAGCGCGACCACCGCCGGGGCGAACGCCGCCCGGTAGACCCTGACGTCGGGCACAGGCCGAGGGTATCCAGCCCACGTATCCATCCCCGCCCACCCCGGGCCCTACGCTGTCTCCACCGTGTCCGACCGCCCACCGCGGATCCTGCTCGTCGACGACGAGCAGCCGATCCAGACGCTGCTGTCGTTCCCGCTGCAGCGCGACGGCTACGAGGTGATCGCGGCGTCGGACGGCCAGGAGGCGCTCGCGCGCTTCTCCGAGCAGTCGTTCGATCTCGTCGTGCTCGATCTGATGCTGCCCAAGGTCGACGGGCTCGAGGTGTGCCGGCGGCTGCGCGCGCGCTCCGCGGTGCCGATCATCATGCTGACCGCGAAGTCGGAGGAGATCGACAAGGTGCTCGGGCTCGAGCTCGGCGCGGACGACTACATCACCAAGCCGTTCTCGATGCGCGAGTTCCGCTCGCGGGTGAAGGCCGCCCTGCGGCGCGCCGGGATGGCGCGCGCGCATCTCGACGGCGACGTGCCGCTCGAGGTGCGCGAGCTGCGCATCGACCCCGCCAAGCGCGCGGTGACCCTGCACGGCGAGGTGGTACCGACCACGTTCGTGGAGTTCGAGATCCTCAGCGCGCTGGCATCGAGCCCCGGGCGCGTGTTCACGCGCGACATGCTGCTGACGCGCATCTGGGGGGACTCCGCCTACCGCGACCCGCGCACCGTCGACGTCCACATCCGCCACCTGCGCGAGAAGCTCGAAGCCGACGCCAAGGAGCCCGAGTACGTCTTCACCGTGCGCGGCGTCGGCTACCGCTTCCGCGACGAGGAGTGATTGCGGAGCTGAGATGCGGATCCGCTCGCTGCGCAACCGGCTGGCGCTGATCATCGGCCTGATCGTCCTGTGCGCGATCGCGATCATCTACTTCGCCGTCGCGCCGCAGCTCGAGGGGCGCCTGCGCAACCAGAAGCTCGACAACCTCGCGGCCGACGCGCGGCGCTATTCGCCGCCGCTGGTGCGCCTCGTCGGCACGGACGCGCCGGAGCCGCAGCTCGCCCGCGAGGTCCGCCTCGTCGCCACCCGCGCGAGCGCCGAGGTCAACGTGCTCGGGATCGTGAAGGGCACGGAGGACTCGCTGTTCGTGCTCGCCGACTCCGACGCGGGCGGCGTCGAGGTCGACGACGTCCAGGCGATCGCCCAGGCCGCCCTCGCGACCGGCAAGACCGCGCGCGCCACCGAGCCGACGAGCCTGGGCCGGCAGGCGCTGGTGGCCGAGCCGCTGGTCGCGAACCGCGAGGTCCGCGGTGTCGCGGTCTACGCCGACGCGCTGACCGACGTGCAGGCGAACGTGTCGCTGATCCGCCGCCGCATCCTCGTCGCGGGCGGGATCGCATTCCTGATCGCCGTGCTCGGCGGCTACCTCGTCGCGCGAGCGCTGTCGCTGCGCGTCAAGCGGCTCGAGCGCGCGGTGCGCACGGTCGCCGCGGGCGACTTCTCGGACCGCGTCCAGGCCGACTCCGACGACGAGCTGGGCCAGCTCGGCGCCGCCTTCGACGAGATGCAGGGCCAGCTCGCGCGGCTCGATCACGCGCGCAAGCAGTTCATCGCGCAGGCGTCGCACGAGCTGCGCACGCCGCTGTTCTCGCTCGGCG
>JBBQLH010000158.1:0-5316 GCA_038327685.1 Solirubrobacterales bacterium
GCGGCCGTGCTCGACTCCTTGACCGGCCGCGAGCGCCACGTGCTCCAGCTGCGCTTCGGGCTGGAGGACGACCGCGCTCGCACCCTTGAGGAGGTCGGCAAGGAGTTCAACGTGACGCGCGAGCGGATCCGCCAGATCGAGGCCAAGGCCCTGCGTAAGCTGCGCCACCCAAGCCGTTCGCGCAAGCTGCGGGAGTACCTGGAGTAGGCCAGTCGCCGGGCCGCAGCGGCCGTGTTGCGGCGGGCAGGCGCTGCAATGCCAGTAAGGGGCGCAGGAGCCCATCAAGCCCCTATCTTGTCAAGCCGCCATCTGCAAGGGCGGGCGCGCCTTCGCGCAGCAGGCGGAAGACGCTGCGCACGAGCTGGCGTTTGAGAGCCCGGATGGCGTCCTGACGTGACTTGCCCTCAGCCGCTTTGCGCGCGAAGTACGCCTTCGCCGGCGGGAGCCCCGCGATCGTTCCTAGAGATCGCCCAGCCTTGCGCACGGACCGATCGACGTCATTCGAGCAGTCGCTCGGCGCCGAGCTCGACGGGGCGTTCCGTCCAATCGCGGAGCTCGTCCGGCACGCCCGGAACGGGCTCGCTCCAGGGGTCCATGCGGGCGTCGACGTAGAAGTTCACCTGGAGTGCCGGGTCGAGATCGGGAAAGTCCGTGCGGTTGTGCGCGCCGCGCGTCTCGCGCCGCTCGATGGCGGCGCGCAGGGTGGCCTCGGCGACCGCGAGTCCCGCGCGCAGGTCGAGCGCGTGCGCGAGGTCCGTCCACCCTTCGGCACCCGGCCGAACGTCGACGTCGGCGGCGGTCTCGCGGAGCGCCTCCAGCTCCCTCAGCCCCTCACGCAGGCCGTTCTCGTCGCGCACAACCCCGCACCTTTCCCACATCACGTCACGCAGGCGGCGCTGGAGCGGACGGGCAAGCTCGGCGCCGGGTCGAGTCAACGCGTCCAGCTCGTCGAGCCCCTCGTTGATCGCGCGCCGCGACCGCGTGAAGACCTCCGCTTCGAGCGCGAAGCCCGCCGCCGCCATGCCGGCGCGCCGTCCGGAGATCAGCGCCTCGCCGAGTGAGTTGCCGCCGAGCCGGTTCGCGCCATGCAGTCCGCCGACGCACTCACCGGCGGCGTAGAGGCCCGGCACGTTTGTGGCGTGCGTCTCGGGATCGACGACGATCCCGCCCATCGTGTAGTGCGCGGTCGGCGCGACCTCCATCGGCTCACGTGAGATGTCGAGCATCTGCCACTCGACGAACTGGCGGTACATGCGCGGCAGCTTCTCGCAGATGAAGTCCTTGCCGCGGTGGGTGATGTCGAGGAACACGCCGCCGTGCGGGCCGCCCCGTCCCTCGACGATCTCGGTGTAGTTCGCCAGCGCCACGCGGTCACGCGAGCTGAGCTCGAGCCGGATGGGGTCGTAGCGCTCCATGTACCGCTCGCCGACCGCGTTGTACAGCCGCCCGCCTTCGCCGCGCACCGCTTCCGTGACAAGCGTACCCGCCGCCTCTTCAGGGAACACCATCCCAGTCGGGTGGAACTGGACGAGCTCCATGTCCATGAGGCGGCAGCCCGCGTCGAGCGCCAGGCGCATGCCGTCGCCGTAGTTCTCGTCGCGACGCGAGGAGCTCCGTCGCCAGATGCGCGTGTGACCGCCCGTCGCGAGGATGACCGCGTCGGCGAGGTGAACGGTCCGCTCACCAGTGTGCAAGTCGAAGGCGAGCGCGCCGAAGCAGGTTCCGTCTGCCACAAGCAGCCGAGAGACGTACTGGTCCTCCTCCACCCGCATGCCGAGCTCGGCGGCCTTCGCAGCAACTGTTCCCAGGATCGCGCGTCCGGTGAAGTCGCCGGCGTAGCAGGTGCGCCGCCAGCGGTGGGCGCCGAAGAAGCGTTGGTCCAGTTCGCCATCTTCTGTGCGCGCGAACTCGCATCCCCAGGCGGCGAGCTCGCGTACAAAGTCCGGCGACTCACGCGCCATGATCTCGACCGGCCGGGGATGTCCGAGGAAGTAGCCCTCGCGCAGCGTGTCGGCGAAGTGCTGCTCCCAGGAGTCTTCCGGGTCGCGCGTCCCGAGCGCCGCGTTGATGCCGCCGGACGCGAGCACGGTGTGTGCGTCCAGTCGCGCGCGCTTCCCGAGCATGAGCACCTGCACGCCCGCCTGGGTGGCAGCGATGGCGGCACGGCAGCCGGCGGCGCCGGTGCCGATAACGAGGACGTTGGACGTCTCGGTTCGAGGCACGGACTCCATGGTGCACCCCAACCGCGTCCGCAACCTGGATCGGTGCTCTTTTTGTGGCGCCTATAAAAAGGCCCACATAAAGCGCCGCGAACGATGGCTCGGCTGTTACCCATGGCCAGCGGCCTTGGCGGCGGCGCGACGGGCGACCTCGTTGCCATAGGCAGTGAGCAGCCCGGGCTCGTCCTTGACCGCCAGCTCCGTGAGCGCCCAGACGAGTGCGTCGTAGCGGTCGGGCGATGGCCCGTCTCCGCCGACATAGGAGCAGAGCTGATCCTCGAGCTCGGTGAAGACGCCCAGGTGGTGGACGCAGCCCTGCCCGTGCGAGTGGAAACTACAGCGCGGCGGAATCGATAGCCGATGGTGGCCGTGGCGTCCTTTGTCCCGTCCGCATTGACCGTGGTGCGGACGGTGATGTCGGTTACAAGTAGCCGCACGATCTCCTGGCGCTGCTCGGGCGTGAGCCCAGCCTCACGGCGCCTACGAAGCTCATCAAGCAAGTCGGTGCTGACCGAGGGCGCGGCGCTGGCCCGCGGCTGCAAGGCGGCGAGGCGGCGTTCGATCTCGGCCCGCTCCGCTGCGATCCGATCCAATTCGGGGGCTAGCTTCTCCTCAGCGATGATGCCCTTCACCACGAGACTGACGGCGCGGCGCTGCTGGGCATCGAGCTCATCGCGTGCCTGGCGGAGGGTGATGACCTCAGCCTTGGCGACCGCGGCCTGGGCGTCGCGCTCGCGGCTCCCGTCGAGCTCCGCCAAGAGATCACCTGGGTGACGCAGGAAACGCTCGATGTCCTGCCACACCCACGGCTCGAGCGTGTCGGCCCGCAGCGAGCGGCCCGGGCAGCGGCCCTTGATCGGTCCGCGCGCCTTGAGCTGTCCGCCGCAGCGATACCAGGCGGTGTCACCGCGACCCTGCGAGCCGAGGTAGGTCAGACCGCACGTCCCGCAGCGCATGACAGTGCGCAGGAGGTAGACCCGGCGGGTGTTCTTGGCGCAGATGCGATTGCGGGCGAGGGTCGCTTGGGCCGCTTCCCACAGCTCGACCGAGACGAGTGGTTCCACCGGCGCGCTGATGATGGGCCGGTCCTTCTTCTCGGTCCGCTTGCCGAAGGTCAGTTCGCCTCGATAGGTGGGCAGCACGAGCAGGTTGCGCACCCGTCCCGCTTCCCACGTGCCGCTGGTCTTCTGGCCGCGGACGCCACGCCCATCGTGGGCGTACTGAGGCATGACGCCGAGCCGGTTGAGTTCGTCGGCCACGCGTTGGCTGCTCCAGCCCTCGAGTCCCATCCAGCCATACATGCGGCGGACGATGTCGGCGGCTGATTGGTCGGCCCAGTGCGGCGTCTCGTCGGGCACGATGCGGGCATTGGGCTTGCGGCCCTCGACGCGGTAGCCGAAGGACACCATGCCGCCGCAGTAGCGACCCTCACGGGCCGCGCGGTTGACGCCGTCGGCACTGCGGCGCAGGAACTCGCGTCGGCCATGGTCGGCGACCACCGCCTGGACGTCGTAGCCAAGCAGGTCAGGTTCACCCTCGACCACGCTGATCACCCGGATGCCCAGCTCCATGAACCGCCGTCGGACGACGAGCAGGTCCACCGCGTCGCGACCCAGCCGGTCGAACTTGTAGCAGTGGATCTCGTCGAACTGGCCGGCAGCAGCAGCGCGCATGAGTCGGCCACCGCCAGGGCGCTCGGCTAGCGGGATGGTGCCTGACACGCCGTCGTCGACGAACCGATCGATCAGCCGGACGTTGGGGTCACCGGCCAGGCTGCGCGCCAGCTCGTCGGTCTGGGTCCGGATGGTCTCGCGCTCCCGCTGGTCCTCGCTGGACACCCGCTCGTAGGTGGCGACCCTCCGCACGCCATCGGTGGTGATCATCGTCGGCCCTTCCTGACCGGCAGCTGTGGCGGCAACCCGAGGACGACTCGGAGCGCGGCCGCCATGGCGTCGCGGTCAGTGGACCATTGACGCTCTACTTGGAGCGGTTTGGCAAGGCGGCCAGCGCGACGCGGAGCCAACGCCTGAGCGGGGAAGGGGACCGGATCGCGCTTGCTGCCTGGCACAGGCGCCAGCCTGGCTGACCGATGGTGCAGCCCGAATGGCGGCGGATATTCAGGTTATCGGTGGGGTGGCCTTGTGCGGTGACGGTCTCGCCTCGCGGAATGCCCGGAGGTCGGCGCGTAGGGTCGCCTCTGATGGCGGTGGATCCCACTCGTACTCACCGAGCTGCGTTCGCAGCAGGCCGCCCGGCGTGGACGGTAGTTGCTCCCACGTCGCGCGCAGGCGATTGGCGTTCACGTCCGGGTAGTCGCGCAGGACGATCCGAAGGGCGTCCCGTCGTCGCTCGCGTTCCGCGCCGCGGTCAGGCGAGACTCGTCGCCCGCCGTGGGCGTACGGCTTGCGGATCGGACGCTGGCCGTTGGCCGCGCGCCACGAGCGTCGCAGCGCGAAGACATCCCGGACGTCCTGCTCATTGGCGTGATCGGTGACCTGCATATCTGGTCCCGTGCGCTCCCAGCCGACGGTCGGCAACGCCGGCAGATCGGCGGCGATCTGGGTACCCGTCCGACCGACCAGCGGGATGTCCAGCCACAGCAGCAGGGTCAGGTAGAAATGGTCGGGCGCGAAGCCCAAGCCGTCGGAGTATTCCCTGTCGGGGGCGACCGCCTGTAGTCGGACGCCGTCGCGGCGCAGGTAGTGGGAGAGGTTGGCGATCAAGCGGCGAGCCTCGAGCACCTTCCATTGGCCCGCGTCGCGCCGTTGGGCGGTCCACGCCAGGAACGGATTGATCCACTCACTATGGTCGAGGTTGACACCGTTCAGGCCCATGATCACGGCTGTCGCCGTGACGATCTTGATGCGCGACCTGAAGCCGAAGCCATCGACGATGGCATGGAAGTCAGGTCGGAGGCCCGAGACGAGCGCGATGACGTGCTCGCTGCCGAGCCAGCCAGCAGCCGCGGCCCGGCCCGAGTCCTCGACCCGCTTCGCCCTCGCCCCGAGCGGGTTGCTCGACCGACTGGCTGCGGTCATGGCATCACCATCAGGATCGGCTCGCGTCGGCCACGGCCAGGCTCACCAGATCCGCAACC
>JBBQLH010000159.1:0-5275 GCA_038327685.1 Solirubrobacterales bacterium
GACCGAGCCCGAGATCAACTCGATCATCAAGCTCCCCGGCTGGGGCACGCCCGACGCGCCGGCCATGCCGCCCGACGAGCTCGCCCGCCGCAAGGCCGCCAACCCCTGGTACGCGGAGCTCGACTACCTGCACCACGGCTATGTCGTCTGCGAGGCCTCGAAGTCCTCGTTCAAGGCGACCTTTCGTAAGCTCCAGACCGTGCGCCGCCGCTCCTCCGCGCTCGCCTCGTCGAAGACCTACACCGTCAAGCGCGGCCACGCCGGGCTGTGAACCGTCGCCCGCGACTGGAGCTCCACGGCTCGAACGCCTCCCCCGAGGAGGCGGCCGCCGTGATCGCGGCGATCGAGCAGTTCCTGCGCGACACCGCGCCGCCGCCCGCGCCGCCCGCCGCGGTCGAGAGCCCGTGGGTGCGCGCCTCGCGGCTCGAGGCCGTCGAGCGCGAGCCGGGCGGCTCGCCCTGCTAACGGCCTAGGCAAGGCCGGGGGTTTCGGGCCCCGGTGCGCGCAGCCCGTAGGCGTGCAGGCGCGTGCGCTCCCCGTGCTCGATCACGGTCAGGCTCGCGTTCGCGGGCGGCGCCAGCCGGCGCGGGTCCGCGCCGGTCAGGTGCGCCGTGGCGGCGCGGACGCAGCCGCCGTGGGTGATGACCACGACGTCCTCGCCGCGCAGCTCGTCGACGGCCGCGGCGACGCGCGCCTGCAGCTCGGCGAACGCCTCGGCGTTCGGGGGGGTGAGCTCCCCTCGCTGCCAGGCGGCGACGTCGCCCGGATCGAGCTCGTCGAGCGTGCGGCCGGCCCAGTCGCCGATGTCGATCTCGCGCCAGCGCGGGTCGGTCGGCGCGCCGCCGAGGCCGAGCACGGCCGCGGTCTGTATCGCCCGGGTGAGGTCGGAGGACAGCACGCGCGCCGGCACGTCGTCGAGGAACGGCACCAGCGCGGCCGCCTGCTCGCGCCCGAGCGACGACAGCGGCGGGTCGGCCTGGCCCTGCAGGCGGTGCTCGGCGTTCCAGGTCGACTCGCCGTGGCGGATGAGCAGGAGGCGTGCGGTCACGGCGGATAGCATGGCGCGCCGCCATGTTCAGCAAGGTCCTCGTCGCCAACCGTGGGGAGATCGCCGTGCGCGTGATCCGCGCGCTCGACGAGCTCGGCATCGCCTCCGTGGCCGTCTACTCGGAGGCGGACCGCGACGCGCAGCACGTCAAGCGCGCCACCGAGGCCTACCTCCTCGGGGCGGGGCCTGCATCGGAGTCCTACCTCAAGGTCGACAAGCTGCTCGAGGTGATCGAGGAGTCCGGCGCCGAGGCCGTGCACCCCGGCTACGGCTTCCTGGCGGAGAACGCCGCGTTCGCGACCGCACTCGAGGAGAAGGGGATCACGTTCATCGGGCCGCCCGCCTCGGCGATCGAGGCGATGGGCTCGAAGACCCGCGCGCGCGGGCTGATGCAGGGCGCCGGCGTGCCGATCGTCCCCGGCACCACCGACGCGGTCGAGTCGCTGGAGGACGCGAAGAAGATCGCCGAGGACATCGGCTACCCGATCGCGGTCAAGGCGGCGGGCGGCGGCGGCGGCAAGGGCTTCCGCGTCGCGATGGAGGCCGAGAAGCTGCAGGAGGCCTTCGAGGGCGCCGCGCGCGAGGGCGAGAAGTTCTTCTCCGACGACACCGTCTACCTCGAGCGCTACCTGCCCGACCCGCGCCACGTCGAGGTCCAGGTGCTCGCCGACAGGCAGGGCAACACGATCCACCTCGGCGAGCGCGACTGCTCGATCCAGCGCCGCCACCAGAAGCTGATCGAGGAGTCGCCGGCGCCGCTCGTCGACGAAGAGCTGCGCGAGAAGATCGGCAAGATCGCGGTCGACGCGGCGAAGGCCGTCGGCTACCACTCCGCGGGCACGATCGAGGGCCTGCTCCAGGACGGCGAGTACTTCTTCCTCGAGATGAACACGCGCGTCCAGGTCGAGCACTGCGTGACCGAGGAGGTCTCGGGCGTCGACATCGTGCGCGAGCAGATCCTCATCGCCGCCGGCGAGACGCTCTCGCTCACCCAGGACGAGGTGGTCCTGCGCGGGCACGCGATCGAGTGCCGCATCAACGCCGAGGACGCCGCCAAGAACTTCTCGCCCGCACCCGGCACGATCACGCACTACCGCGAGCCCTCCGGCCCCGGCGTGCGCGTCGACTCGGGCGTGCTGAGCGGCTCGGAGATCACGCCGCTGTACGACCCGATGGTGGCGAAGCTGATCGTCCGCGACACCGACCGCGCCGGCGCGACGGCGCGCATGCTGCGGGCGCTGGAGGAGTTCGAGATCGAGGGCGTCACCACCCTGATCCCCTTCCACAAGGCGATCATGGCCTCCGAGCAGTGGGCCGAGGGCGAGACCTGCCGCGACCTGATCGGCGATCGCAAGTGGCTCAAGGCGCTCGCGCAGCCGAAGCCCGAGCGGCGCGACGAGGACGAGCCCGAGCCGCTCGAGCGCACCTACACGGTCGAGGTCTCCGGCAAGCGCTTCGACGTCACCGTGCACGGCGAGCCGATGGTCGCGCCGCCCAACGGCGCCGCGCCCGCGCAGGCGCGCAAGCCCGCGCGCAGCGAGCGCGCCAAGAGCGGAGGCGGCGGCGGAGCCGACGAGCTGACCTCACCGCTCCAGGGCAACATGTGGAAGGTGCTGGTGGAGAAGGGCGCGACCGTCGAGGAGGGCCAGCTCATCTGCATCATCGAGGCGATGAAGATGGAGAACGAGATCACGGCCCACAAGGCGGGCACGATCGAGGACCTCCCGATCTCCGAGGGCGCCGCGATCAAGAGCGGCGACCTGCTCGCCGTCATCAAGTGACCCCGCCGGTGCGGGTCGCCGGGCCGGAGGACGCGGCCATCGTCGCGCGGCTGCTGGCCGAGTTCCGCGACCACGAGGGCCGCAACTGGCCGCCCGAGGAGACGATGCGCGCGGGCGTCGAGCGGCTGATCGTCCGCGACGACACCGAGTACCTGCTCGGCGGCGAGCCCGCGATGGGCTTCGTCCAGCTGCGCTACCGCTACGGGGTCTGGTTCGACGCCGAGGACTGCGCGCTCGAGGACCTCTTCGTGCGCGCCGAGGCACGGGGGAGCGGGCTCGGCCGCGCGCTGGTCCAGGCGGCGATCGAGCGCGCCCGCGCGCGCGGCTGCCGCCGGATGGAGCTCGACACCGGCGAGGCCAACGCGCCGGCGCTGGCGCTCTACCGCTCGCTCGGCTTCCACTCGGGCGGCGACGAGCCGGGCCGCCTCGGCGTCTTCATGCGCCGCCGCATCCCCGAGAACATGCCTCCGGGTGTCGACTAGCGGTAGCGGCGCTCGGACTCCTCGATCGGCACGTCGTTGATCGAGGCGTCGCGGCGGCGCATGTAGCCGAGGTCGTCGAACTCCCAGTGCTCGTTGCCGTGCGAGCGCCACCACCGCCCGTCGGCGTCGCGCGACTCGTACTCGAAGCGCACGGAGATGCGGTTGCCCGCGAACGCCCACAGCTCCTTCATGAGCCGGTACTCGAGCTCGCGCTCCCACTTCCGGGTCAGGAACTCGATGATCGCCTCGCGGCCCTGGAAGAACTCGTCGCGGTTGCGCCACTGCGAGTCGGGCGTGTAGGCGCCGGCGACGCGCTCGGGGTCGCGCGTGTTCCAGGCGTCCTCGGCGGCCTTGACCTTCTGGCGGGCGGTCTCGAGCGTGAAGGGCGGGAGGGGTGGGCGGGGGTCCATGCGCGGGACGCTACCCGGCGACGGTCACGTTCTCGCCGTGGATGCGCTTCTGCTCGCCGCTGCGCCGTGCCAGCGGCAGCGGGGCGTCGGCGCCGTGGTCGCGGAGCGCCTCGAGGTAGGCCCGGTCCTCGCGCAGGATCGCGGCGGCGCGCGCGCCCTCGAGCGGCGTGCCGTGGCCGGGGACGACGTGCGCCGCCTGCTCGACGAGCGGCTCGAGGCGGGTCAGCGTCGCCAGGTAGGCGCTGAGCGAGCCGCCGTCGGAGATCATCGGGATCTCGACCGGGGAGAGGTAGTCGCCGGCGATGAGCACGCTCGCCCACGGGACCCAGATCGCCATGCCGTCGGCGGTGTGGCCCTCGGCCACGTGGAGCTCGAGCTCCTGCTCGCCGAGGTCGCAGCGGCCCGGCACCGGCAGCGCCTGCGGGCCCGGCAGCCCAAGGGGTCCCGGGCGCTCGATGTAGTTCGAGTCGTCGAAGTCGCGCAGCTTGCGCTGGGCGTCGCCGGGCTCGTTGCGGAGCCGCAGCGCGGTCGACTCCGAGACGCCGAGCGGCGCCGCGGGGAACGCGTAGCGGCCGAGCAGGTGGTCCCAGTCGGCGTGCGTGGCGACCAGCCCGACGACGTTGAAGCTCGCCTGCTCGGCCACGGCCGGCAGGATCTCGAGCTCGTCGGGGAGGACGGGCGAGTCGACGCAGAACGCCTCCTGGCCCGCGCGCACCAGCGTGCAGGTCGTCTGCCAGAAGCGCGACGTGACGACCATCACGTCGGGATGCAACCCGACGGCCCGCACCTGCGACCTACGCGGCGCCGAGCAGCTTCGCCGCCTCGAGGAGCGTCTTCACCTCGGCGGTCGGCTTCTTCTGGCTGGAGTCGAGCTGCTCCTTGCTGCGGTTGACCCAGATCACGGGGACCTTGGCCTTGATGCACGGCTCGACGTCGTAGTAGTAGTCGGAGGCGACGTGGACCCAGCCCTTCTTGCCGCCGAGGCGGCGCTCGGCCTCCTTGAAGTGCGCGGGGTCGGGCTTGTAGGAGCGGACCTGCTGCGCGGTCACGACGAGGTCGAAGTCGACCTTGAAGTGGCGGCGCGTCTCGCCCAGCAGCTTGTCGTCGACGTTGGCGATCAGCCCGATGTCGAACTTCTTCTTGAAGCGCTCGAGCTGCGTGTTGGTCTCCTTGAAGGGCGGCCAGCGCTTGACGGAGTCGGGCAGGAAGCCGGAGCGGGAAGGCTCGAGCGGCCAGCCGAGCTGCTTGGAGATCTGAACGGCGGTGCGCCGCAGCACCTCGGCGTAGAGCTCGTAGGAGCCGCCCTTGATCTCCTTCTGGGTCTCCTTGAAGAGGTTGACGAGCTCGTCGCGCGAGATCGTGTAACCGTCACGCTCAGCCTCTTTGGAGAACGCCTCGTAGATCCCCGTATCGGAATCGACGAGGGTTCCGTAGACGTCGAAGGTGACGAAGGTGACTTCCTTGGGGAGCGGCATGCGGCCGTGCATTGTGACAGGCCTTTCTTCTAGAGTCCGCCGCCCGCATGGACCTCCTCGAGTACCAGGGCAAGCAGCT
>JBBQLH010000160.1:0-5235 GCA_038327685.1 Solirubrobacterales bacterium
AGTGGCGGGCCATCGGCAGAACGCTGTCCTCGTTGACGCCGCGCTTGACGACCATGTTGATCTTGATCGGCCCGAGCCCCGCCGCGGCGGCGGCCTCGATCCCCGCCAGCACGCGCTCGACCGGGAAGCCGACGTCGTTGACGGCGGCGAACACCTCGTTGTCGAGGCTGTCGAGGCTGACCGTGATCCGGCGCAGCCCGGCGTCCCCGAGCGCCCGCGCCTTGCGCGCCAGCGCCGAGCCGTTGGTGGTCATCGCCAGGTCCCCGAGCCCGGGGATCCGCGCGAGCATCTCGACGAGCCGCTCCACCTCGCGGCGCACGAGCGGCTCGCCGCCGGTCAGGCGGATCTTGCTCACTCCATGGTCACCAACAAAGATCCGCGCGAGGCGCTCGATCTCCTCAAACGTCAAAAGCTCGGCGCGCTCGAGGAACTCGTAGTCGCGCCCGAAGACCTCGCGGGGCATGCAATAGACGCAGCGGAAATTGCAACGATCGGTGACCGAGATCCGCAGATCGCGCAGCGGCCGCGCCAGCGCGTCGGTGACCGTCATCACGATCATTCTCCCACGCCCCCGGCACCGCCGAACAGGCGGCGGCTCGCGCACGTGGTGAACCGCGCGTAGAACAAGCCGATGGCGGCTTCCGCGACCCGGCGCCGACTTGCCTGCCGAGCTCGTCGCGTGCGAAGAGAACGGGGACGTCGAGCCGGCGGAGCGTGGGTTCGGCGAACGCGTAGCGACGGTCGAGCTCCGCGTAGCTGCGTGAGATCGGCTCGTTTCGTCTCTTCGACGATTAGGGTCGGCATCCCTGAGGCGGATTGGGCGGACCTGGGCGCCGCAGCAGAGCTAACGCCAAGCGGTGCCCGCGACGCCCGCTCAGGACGACGAACGAGCTGCCCGGTGGACCTCGCCGTCCAGCAGTCAGACGACCCGCTCGCCGGCGAAAGCAGCACTCGGCACGGGTCCGCCCAGAGGCTCGCCACAGTTCCCCTCCGCTACGAAAGCGGCCGTGATGGGCGACGCTCGCGTTGGGACGACACGCGCAAGTGTCGCCCGGCTCTCTCGTCGCTCCTGCTCCGCCAGCGTGAGCGGACGCGTCCGCCGAACCGCCTTGGGCTGCCCGAACCGGCGCACCGCGAGCGAGGCGCTCCACGGCGCCCTCCGGGCGCCGCTCCGCACCCCGCTCGCCCGCCCCTCAATCACCCTGTCGCGCTGCCGCGACCTGGCGCCGCGGTCGCTGGCAGACCCCGACGCTGGCAGGCCGCCAACGGGCCTTCAAGCCCTTCGGGCTCGCTGACGCGCCCTCCCTGACGGTCGGGTTCCGGCCCGTCGCCGGCCTGCCCTGCGGGGGCCATGCACAGCCACCACCCCGCCACCCAGCCGCAGCCCAACAGCGGCAATTCCAGCGCAGCGCATATCCGCACGTCGCCAGTTAGCGCGACCTGGACGGGAGGCCCGTCGTGACCACCGCCACCGAGACGCGCCGCGCCGGCCAGACCAACGAGCGCGTCGAGCTCGCCCGCTACACCGTCAGCGCGGGTGAGCGCGTCATCCACGGCCAACGCATCCTCGGCGTCGTGCGCCTCGTCGACAACCCGGCGTGCGGCGAGGGCCGTCACTACGTCATCGAGCGCGAACTCACGGCGATGGCCGAACTCGAGGCGATCGTCACCGACTACCTCCAGCAAGCCCAGACCTGGGACGCGATCCCGGCCGCCGGGGCGTGCTGCCTGCTCGCCGAGCTGCAGGAGCAGGCCCGATGATCGACCGCTACCACCCCGACCCGGTCGACCGGGCCGAGCTCACCGAGCAGGACCTTGCCATCGCCGCGCTCGTCGGGCGCTACATCGAGCGCCGCGAGGCCCGACAGTCGCCGTGCACGCGCGACCTGTTCGCCGTCGCCGCGGAATTCGGCGACACCGCCGTCGACGCGCTCAGGACCGTGCTCGCGTGCTACGAGGCGATGCGCGCCACCGAAGACGGCGCGCCGTGACCCAGCAACACCGACACCCACCGAACCAAAAGGACTTCCATGCCCACGCTGACAAGCCCGCCGTCGGTACGCTCGGGGTCGCTTCGATGAGCGCCTCCAACCCCAGTCCGATCGTCATCGAGGTCGTGCACTTCGAAGACCTCCCGGTCGGCTCACGCGGCACGCGCCGCGCGATCGCTCGCTGGAGCGACGGGACCGAGAGCGAGGCGCTGACCTGGTACGCCGACTTATGCGGACATCCGCATACCCGGCTTTCACGCTGGTCGACTGCGACGCAACAAGAGACTTCGCTAACCCGCCGATCTTCGACATTTGCGCCATGCAGTGCTCATTCGCGGCGTTCGAGCCTGCCCGAGATCGCCGTCGCCTGGGTGGGCGCCGGCGATCCGCGCGACGTCAGGTCACTTCTTGAGGAACTCGGTCAGAGCCCCGTTGAACCGGTCGGCGTGGCTGACGTTGAAGCCGTGCGGGGCGTCCTCGATCACGACGAGCTCGGAGGCCCGGATAGCCTCGTGGGTGCGCTGGCCCGACCCCTCGAAGGGCACGATCGCGTCCGAGTCGCCGTGGATGACCAACGTCGGCACGGTGACCTTGGTCAGGTCCTGGCGAAAGTCGGTCGTCGCGAACGCCTCCATGCAGCCCAGCGCGGCGGTCTGATCGGACTGCTTGCACAGGGTGACCGCGTCCTGGCGCTGCTGCTCGGAGACCTTCAGCTCGCCGTCCGCGGAGAAGAACTGCGTGGTGAAGTCGTCGAAGAAGGCGTCGCGGTCCTGCTTGAGCCCGGTCTCGAACTGCTCGGCGGTGGCGTCATCAAGCGGGCCGTCCGGGTTGTCGTCGCCCTGCTTCAGGAAGGGGGTCACCGCCGCGGCGAAGACGACGCTGTGGAGACGTTCCTCGCCGTGCTTGGCGATGTAGCGGGCGACCTCGCCGCCGCCCATGGAGAAGCCGACGAGCGTGACGTCGCGGAGGTCGAGCTCATCGAGGATGCCGTCCAGGTCGTCGGCGAGCGTGTCGTAGTCGTAGCCCTTGCTCGGCTTGTCGCTGCGCCCGAATCCGCGGCGGTCGTACGCGACGACGCGGTAGCCGGCGTCCGCGAGCGGCTGGATCTGCTCGCTCCAGGACTCGCCGGACAGCGGCCAGCCGTGGATGAGCACGACCGGACGGCCGGAGCCGCCGGTGTCGTCGACGTGGACCTGCGTCTTCTTCAGCAGGCCGGAGTTGGCAGTGACCTCGGGCATCGTGGCGTTCCTTTCGTCGTCAGTCCGATGGTGCTACCCGCCCGAGGTCACCCGATGCAACGCATCAAGGACTCGATGCGACATTCAGATGTCCCCGGGCGAGGAGCCGTATGAAGGGCAGCGGCTTCGGCCCGCGTCGCATCCCGGCCGCTGCTCAGATTCGATGCGGCAGCGTTGAGGGCGGTCGGGTAGCGTCAGCGCGAAGCCCATCCAAGTGGCACCAGCCATAGCGAAAGGCAGGCCGGTATGTACGCAGTCGTTCGGACCTATTCGGGGCAAGGCGCGTCGGAACTCTTCGATCTTCTCGAGCAGCGCGAGGAGGACGTGAAGGCCCTCATCAGCGGCGTTCCAGGCTTCGTCAACTACGCAGCCGTTCGCAGCGGCGACGGCGGCGTGACCGTGACGCTCTGCGAAGACAAGGCCGGGACCGACGAGTCCTCCCGCCGCGCTGCGGACTGGGTCAAGGAGAACGTCAGCGCGACAGCCAACCCGCCCGCGATCACCGAGGGGAACACGGTCCTCCAGTTCAGCTCCTAGGCAGGAGACACCGGTGGCGGCGTGCTCCCTCCCGCCACGCGCGGAGGAGCACGCCGGCTCGGCACACGGCGGCTCGGCGCTCCTGCTTTTCGTCCGCAGCAGGCGTCTCGTGTGCGTCGCCGCGGACGATCGCATACAGGGCTTGCTGTTCTGATTCGGGTGGTCGGTGGTGTCCGACGTGAAGGAGATGGTCCCGGGCCGGTGGCGAGCTGACTCTCTGTTTCAGGCTGTCGGCCAGGTGGGCCTGACTTCCTTTCGCAATGTCGCTCGTCGCCGGTCCGGGATGGCTCGGCGTGACTTGATAGGAGCGTGGCAGCGCCCTCGAGCAAGCCATGTCCGCCGAGCGGTCCAACTGTCGGTCAGGGCGAACAGGAGGACAGGGCGGATGATCGTGCTTGGGGCGGACATGCATAAGCAGACGCACACGGTCGCGGTGATCGCGGCGGCGACGGGTGAACTGCGCGACGAGAAGACCGTCCAGGTTGGCGATGACGGGTTTCTCGCGTTGTTGGACTGGGCGCGGTCGCTTGGCGCGGAGCGGGTTTGGGCGTTGGAGGACTGCCGGCACGTGTCGGGCTCGTTGGAGCGGTTTCTGATCACCAGCGGCGAGCGCGTCGTCCGGGTTGCGACGAAGCTGATGAGCGACGCGCGCCGCGCCGGCCGCGACCGCGGCAAGTCGGACCGCATCGACGCGCTGGCGATCGCGCGAGCGGCGCTGCGCGAGGGCATCGAGGCGTTGCCGTCGGCGCAGCTGGCCGGTGTCGAGCTCGAGATCCGGCTGCTGGTCGATCACCGCGAACGGCTGATCCGCAGCCGCGTCGCCCTCAACAACGACCTGCTCTGGCACCTGCATGACCTCTGGCCCGAGCTCAAGCTGCCCGGCAGCGCGCTGTTCTCAAAGAAGTGGTCGACGCGGATCGCGCGGCGCCTGGCGCGCGCGGAACAGACCGCGCGCGTTCGGATCGCCCGCGACGAGCTCAGGCGGCTGCGCGAACTCACCGTCGCCGCCAATGAGCTTGAGGCCGAGATCGCCGACCTCGTCGAGCAGGCCGCGCCGCAGCTGCTCGCCGAGCCCGGCTTCGGCCCCTTGACCGCCGGGAAGCTGCTCGGGGAGATCGCCGGCGCCGACCGCTTTGCCACCGAGGCCAAGCTCGCCCGCGCCGCCGGCGTCGCCCCGATCCCCGTCAGCTCCGGCAAGACCAACCGCCACCGGCTTGACCGCGGCGGCAACCGACAGCTCAACACCGCCATCCACCGCATCGCGCTCACCCGCGCCCGCTGCCACCCCGAAACACGGGACTACCTCGCCCGCAAACGCGCCGAAGGCAAGACCGGCCTCGAAGCCATGCGCTGCCTCAAACGCCACCTCACCCGCCGCATCTGGCACCTCCTCCGCGCGGCCCAACCCGACCAAGGAACACCGCCATCATCATCAATTTCTTGACATAGGAGCTGCGAAAGGAGCAGCG
>JBBQLH010000161.1:0-5211 GCA_038327685.1 Solirubrobacterales bacterium
ACGCCAGGATGGTGAACCCGTCACCCGCGTCGTGCTGCTACTCAATGAGCCGGCCGGCGAAACGTGGGACATCGACCGGATCCGTACGTTGCGTATCGCATTGGGCCGCAAGGCGACCGAGCTGGGACTGCCGACCATCAGCCTGACCCTCGTGCCGGAGAGCGAAGCCGAGCTGGTCGAAGCCTTCGGCCGATAGGGGCCGCGTGCCGCTGTACCCAATCGAGCCCGACAAGCTGCTCGACGCCGCCGAACCGGCTCGCACCCGCCGAAGCCAGCAGGGGGCGCCCTCCATATACGGCTCATCGGCGCGCCGTCTCTACCGCGTACTACGCCGTCTTCCACGCCATCGGCGCTCAGGTGACGGGCACGGTGTTCTCCACCGCCGATGCGGCGTTTCGTCAACGCGTGCGGCGATGGATAGGCTATGGTGACGTCAGGGTCGTCGCTCGCTGGGTCAGCCAACTGCGGCACGACCGGCGGTAGTCCGCCTGCCCACATCCAGGCTCTTCTCGCGCCGTCTGGCAGTCCGGCGCACATCGACGCGGATACGGCGGCGATCGCGGACGGCTTCCTCGAGCTCAACGACAAGCGCGAGCAAGCGGACTACGACCACGAGGCGGTCTCACGTCCTTCGGCCGCTCGACGGGCCCGTTGAGTCCTGCGAAGGGGTCAGAGACCGCCTGTTGTCCAGCTGACCAGCTGAGAGGACCACACGGACGCGTCGTGGTCTTCAGGCGTACTCAGGATCCGTACTCGGGATCGGCTGCTTCAAAGTAGGAACAGCCGGCACGGCCCCTGAACGGGATCCGTGGGCCTGCTGCCTGCTCTCACGAACCCGAATTGAAGCAAGACCATGGCACCTGCGTCAGCCGGTGTCGGTCGGCGGCCAGTCGATCCGCTCGCCCAGCTCGACCGGTCCCAGCGTGATCAGTCGGCTGCGATTTACCGGCAGGTACTCGCCGCGCTCAAGCGCCAGCCACTCGACCGTCCGCTTCTGCGGGTTGACGATCAGAAGCTCGTCGACCTGGTGGGCAGCGTAGAACGGGACCTTGTCCCACGTCTCATCCCCGGGGGAGACGATCTCGACCACGAGCGCCGCGGTCGAGAGCCATACCCCGGCTGCTCCCGACCGGTGCAGGCCGCCGTCGGGAACGCGGAAGTCATGCTCGGACTCGCCCAAATTGAACTCGCCCATCGCGGCCACCAACCCGGCCGCGGTCGCAAGCGGGCCCAGCACCTCGGCGAGCAGCTGAGTGATACGCGCATGCGCGAAGCTGGGCGCCGGGACCATGTGCAGGACACCCTCCCAGACCTCGTCGAGGCGATCGAGCCCCGAGCGCCGGCGACGCTCCAGCAGCTCCTCAAGGCCTGCCGAAGGAGGATCAAGGATCACCGTGCGCATGAACACAAGCGTACCTTCTGTGCAAGCATCGCAGCGGGGTGCGAGGCTACGGGGCTCCAAGCGCGCTGGTCAGTGCGCTCGTTTTCTAGTGGACGACGTGGTCCAAACTCTCGGCTCGCCTACCCGCGGCCGAGTCGCTTCGAGCGCCGGGAGGCCGCCGGCGATGACCATCGTCTGGAGTCCATGGGGCGGGGAGGTAGCGGTCGCGCCCGGCTACGCCGGTGCCGGCGAGCGTCGGGCGATGAGCTCGAGCTCCTCCGCCGACAGCGTCTCGCGCTCGAGCAGCGCGCCGGCGATCTCGTGAATGACATCGCGCGATCCGAGCAGCACGCCCCGCGCGCGCTCTCGGGCCTCGTCTATGAGCCGCCTGACCTCGGCGCCGACCAGGCGCGCCTCCTCCTCGGAGTAGCGCCGGGAGCCATCGTGGCCGTCAGAGTAGGTGAGGTCGGCGAGCGACTCTGCCATGCCAAGCTCGCAGACCATGGAGCGGGCCAGGTCATTGGCGCCGGCGAGGTCGTCGGCCGCCCCCGAGCCCGGCTCGCCGAAGACCAGTTGCTCGGCAGCCCTCCCGCCAAGCATGGTGGCCATGCGATCGAGGTGTCAAGGACGACGGGAATTCCCCACTTGTGACGACGGGAATTCCTCACCCTGTGGGCGGCCGGTGAGGGCGGGTTGGAGGGCTGCGATGGCGTCGCGGTGGCGGCGCATGCGGTAGCTGTCGCCGGTGATTGCCAGGACGGTGGCGTGGTGTAGGAGGCGGTCGAGGATCGCGGCGGCGACGGTGGTGTCTTCGAAGATCTGTCCCCAGTCGGCGATGCCGCGGTTGGTCGTCAGGACGATCGAGCCGTGTTCGTAGCGGCGGCTGATGACTTGGAAGAGATGGCTGGCGTCTTGGCCGGGCATCGGCAGGTAGCCCAGCTCGTCGACGACCAGCAGCTGCGGTCCGTTCCAGAAGCGCATCGTGGTCGCCCACCGTCCTTCGAGCGCGGCGCGCGAGGTTCTCGCGACGAGGTCGGCGGCGGTCGTGTAGTAGACGCGGTAGCCGGCCTCGACGGCTAGGTGGCCGAGCGCGACGGCGAGGTGTGTCTTGCCGACCCCGGGCGAAGGTGCGACGCAGTACTCATGTTGTGGATCCGTTGCCGGAGCGAGTGCGGCTGGTCGCGGCGCCGGGGGCGCTTCGCGACGAGGTTCTGGAGGTGTTGGGGTGGCGCGTCGATGACGGCGAGACGCTGCTGACCTGCCGGTTGGTCGACGGCAGCGTCGGCCGCGTGCCGGCTGCGTGGACTGACCTTCCGTTGCGGGTGCCGGCAGTGGCGGCGCTTGGGTGTCTGGCGTCGCCGGCGGGCTGGCGACGGCTGGCGCAGCGCGCGGCCGGTGTGGCGGGGCGTCCGGTGGCGGGCGCAGCCTGCGTCGAAAACGGGGGCGCAGATGGCGGGGCAGTTGGCGTTGTCGACCGACGAGAAGACGATCTCCGCGGCCGCGGTGTGGGAGACCCTGCCGCCCGCGGCCCAGCAGCAGGTGACGCTGAAGCTGGCCCGGCTGCTCGCGCGCTTGGTCGAGGGCGAGCGCGATGAGTGACCTGTCGAAGATCACCGAGACGCAGCGGCGTCGGCGCGCGGTCGTGTATGTGCGCCAGTCCACGCTGCATCAGGTCGAGCGCAACACCGAGTCCGCAGCGCGCCAGTACGCGTTGCGCGACCGTGCCGTCGAGCTGGGCTGGCCGGCCGAGGCGGTCACGGTCGTCGACGAGGACACCGGGCGGTCAGGCGCGAGTACCGACGGGCGGCTGGGGTTCAAGGAGCTCGTCGCCGAGGTCGGCCTCGGTCACGTCGGGATCGTGTTGGCGCTGGAGGTGTCGCGGTTCGCGCGGTCGTCGGCGGACTGGCATCAGCTGCTGGATCTGTGCGCGTTGACCGCAACGCTGATCGCCGACGCCGACGGCGTGTACTCACCGGCGGACTTCAACGACCGGCTGCTGCTCGGGCTGAAGGGCACGATGAGCGAGGCCGAGCTGCATCTGATCCGCGCGCGGCTGGATGGTGGGCTGCGCAACAAGGCCGAGCGCGGCGAGCTGCGCCTGGCGCTGCCGGTCGGTCTTGACCGCGACGAGGACGACCGGATCGTGCTCTGCGCCGATGAGGAGGTCCGCCACGCGATCGCCCGGGTGTTCACGCTGTGGCGTCAGCTGGGCTCTGCGCGCCAGGTCATGATGGAGCTGATCGCCGACGGGCAGAAGCTGCCGCGCCGAACGGTCGGGCAGCGCCGCATCCGCTGGGCGCGCCCGAGCTATGGCGCGGTGCACGACTTTCTGACCAACCCGGCGTATGCGGGGACGTTCGCGTTCGGCAAGAAGCGCCAAGAGAAGCACGTCGGCGCCGATGGGCGGATCCGCATCAAGACGATCGAGCTGCCCGTCGAGCAATGGTCTGTCTGCCTGCCCGAGCACCATCCAGGCTATGTGTCCTGGGATGCCTACCTCGCCACCCGTGCGCGACTGCGGGCCAACGTGAGGCCGCGCGGTGAGGGCGGTGGCGCCGCCGGCAACGGCAACGCGCTGCTGCAGGGCCTGGTCCGCTGCGGGCGCTGCGGCCGCCGGATGCAGGTCGCCTACTCGGGCAAGACAGGCAACGTTCCGCGCTACCTGTGCTCCGCCGGGCATGTCACGCACGCGACCGGCCGGATCTGCGGCTCGCTGGGCGGCATCCGCCTCGACAACGCCGTCAGCGAAGCGTTCCTTGACGCCGTCACCCCCGCGGCGGTCGCTGCCACCGCCGGCGCGATCGGAGAGCTCACCGACCAGCACGAAGCCCGCGTCTCAGGGCAGCGTCTCGCGCTCGAGCGCGCGCAGTTTGAGGCCGACCGCGCGCGCCGCCAGTTCGACGCGTGCGAGCCCGAACACCGCCTTGTCGCCCGCACCCTGGAACGCGGGCTCGAAGACGCCCTCGGCGCCGTCGAGGGCGAGCAGCGCGCGCTCACCGCGCTGGATCGCGCCCGTCCCGCGCCGCTCACCGACGCAGAGCGCGCGTCGCTCGGGCAGATCGCGCGCAACCTGCCGCGGCTGTGGGCCGCGAAGACCACGACGCAGCGCGATCGCAAGGAACTGCTGCGCGCGCTGATCAGCGAAGTCGTCGTGACGATCGACCGCGACGAGCACCGCGCCGACGTCGAAGTGTTCTGGGAGGGCGGCGCGCGAACCGAGCTGCAGGTGCGTCTGAACCGCAGCCCCAACGGGCCGCGCCAGCTCGCCGGGGACACGATCGACCTGATCGGTCGGCTCGCCGTTCACCACCCCGACGAGCAGATCGCCGCGATCCTCAACCGCCAGGGCCGATGCACCGGCCACGGGCTGCCGTTCACGCGTGCGCGCGTGAAGTCCGCCCGCCAACGCGCCGGCATCCTCGCAGCGCCACCACCGGACCCAGCCAGCGAGCTCGTCACGATCCAGGACGCCGCCATCCAGCTCGGTGTCTCGACGTTCACGATCCGTCGCTGGCTGCGCGACGGCCTGCTACCCGGCGAGCAGGTCACCCCCAACGCGCCCTGGCGCATCCGCCTCACCGACAAGACCCGCGCGCGCTTCGTCCCCGACGTCCCCGACGGGTTCGTCTCACTCGCCGAGGCCGCCAAGCGCCTCGGCGTCGCCCGCCAGACCGTGTTGCATCAGGTCCAACGCGGCGAGCGACGCGCCATCGAAGTCACCCAGGGCCGCCGAACCGGCCTTCGCATCGAAGTTCCCGCCGACGACCTTGGACTCTTTGGTCAACCATGATCGAAAGGAAGCACCGTGAACCACGATCGGGCGGCCCGAT
>JBBQLH010000162.1:0-4995 GCA_038327685.1 Solirubrobacterales bacterium
GTCACCACCTGCTCGCGCAGGTCGATCAGCGGCTTCAGGCGATCCATGAAGGGCACGAGGATCGCCAGCCCCGGATTGAGCGTGCGCTGGTAGCGCCCCAGGCGCTCGACCACCCCGGCTCGCGCCTGGGGGATGATGCGCACGGTCCGTGCGGCGACGAAGATCACGAACACCGCCACGACGATCAAGACGATCAAACCGGTCATCAATCCTCCCTGGAGAGTGGCTTGCCGCTAATCATGAACCAGCGCCGTGGCGCCGCGGATCTCGACCACCTCGACGCGCTCGCCGATGTCGAAGATGTGGTCCTCGTCGTAGGAGCGCGCCGTCCACACCTCGCCGTTCTCGAGCCGGACGCAGCCCACCGCCTCCTGGTTGGCGATCCGCTCGAGCACGACGGCCCGACCCCCCACGAGGGCGGCGCTTCCCGTGCGCAGGGGAGCAGGGGTGCGCCGGTGCGACCGCGCGATCGGACGCACGACGAGCAGCAGGAGCAGCGACGTGAGGATGAACACGGCCCACGAGGCCACGAGGCCGCCGCCGACGGCGGCGACCAGCGCGGCGAGAACGGCCCCGGCGGCGAACGGGGCGAGGAAGAGCCCCATCGTGAGCAGCTCCCCGAAGGCGAGCACGACTGCGGCGATGATCCAGATCACCCACGTCATCCGGCGATCGAGCTTATCTGAGCGCCTGCACAACCGGACCGGCCCCGCCGGAGCGCCGCCCGCACGCCTCACGCGATCAGGGCGCGGGCGAACTCCTCGGCGTCGAAGGGACGCAGGTCCTCGAGCTGCTCGCCCACCCCGATGAGCTTGACCGGGATGCCGAGCTCCCCGGCGATGGCCAGGGCGATGCCGCCCTTCGCCGTACCGTCCAACTTGGTCAGGACGATGCCCGAGACGGGGACGGCCTCGGCGAACAAACGGGCCTGGCGCACCCCGTTCTGGCCGGTCGTGGCGTCGATCGTCAGCAGCGTTTCATGGGGAGCGTCGGGGATCTGCTTCTCGAGCACCCGTCCGACCTTGCTCAGCTCGGCCATCAGCTCGTCCTGGGTGTGCAGGCGCCCGGCGGTATCGACGATCGCCACGTCAGCACTGCCGTCGCGGGCCCGAACCGCGGCGTCGTAGGCCACCGACCCCGGGTCGGCTCCTGGCGCACCGGACACGAACGTGGCCTGCGAGCGCTGCGCCCACTGCTCCAGCTGCTCCACCGCCGCGGCGCGAAACGTGTCGGCGGCGCCGATCACAACGCTGTGGCCGAGCATGTGGTGCAGATGCCAGGCGAGCTTGCCGATCGTGGTCGTCTTGCCCGTGCCGTTGACCCCTACGAGGAGGATGACCGTGGGCTTCGCCGTCAGGTCGATGCGCTCCGCACGCTGGGCGGCTGGACGCGCCAGCTCGGCGAGCAGCTCGATCAGCCGCTGCGTGAGCGCCGCCCCCTCGACCAGCTCGCCGCCGGCCGCCTCGCGCTCGAGGCGAGCGACCACCTCGGCGGTCGTGCGCGCGCCCACGTCGGCGTAGATGAGCGCCTCCTCCAAACGCTCCCAGGTCTCGTCGTCGAGCTCCGCGAACAGGGTGGAGGACACCTCCTCGCCGAGTGCCTGGCGGGTCTTTGAGAGGTTCTCACGCAGGCGGCGAAGCAGTCCGCCGCGTTCCTCCTCGCGCTCAGGCTCGGCCTCGCCGGCGCCATCGACGGCCTCGGAGGTGATGAACAGCTCCTGCCAGTCGCGGGCCACGACGTTACGCGGCGCCGGCCACCGCTGCCGGCTCCTCGCGCGGCAGCCGGCGCGAGATCACCTTGGACACCCCGTCGTCGCTCATCGAGACGCCATAGAGCGTGTCAGCCGCCTCCATGGTCCGCTTCTGATGGGTGACGACGATGAATTGCGAGCCGCGCGAGTAGCGGCGCAGCAGCGTGAGGAAGCGATCGATGTTGAGATCGTCCAGCGCAGCCTCAACCTCGTCGAGGACGTAGAACGGGCAGGGCCGGGCCAGGAAGATGGCAAACAGGAACGCGAGCGCGGTCAGCGACTTCTCGCCCCCGGACAGCAGCGACAGGCGCTTCATCGACTTGCCGGCGGGCGTCATCTCGATCTCCACGCCCAGCTCGGCGTCCTCGGGGTCCGGCGCTTCCGCCTCCTCGTCGGGAGGCGTCCCGTCGCCCGGCAGGGGCTCGCCGCCGAGCACCGGCCGCGGAGTTGCTTCCTCGCGCACGAGGCGCAGGCGTCCGCGGCCGCCCGGGAAGAGCTGGCCCACGACCTCCTCGAAATTTCGCGCCGCCTCTTCGAGCGTCGTCTGAAACGCCTCGCGGATCTGCCGGTCGGTCTTCTCGATGAGAGACTGGAGCTCGCGCATGGCGGTCTCGAGGTCGTGGCGCTGGGCCTCGAGCTCCTCGACGTAGGACCGCGCCTGCGCATACTCGTCCTCCGCCAGCGGGTTCACCGGCCCAAGCTGCTCGCGCCGGCGCGCCAGCCGCTGCACGCGCTGGGCGAGCGCCTCGCGCTGTTCGGGCGCGAGCGCGGTGTCGGCCGGCTCGGCGGCCAGCTCGAGCCGGCCGGCCAGCTCGTCGAGCTCAGTCGCGGCTTCGGCCGCCCGGTCGCGCGCCTGCTGCGCCGCGACCTCGGCCGCGGTCACCGTCTCGCCCCGGGCGCGCAAGCTCGCCTGGAGCTCGGCCTCCTGCGCGGCGCAGGTGCGCAGCTCCACCGCGACCTCCTCGCCCCCTGTTCGATCCGCCGCGAGCGCAGACTCGGCGTGGGCAGCCTGCTCGACGAGCGCCGCGGACGCGGCTTGCAGTGACTCGACCACGCGCCGTGCGGTGGGCAGGAGGGCTTCGTCCCGCGCCCGGCGCTCGCGCTCGGCGGCCAGCTTGCGCTCATGCTCGGCCCGCAGGCGCCGGCTGCGCTCTGCCAGGCGCCGCTCGCCCTCGAGCTCGGCCTGCACCTGGGCACGCCGGATCGCGGCGGGGCCCTCGTCGGGTGCGTCCCGGCGCTGGTCGATGAGCCACTGTTGCCGGCGGGCATCCTCCGCCGCCTGGTCGCGCGCTCGCGACGCAGCGCGCAGCGCCCCGTCGGCCTCGTGGCGCGCGAGCTCGGCCTCGGTGACCGACGCCTCCGCGGCCCCCACGGCTTCGAGAGCGAACCGCTCGGCCTGCGCGGCGCGCTCACTGGCCCCAATCAGCCCCTCGTGGCGATTGCGCTGCGCGAGGATGCGCTCCTCACCCCCCGCGGCGATCTGGCGCAGCTCGCGTGAGGCGCCGAACCAGGCGCGCCCGTCTCGCGTGACCGCGACCCCACGGAAGTGCTCAGGCACGGCCTCGAGGCGCTCGACCACCCATGCGTCGGCGAGCAGTCCGCGAGCCGCCGCCAGGGCGGCCCCCTGGGCCGTGACTCGGGCGAGCAGCGGCTCGGCGCCGGAGGTCGGGGGGTCACCGCCATTGGTCCGGGGGCCGCCGGGCTCGCCGGGGACGATCGCGGCGCCCCCGTCGGCACCGGCCCGGTCGAGCAGCGCGCTGCCGCGGCGGCGGTCCTCTACGACGGCGGCGGCGAGGCGGCCGCCAAGGGCGGCGGCGAGCGCGGCCTCGAAGCCGACCTCCACCTCGAGCTGGTCGGCAAGGGCGGCGTGCCCCTCGCCCATCCACCCGGGCGGCGTCGCGGCGCGCAGGACGTGGTTGACCGCAGCCAGCTCGGCCCCCACACGCGCGGCCTCCCGGCGGGCGCCGTCCGCCGCGCGCTCGGCCTCTCGTCGCCCCGCGCGAGCGCCATCGGCGCGTGCGTCGGCGGCGCTGCGCGCCTCGGCGGCGCCGGCCACCTCGACCTCGGCCGTCTCCAGCGCCTGCTCGGCGCGCGCGCGCTGCACCTCCAGGCCCGCTACCTGCTCGTCGAGCTGGGTTCGGCGCTCGGCCCCGAGCTCCTCGAGCTCGGCGGCCAGCTCGGCGATGCGGGACTCGTCCACGCCGTCCCCCTGGTCTGCGAGCGCCTCGGCCTCGAGCGAGGCCGCGTGCACGCGGCGGGCCGCGATCCGTTCGGCGAGCGCATCGGTCGCGGCGCGCGCCTGCTCCAGGCGCATGCCAACGCGCTCACACGCCGAGCGCGCCGCGAAGTGGCGCTGGGAGAGCGCCTCACGACGCTCCGCACGACGGGCCAGCGCCTCCTCGGCCGCCTCGCGGCGCGATGCCACCTCGGCCAGCGCCAGCTCGACCTCGTCGCGGCGCTCGCGCGCCTGGACAGCCGCCCCCTGCGCCGTGGCAAGCGCGGCGCGCCGGACGCGGACGTCGTCTCGGACCAGCTCCCAGCGGGCCTCCAGGCTCTGGCGCTCCAGGCGTGCGTGCAGCTCTGCCGCCTCGGCCTGACGCTTGAGCGGGCGCAGGCGCGAGCGCGCCTCGCGCTCGACGTCGAGGGCGCGGTCGAGGTTCTCCTGCGTACGCGCGAGCTTGAGCTGCGCCCTTCGCCGGCGCTTGCGGTGCTTGCCGAGCCCCGCGGCCTCCTCGATGAGCAAGCGCCGGTCGCGGGGCTTTGAGGAGATAACGGCCTCCACGCGGCCCTGCGAGACGACCGAGTGCATCTCCTTGCCCAGCCCGCTGTCTGAGAGCAGCTCGATTACGTCGACCAGCCGGCAGCGGGCGCCGTTGAGCCGGTACTCGCCCTCCCCGTTGCGGTGCAGGCGGCGCAGGATCGAGATCTCCGACCACTCGAGGGCGGCCTCGCCATCTTGGTTGTCGAGCACGATCTCCACCTCGGCCGACTCGCGCGCCCGCTGACCCCGGGCACCGCCGAAGATGACGTCCTGCATCGAATGCCCGCGGACGGCCAGCGGCGACTGCTCGCCAAGTGCCCAGAGGACGGCGTCGGTGACGTTCGACTTGCCCGATCCGTTGGGCCCGACAATCACGCTCACCCCCGGCCCGAACTCGAGCTGCGTGCGGTCGGGGAAGGACTTGAAGCCCTTCAGCGCGATGGACTTCAGGTGCATGAGCGGCTCACGCCTCCGGGTCGGCGGC
>JBBQLH010000163.1:0-4984 GCA_038327685.1 Solirubrobacterales bacterium
ACGCCGTGATCTCCGACGCCCTGAACCACGCGTCGATCATTGACGGCATCCGCCTCAGCAAGGCCAAGCGGCTGCGGTACGCCAACGGCGACATGGACGAGCTCGAGGCGCGCCTGCTCGAGGCCACAGGCGCACGCCGCCGGCTGATCGCTACCGACGGGGTGTTCTCGATGGACGGCTACGGCGCCCGGCTGCGGGAGATCTGCGATCTCGCCGACCGCCACGACGCGATGGTCATGGTCGACGATTCGCACGCCGTCGGCTTCGTCGGCCCCACCGGCCGTGGCACCCACGAGCTGCACGGCGTGGTCGATCGCGTCGACATCCTCACCGGCACGCTGGGTAAGGCGCTGGGCGGCGCCAGCGGTGGATACACCAGCGGGCGAAGAGAGATCGTCGAACTACTGCGCCAGCGGTCGCGCCCGTACCTGTTCTCCAACACGATCGCCCCGCCGATCGTCGCCGCCTCCCTGAAGGTCCTCGACCTCCTCGAGGCGGGCGACGACCTGCGCGAGCGCCTCAGGGCGAACACGCGGCTGTTTCGCACGCGGATGCAGAACCTGGGCCTCGAGGTGCTGCCCGGCGATCACCCGATCGTCCCGGTCATGTTCGGCGACGCCACCGCCGCCGCCGACGTGGCCGACCGGCTGCTGGCCAAGAGCATCTACGTCATCGCGTTCTCCTACCCGGTGGTGCCTCAGGGTCAGGCGCGCATCCGCGCGCAGATGTCGGCCGCGCATAGCACCCAGGACATCGAGCGCGCCGCCGCGGCCTTCGGCGTCGTATGCGACGCGACCGGGCCGAGCACACCGACGCGATCAAGCTGACTCGGCGGGCTCGGGGCACATCCGGCGGCCTCCCAGAAGCCAGGGCGATCGCCGCCGACTACACCGCGCTGGCCGCACGCCTCGGCTGGCCCCGATGCCCGACCTCTGGTGATACGCGGGCGCGCTCAGCGGCCGATGCGAATGAGAGGGCCCGCGGGACATCACGATCGTGACGGCACCGGCAGGCTTGTCCTGACTGGCCGGCGCCGTTTTGCTCGCATCGTGACGGCACCGGCGATCTCCGGCTGAGGTGCGCGGCGTAGACTGGCGCGGATGGCGGTTGAGCTGCTGGTGCTCGTCAAGCACGATTGCGAGACCTGCGCGACGTTGGCACCTGCGCTCGACGCGGCCGCGGCCGCGGGCGCGCCGGTCCGGATCCTGTCGCAGTCCGACGGCGAGCAGACTGCGGCGTGGGCTCGCCGGCTCGGCCTCGCCGCGGTCCCTGAGGTCGACGAGGAGCTGCGGACGTCTGAGCGGTTTGATCCCGAGGCGGTGCCAGCCGTCCTGCTGCTCGAGGGCGGGGAGGAGCGCGACCGGGTCGAGGGTCTGCAGCGCGACCGCTTGGACGAGCTGTTCATGGCCGCCGGGGCCAGGTTGCCGCACGACGGCCTGCCGGAGCTGCGGCCCGGCTGCGCGTCGCGGACGCGCGACCCGGATGTGGCGGCGCGCCTGGGTGCGCGGCGCGCTCGCGCGCAGGGTCGGATCCGTTCGCGCGAGCTGCGGATCGGCGCGCTCGAGGATCCCGTCGAGGCGCTGCACGCCCGCGGCTTCACGGACGGTCTCCCGGTCGTTGCGCCGACGCCTGAGCGCGTCGTGGCGATGCTCGAGCACACGGCGCGCGATCCGCAGGCGGTCGTGGGCAGCGTCCCGCCCTACGGGGGCGAGGCGACGATCGAGAAGGTCGCGGTCAACGCGGTGATGGCCGGCTGTGCCGGGCCGGAGCTGCCGGTCGTGCTCGCCGCGGTCCAGGCGGCGTGCCGTGATGAGTTCGCGCTTCACGGCCTGGTAGCGACGACGCATCCCGCGGGTCCGTTGGTGATCGTCTCGGGGCCTTATGCCGTCGAGGCCGGCATGAATGCGGCGGGCAACGTGCTCGGGCAGGGCAACCGCGCGAATCTGACGATCGGGCGTGCGCTGCAGCTCGTCGTGCGCAACGTCGGCGGCGGCCGGCCCGGCGTCGAGGACCGCGCGGCCCATGGGCAGGCGGGCAAGCTGGGCGCGGCGTTCGCCGAGCGGCTGGAGGACTCGCCGTTCGGTGGGCTGGCGCAGGATCGCGGGGTGCCGGCGGGCGAGACCGGCGTGACGTTGCTGGCGGCCGAGGCGCCGCGACTGGTCGTCGATCAGCTCGCGCGCGAGCCACAGGAGCTGTGCGCGTCGCTGGCGCCGGCGCTCGAGTCGGTGGCGCACCCCAAGCAGCGCCTGGCGTCGGATGCGCTGGTGCTGCTCGGGCCCGAGCACGGCCGGATCTTCGCCCGCGCCGGCTGGGATCGCGCGCGCGTGCGCGCGGAGCTGTTCGAGCGCACCATGGCTGCGGCGCGGCAGCTCGTCCGCGGCGCCGGCGGCTCGCCTGAGGGCATCGAGGAGCGGTTTGTCAGCGACCTGGAGATGCCGGTGGCCAAGTTCGCGGGCCCCGAGCGCATCTTGCTGGCCCATGCGGGCGGCGACGCCGGGCTGTTCTCGATGGTCTTCGGTTCGTGGGTCGCGGGCGAGATGGGATCGACGCCGGTGAGCGTGAGCGTGGAGCCATGGCGGTGAGTCAGCTCGTGATCCTCGACCCCACGGCCGAGCGCGACGCGGCCGCGAGCCGGCCGCTCGCCGCTGCGCTGTACACAGACGGCGGCGCTCGGATCGCGCTGCTCGACATCCGCAAGCCGCGCGGCGACGTCTTCCTCGACGAGCTCGACCGGCTCCTGCGCGAGCGCGGCTATGAGATCGAGCGGACGGCCAAGCCGACGTTCACCCGGCCCGCGCCGGCGGACCTGCGGCGCACGATCGCCGAGCGCTGCGACGCGGTCATCGAGGCGCTGGCCGATTGAGGGTCGTGCGTGTCGTGCGGTCTGCGCGACGTGCTCGAGTTCGAGACGCTCGACACACCGGCGGTCCTCGTCGCCTCCGATGCCTTCACCCGCGCTGCGGAGGATCAGGCCGCCAACCTCGGGCAGTCCGCGATCCGGCGCGTCTTCGTCCCGCACCCGGTGCAGGACCGCACGGACGAGGAACTCCGGGCCGCCGCTCAGACCGCCGTGGACGAGGTGCTCGCCCGCCTGTCGCCCTAGAGCATCGCGCTCGACCCTCAGCTCGCTACGGCGATTGGCCGCGCGCTCGCGCCAGGGCGTGCCGGACGCGCTGGGGGCTCCATCCTCCAGTGCCACGCCCCCGGACGTTTGCGCGTCGCGGGGGCACTCGGCTTGTCGCGCGGACCGTGCCGCTCCAGAGCGTGTCCGCGCAAACGACGAGAGTGAAACGGGGCCCTCCGTGGCCCCGGGGTGTCGGTCCGTCCGTGTGCCCGCGACCTATAACGCTCGAGGGGGGCGTCCGGTTGACTGGTGCGATGTTCCTGGCGCGCCGGCCGCTCCAGAGAGACGAGGACGCGCCTCACGGTGCGATGTATCGGCGATATTCCGCTCGCCAGTCTTTGAGCAAGATCCGGACCGCTGAGCTGCGCAGCATCGGCTGAGGGTCGGCGAAGCACGCGCGGCGATAGACGGAGACTCGAGGCGGTCACTTCGGGTTGGGGATCGCCGCTGTCTCCGGCCAGAGGTTCTGGCGGTTGCTGTGCCCGAGCAGGAACACCGGCACCCGATGGTCGATCTCCCCGCGGAACTTCGTCGGGTCGTATCCGTAGCTCGTGATGATCTCGCGGCGCAGCGCGGTGCTGACTGGTTCTCGAGGATGCAGACGGGGCGTGCACGCCTTCCTTCGCGTAAGCCCAAGGCGGCGCGAGCCCGGGGTGCATGTCGCCGTCGGGTCCGATCAGCGGTGCTCGGCCTCTGACGTGGCACGATGTGCCGGCGGCCGCGCTGGAGCGAGGGCGAGGACCATCACGGCGAAGCCTCCCGCGCGACAGCTGATATGGACGGTCGTTTGTCAAGTCGGCAGCGCGAAAGGCCCGCTCAGGCGGGTTTTTTGTTGGTCGAGGGGGCGGCGGGTTCGGGCGTGTGCGCGACGCGCGGTCAGCCTGATATGCGCGGGTTGGCTACCGCAGGACCGGGTTTCGTCTCCAGAGCCCGCCGTCTCGCAACGGGTGTCACCGACCTCACGGTCGGCTGCCCATAGGTGTGTCACGGATGCTCTGGCGCGAAGGGCCCTCGCCCGCCGCCTGCTCGACCAACATGCCAGGCCGCCTCGATCAGCAGCCGGCGGGCGTGTTGGCTGCCGGACTTGGTGATCGGGCCGCGGCGGCGGCGCTCCCCGGAGGAATGCTCGGACGGGACGACGCCGAGATAGCTCATGACCTGCGCCGGGTGCCGAAAGCGATGGAAGTCACCGATCTCCGCGCACAGTCCGGCCGCGGTCAGGGTGCCGATCCCGCGCAGACACATCACCCGCTTGGCCGTCTGCGCCCACGGCGAGGCCGGCAGCGCCCGCGCGATCTCGGCCTCGAGCTGCTCACGGCGGATCAGCAACGCGCCGACCGCGCCGCGATAGTCCTCCAACGCCCGCTGCGACGACCGGCTGCGCGAGCCGCACCCCCGCAAGCCATCCGAGATGCGCCTGAGTCCAGTTGGCCTGCGGCCCGTCGAAGCGGACCTCGTGCCGCAGCAACAGCTTCGCCAACCGATGCCGGGCACGCATCAGATCCCCGCGCAGATCCTCGCGGGCGCGAACGAGGTCACGCAGCGCCTCTTCCTCGATGCTCGGGACCGCCACCCCGTGCAGTTCGCCGGCCGCCAGCAACCTGACCAGCCGCTCGGCGTCGCGGCGATCGGTCTTGACGCGATCACTCGGCCCGCGCGGAATCAGGCCGGGCGCACAGACCAGACAGTCGACACCGACCGCTTCCAGCTTGCGCGCGAGCCCTCTCTGCCAAGCTCGGATGAGACGGTTCTCGTCAGAGAACTACTGAACCTTTGAGGGCGAGAACTGGAGTCTGTTGGGATGTTGGAGAGCACGAGCAATGGTGCCCTCGACCGTTCGCTGGAGCGAGCCGTAGGCGA
>JBBQLH010000164.1:0-4496 GCA_038327685.1 Solirubrobacterales bacterium
GGGCGTCCACGAGCACCGCCCGGCCGCCATCACGGCCCAACACCCGCGACATCCCCCACGACGGCCTCAACTGGCCCCACCGCCGCGCCCCAAGCGCTTCAACGCCCTAACGAGCGGGACGAACGGTGGATCGAGGCTAAGGTCGAGCACGGCACGAACGACGACGGCGCCGGCCGGCAGGTGCTCGAGGTCTACACCCCGCTGCGGCTCGGCTCGGGCCCCGGGGTCAACGGCGCGCTCGAGATCTACCTCTCCTACGACGCCGTGGCGGCAGCGATCCAGCGCGAGAAGCGCACGCTCTACCTCTTCCTCGGCATCGGCCTGGCGCTGCTCTATGCGGTCCTCTTCCGGATCGTCGCTCGCGCGTCGCGGCGGTTGCGCCACCTCGCGCTGCACGACGCGCTCACCGGCCTGCCGAACCGCACGCTGTTCCACGAGCGCGTCGAGCGCGCGATCAAGGGCATGCGCCCCGAGCGGTCGATCGCGGTGCTGCTGGTCGACCTCGATCGCTTCAAGGAGGTCAACGACACGCTCGGCCACGACCACGGCGACGAGTTGCTCAAGGTCGTCGCCGAGCGCCTCGGCGGCGCGCTACGCCAGGGCGACACGCTGGCGCGGCTCGGCGGCGACGAGTTCGCGGTCGTGCTCACCGACCTACCGCACCGCGGCGCGGCGGCCGAGACCGCGAGCCGCCTGCACGACGCGCTGCGGCGGCCCTTCGGCCTGCGCGGGATCGCGGTCGAGCTCGACGCGAGCGTCGGCGTCGCTCTCTGTCCCGAGCACGGTCGCGACGTCACGACCCTGATCCAGCGCGCTGATGTCGCGATGTACGGCGCCAAGACCAGCCAGGCCCGGGTCGAGACCTACTCGATCGAGCGCGATCCCTACTCGCCGGCCCGCCTCAGCCTGCTGGGCGAGCTGCGGCGCGCGATCGAAGGGGACGAGCTCGTCCTGCACTACCAGCCCAAGATCTCACTCGCCGGCAACCGGGTGACGGGGGTCGAGGCACTCGTGCGCTGGGAGCACCCGGAGCACGGGCTGCTGCAGCCCGACAAATTCGTTCCGCTCGCCGAGCGCACCGGCACGATCGCGCATCTCACGCGCTGGGTCCTCGACGCCGCGCTGCGCCAGTGCGCGGAGTGGCGCCTGACCTATCCGGACCTGACCGTCGCCGTCAACCTGGCCGCCGCCAACGTGCTCGACGTCGGGCTGCCGGTGACGGTGCAGGAGGTGCTCGACGAGCACGGCCTGCCCGGCGACGCGCTCGAGTGCGAGGTCTCCGAGCACACCGTGATGAGCGATCCCCAGCGCGTCACCGAGGTGCTGGCGGCGCTGCGCGGGCTCGGCGTCCGGCTGTCGCTCGACGACTTCGGCACCGGCCAGGCCTCACTCGCCTACCTCAAGCAGTTGCCGCTCGACGAGGTCAAGATCGACCGCGCGTTCGTGACCACGATGGCCGACGACGACGGCGACGCGGTGATCGTCCGCTCGACGATCGACCTCGCCCGCAATCTCGGGCTCGACGTGGTGGCGGAGGGCGTCGAGACGGAGAGCGTCCTCGAGGCGCTCGTCGCCCTGCGCTGCAACAGCGCCCAGGGCTTCTTCCTCGGCCGGCCGCTGCCTTCCGGCGAGCTCGAGGTCTGGCTCGGCAACCGGACGGCGGTCACGCGCTGAGCGTGAGCTTGCGCGGGCCGGGGCGGAAGCCGAGCTCGATCAGTGCGTCCTCCCATTCCGAGCCGACGATCGGCTCGCCGTCGACGCGCTCGAGCGCGAGTCGCTTGATGCGCCCGCGGTGTACGGCGTCGGCGAGCGCGGCGGCGGCGTCGCCGAGCCGGGGGTCGTTGGCCGCGACGAGGATCTGCAGGCCCTTGCCGCCGCGCTCGACGTAGATGACCGGCTCGGCGCCTGCGAGCACGACATAGGCGCCGGGGTGGCGGGCGGGCGAGCGACCCTCTCTCTGGGGCCAGCGCAGGACCGCGCCGTAGGGCTGCGCCGGGTCGGTGGCGGCGAGCACGATCGGCGGCGCGGTGTCGTCGTCGCGCTGCGCGCGCAGGCGCTCGACCGCGCCCGGGAGCGCGAACTGCGCGCCGCCGAGCCCCTCGATGAAGTAGCCGCGGCGGGCGACGCCGACCGTCTCGAGCGCTGCGAACTGGTCGTAGAGCGACGAGAAGCCGCCGGGGATCCCCTCCGCCAGCACCTGCTCGCGGGTGACGATGCCGTAGCGCTCGAGCAGCAGCTCGGCCTGGGCGCGGCGGCGGGCGGTCGGGTCCTCGGGCGCGGCGAACAGCGACGACACGAGCGACCAGCGGCCCTGGACCTGCGGCTGCGAGCCGGCGCGCCGGGAGGAGAAACGGCGGCGGCGCGCGCGGTCCGCCCGCGCGGACTGCGACCACGGCGCGCTCAGACGCGGCGAGCGCAGCGGCGCGTAGGCGTCGTTGGTCACCTCGCCCGCCCACACGAGGTCCCACAGCGCCTCCTGCAGCTCCTCGCTCGGGACGCCGGCGAGGTCGGCCAGCAGGTCGGTGAAGAAGCAGGCGCCCGCGGCCAGGCGCTCGCGGATCATGTCGTGCACGGGCCCGGCGGGACCCTCCTTGGGCGGCGGCACCGCCTCGGCCAGAGGCCTCGTCACCGCTTCGCTCGGCCCGAGCAGCCGCACGTCCTCGCGGAAGTACAGCGCGACCTTGCCCGAGCGGCGCCCCAGCGCGCCGGCCCCGATCCACACCAGCTCGCCCGCGGCGCACAGCGCGTCCATCCACGACGGCGAGTAGGCGCCGACGCGCCGCGGCAGCACGTCGCGCTCCCAGACGTCGGCGGGCAGCGCGAGCCCCTGCAGGCCGATCAGGACCTCGCGCAGGCGGTCCGGCCCCGCACCCGCGGCGGGATGGCGGTCGACGCCCTGCCAGTTGGGCAGGAAGCGCGCGAGCGCGCGCTGGTCGGCCGGCTCGATCTCCTTGCGCAGCGCCGCCAGCGAGGCGCGCCGCAGCCGCCGCAGCACCTCGGGGTCGCACCACTCACGCTGGGTGCCGCCGGGCCGCAGCTCGCCGCGCACGAGGTCGCCGGGGCGCTCGAGCGCCTGCAGGACGGGCGTGAAGTCGACGCCGTAGCGCGCGCGCAGCGCCTCGGTCTCGAACGGGCCGTGGGTGCGCGCGAAGCGGCGCACGAGCCGCTCCATCGCGTCGGGCACCTCGCCGAGGAACGCTTCCGGCAGACCGGAGGGCGGCACCGCGCCGAGAGCGTCGCGGAACAGCCCCGCGTCCTCGGCGGCGGCCCAGCGGCGCTCGCCGCCGATCCGCAGCGCGATCGCGCGACGCTCGTCCACGAGCTGCGCCAGCCACGCCACGGCGTCGCTGCCCGGCGAGACGCGCATCGCGGCCTCCTCCGTCGTGAGCTCGCCGACGCGGCGCAGCACGTCGTGCAACGCGTCGACCGACTCCGCCCGCGCGCGCTCGGAGAGCCGCTGCAGGTCGGCCTCGACCTGCTCGAGCGCGCCGGGGTCGATCAGCTGACGCAGCTCCTCCTGACCGAGCAGCTCGCGCAGCAGCTCGCGGTCCAGGGCCAGCGCCGCCGCGCGGCGCTCCGCGTTGGGCTGGTCGCCCTCGTACATGTAGGTCGCGACGTAGTCGAACAGCAGCGAGGAGGCGAACGGCGACGCCGTCTGTGTCTCCACCTCGACGATGCTCAGCTCGCGCGAGTGCAGCTTGCGCAGCAGGTCCTGGAGCCCCGGGAGGTCGAGCACATCGCGCAGGCACTCGCGGTAGGTCTCGAGCACGATCGGGAACTGCGCGTAGCGCTTGGCAACCTCGAGCAGCGTCTGCGACTTCAGCCGCTGTTGCCACAGCGGCGTGCGCCGGCCCGGGTAGGCGCGCGGGATCAGCAGCGCGCGGCCCGCGTTCTCGCGGAAGCGCGCGCCGAACAGCGCAGAGCCGCCGAGCTCGCCCACCACGCGGTCCTCGAGCTCGTCGGGATCGATCAGGACGAGCTCGGCGCCCGGCGGCTCGTCGGCGTCGGGGAGGTGGACGATGATGCCGTCGTCGGACCAGATGGCATCCGACTCGAGCCCGTACTCGTCGCGGATGCGCGCGCTCAGCGCCAGGCCCCACGCCGCGTGGACGCGCCCGCCGTAGGGCGAGAGGATGCACAGCCGCCAGTCGCCGATCTCGTCGCGGAAGCGCTCGATGACCAGCGTGCGGTCCGATGGCACGACGCGGGTGGCCTGCTCCTGCTCTCCCAGGTAATCCAGGAGGTTGCGCGCGGCGCGGGCGTCGAGGTCGTAGTCGCGCTCGAGCTCGGCCGCCGTCTGGCCGACCGCCTCGCGAGCAAAGGCGCCGATCGCCTCGCCCAACTCCTTGGGGCGACCGATCCCGTCGCCCTTCCAGAAGGGGACGGCGCCGGGAGCGCCCGGCGCGGGAGTGACGATCACCCGGTCGCGGCCGATCTCCTCGATGCGCCAGGTCGAGGCGCCCAGGAGGAAGGTCTGGCCCGGGCGCGCCTCGTAG
>JBBQLH010000165.1:0-4357 GCA_038327685.1 Solirubrobacterales bacterium
CAGCGCCCCGTAACGCAATCGCAGACTGACGAACGGCGCCGCGGGGCCTCTGATTATGCCGAGCAGTTGTGGCCGGACTCCGACGCTCCAGCGCGACCGTGGCGCATCCTCGGCATAACTCGGCGCTCGGCATAAGCCGACGAGGTCCTCATCTGCGAAGGCGACCTCGTCGGCAAGACCCGCGAGCAGCTCCGGTCCCTGCACTTCCGCAGGGACCGCGACTGGCTTCAGACCTAGCGTCTGCATCCAACGGGAGCTCCGGACCGAGCCGGGCGGACAGCGCTCGCTCCCTCACGGAAGCGGGCAGGCGCTCGGCGCCAACGCTACCGCCTGCCTATCGTCCAAGGCGGGCGTGCGGCGAACGCGATCGTCGTGGCTGCTTTGCCACTGGAGCGGTCGTCCCGCGGGCGAGCTTGTCTGATGTCGGGTTCTCGTGGTCGACCGAGACTGGCACTCAGCAGCAGCATTCCGGTCTCACCCTCAATGTCTGGCAGGCCGCTCACTGCGCGCGGGGAGCCGGGCCGCGGCTGGCGTTCGGGCGGTTGGTCAAGCGGGTTTGGAGTTCGCCGAGGTCGATGTCGCCGCGGAGGAAGCCTTCGCCTGCGTAGAGCAGGCCGGTGAAGACGCCGGCGCCGACGAGGCAGAGGATGGCTTCGCCGAAGCCGAAGCCGATCCACGCGGCGGTGAAGAGGAAGCCGAGCAGGGCGGCGAATTGTCTGGGGGTCATGTCAGTTGAGCTCCCTCTTGCTTGAGCGGTCATAGCCGGTCAGGGTCACGTTGACGGGGACCGTGGGTAGCCCGTGGCGCTCGAGCCCGCTGCTGACGCTGCGCTGGACGGTGCGCAGCGTGTCGGGCAGGTCGCGGGCGCGGCGCACCTCGAGCAGCACGGCGAGATCGTCGGTTCCGAAGCGCCCTGAGGCGCTCGCCACGGCGGGGTGCTGGAGCGCGATGCCCTCGGCCAGGCGCTCCACGGCGCGCGGCTCGACGGTGACCGTGCCGCGGTCGCCGGCCTCGAGCTCGAGCTCGTGGCGGGCGAGGTAGGGGCGCGGCAGCTGCTTGAAAGCGACGGTGAGCAGGAGTAGGAAGGCGACCAGGCCGGCGATGCCGGCGATCAGCCGCGCGCTGTCCGAGGCCCGACCCGCCAGCAGATCGACGACGAAGTCGTAGGCGGTGCGGTAGCCGCTGTAGGTGTCGGCGCTGGCGCGGCCGATCACGTCGAGGGCGAGGCCGGCGAGGATGACGCCATACCAGATCAGGGCCAGCGCGAGCGCAAGCTCGAGCAGCCGCTGGATGAAGGCGAGCGGCGAGGTTCGCGTGCGCAGGCGCTGGCGCAGCATTACTGCACCCGCCGGCCGCGGCGCCCCAGCGGAGCTTGGATCCGGGTCTTGAGGCCGAAGGCGGCCGCCAGCTCACCGACGTCGGAGCGGACAGCCTCGCGGACGGCGGTGCTGTCCGTCGTGCGCGGGCGCTCGGCTCGCAGCACCAGCCGTCCGTGGCGGGCTTGCCGGCCGAGGCGCAGCTTCGCCTTGGCGTGTGTGACGCCACGGGTGCGCTCGGCGAGCGCCGTGAACATCTGCGCCAGCGGGCGCCGGCGGGCGTCGAGCGTGCCGTGCTCGCCCTGCTCGAGCACGACGCGGCGTTCACGGCGCGGCGCCAGCGCCCCGATCAACAACAACAGCCCGAGCAGGACCATGCCGCCGCCGATGACGGCCTCGAGTACCTGGCTGCCGTTGCCTTCCAGCCGCGCGAGCCAGCGGCTGACCGCCGAGCCCTCAAGCTGCACCCCGAGCTGGTCACCGAGCAACGCCGCCAGCGCGAAGCCGAGGCCGACGAGTGCGAGCGCGATGAGCAGCAGAAACCCGAGCAGTCGCACTAGCGCACGCAGCAGCAGGATCACGGGCGCGCCTCCGTTCGCACCTGCACGTCCTCCACGGCGACATCCACCGGACCGAGCCGGTCGGCCAGGCCCGCGATCGCGACGTCGCGTTCCACGCGCGCCCGGACGGCGTCGGCCAACGGGCGCAGCGCGACCATCGCGGCGACGAGGTGGACGGACACGTGGTAGCGCCCGTCGCCCAGCGCCGCGCACACCACTCCGTCGACGCGCAGGCCCTCGCTGGCCGTCATGCGCATGCCCGCCCGCCCAGCGTCGAGCCCGAGAACGCCGCGAGTGGCGAGCGCGCCTGCACGCGCATGGGCGGCCAGACGCAGGCGCATCGACGCCGAGGCCGGGACCTCGGCGGGCGAGGAGACCGGCATGGTCGTCGCAGCGGCGCTCGGAACGGCAGATGACACGGCCGCGCTCTGACCGGGCTACTCGACGCGCGCCGGCTCGGCCGCCGCCTCGTCGCCCGGGAAGTAGAGGTCGTTGACGGCGATGTTGACCTCGGTGACCGTCAGGCCGGTCATGCCCTCGACGCGACGGGAGATGTTCTCGCGCAGGGTCTTGGCGATTTGCGGGATCGACTCGCCGTACTCGACCACGACCGTGAGGTCGACCGCCGCCTCGCGCTCGCCGAGCTCCACCGCGACGCCCTGCATCCGCTCATCAAGACCGACCCCAACGCTCCGGCTCACCCCCCCGATCGCCCGCGCCGTTCCACCGCCGAGGTCATACACGCCGCGCACCTCCCGCGCGGCGATGCTCACAATCTTGGTAACGACCGCGTCGGCGATCGTGGTCGAGCCAAGCTCGGAGCTCAGCGGCTCGTTGCCGCGCCGCGACGTCGCCTCCGAGGAGGCCTCGCCCGGCTCGCTGGCCGCTCCGCGTCCGGCGGGAGTGCGGGGGGACTGGGTTTCGCTCATCACGGCCTCCTTGAGGGAGTCCCGCCGATCGCGGGAGCCTTCGTTCACAGCGTTAGATCGCGTCGGCCACGAAAAGTTCTGCGCAATGTCGCGGGCCTAGTCAGTGTCGGGAGCGGCGAGGTCGTCGACCGACAGCTCGACCTCGATCACCTGCACGTCCGTGAGACGCCGCACGTGTATGACAATCTGCTCGCGCACCGCGGCGGCCAGGACGGGAAGCGAAGGCCCGTAGGCGACCACGAGTCGCACGCGCAGGGCGACTGTTCCCGGCCCGGCGGCGTGCGCCAAAACTGACGCGAAGGCGACCGCGGGCATCGCCTGGGCAATCCGGCGCGCGACGCCCGCTAGCACCGCCTCGCTGACCTGGGTATGGCCCCGGGTCGCGTCGCGCAGCGTCACGAAGCCGGCGGGCCCGCTGACGCGGGCCATGACCTCGTCCAGCAGACCGCGCGGCGCGCGCACCGGCTCGTCGGCCAAGGCCCGAACGTCGCTCCACAGCTCGCCGATGCGCCCGAGGGACGGCTGACAGTACGGGCACTCGGCTTGGTGCGCCGGGTCGGCGGCGGGGGCGCCCTCGGCGACCTGGGTGGTCAGCGCCGCAAGCTTGGTGCCGCATGGCAGCCGCTCAGACGAGTCGACTAGCGCCACGTGGCACTCGCTTTCAGCAGCCCGAGGCGAGCGCGGTGAATACGGCCCTTGACCGCTGGCACAGTCACTCCTAGCGCCTGCGCGATCTGCTCATAAGACAGCCCCTCCAGCTCACGCAGGACCAGCGCCGCGCGCTGCTCGGCCGGCAACGCCAGCACCCCACGCGCCAGCGCATGCAGCCGCTCGCCCTGCGCCACCGCCTCGGCTGGATCGCTGCCGCGGTCGATCAGCACCTCGGGCAGCGCCTCCATGGGACGCCGGGCGGCCCGGGCCTTCAGGCAACGGTTGATCACGATCCGATACAGCCACGTCGAAAACGTACTCTTCCCCCGAAACGTTGACAGCGCCCGCCACGCCTGCACCAGCGCCTCCTGCGCGGCGTCCTTGGCATCGACCTCAGAGCCCAGCATACGCAACGCCACCCGATAGACGGCACCCTGATGGCGGCGGACCAGCGCCTCGAACGCGTGCAGATCGCCCGCCTGCGCCGCCGCGACAAGGAACCGATCACTGGCCTGGAGTGGTCGTGTACGCGCTACAGCGCCAAACCCCCGACGAAGACGCGGCGGCAGGAGGCGTTCCATTCTGTTGGTAGCAACGACGGTAAGCGCAGTACAGAGATGGTCATTCACGGCACAGTTTGAGTTCTTCGCTAACGCGTGCGTTTCGCCGGTCAAGGGGCAACTAGCCCGAAGCTGCTGCCGGAGGCGGGGCGTCGCCGTGCGGCGGCGGGATCGCTGCGGTGTCAGCGAACGGCCGTTAGGTCGCGATGCAGATGGCGATGACCATCAGGCGCCGGTCGATCGGGTTGGGTGCGTCGGTGCCGTACACCTCCCACCCGTTCTGGCTGTCCGTTCCCACCTCGGGCGGCGTCGGCCGGCTGCCGGCGAGGACGCCGTAGCCG
>JBBQLH010000166.1:0-4157 GCA_038327685.1 Solirubrobacterales bacterium
CATGGCCGACCGCCAGGAGAAGGAGCGCCGGCGCGTCGCCCGCGAGCAGGCCGAGGCGGAGGCCGCGGCGACCGCGCAGCGCCACTCGCGCTTACGGTTCGGAGGGGGCGTCGTGATCGCTGTTGCGGCCGCGGCGGCGATCCTCGTCGCCGGAACGGGTTCCAGCCCGGCACCCGGCGAGCAAGGCCCCGCACCGGCGCCCAACGAGATGAACACCGCCGAGAAGGTCAGGACGAACAACAGGCTCGGGACAAGGATCCGGCGCAGCGACGCATCCGTGCGGTCGGCCGGCTGAATCCCGCTCACCGCCGAGAGGTAGCCCGGCACCAGGGGCAGGACGCACGGGGACAGGAACGAGATCATGCCGGTGGCCAGCGCCGCGAGAACGCCGATGCCCGCGGCAGGGTCGGTCATCGGCAGATCCGGCTCCAGGCGCACGGCGGACGTTCGGGGCAGGCAGCATCCAAGGGGTACGACCGGAAGGCGGCGCAAAACGATTCGGACAGACGGCGCGCACCGTCCGGCGCGGTAGCGGGTCTCAGTGTGCGCGTGCAGCCACCGCAACTTCATGCCGCGCTCACCGTCCGCTCCCGACCGCTCCGAGGGGTGGTTCGCGGCGCACGGGAGCGGCGGGGTTCGACCGCACTCCGCTGCCCATGGGAAGCTGGTGCGCGTGCCAGGGCGAGAGCCATGACCCATCCGAGGTCGACGGGCGTCGATGACCGGGCGCTGGTCGCCCGCGCCCGCACTGGCGACCGCCTGGCCTTCGAGGAGCTCGTCCGACTCTACGCGGGCCGGCTCCATGCGGTGGTGCACCGCCTGGTGGATGACCGCCATGAGGCCGACGAGGTCACGCAGGAGGCGTTCTTGCGAGCCTGGCGTGCGATTGGCACGTTCAAGGGCGATAGCCAGTTCTTCACCTGGCTCTACCGGATTGGTGTCAACGAAGCGCACCGTCGTACGGCCCGGCGCACCCCCGCCATCACGTCCTTGGAGGGCCCACTCGTCGAGCCCGCCGATTCCAGGCCGGGGCCGGCGGCGCAGTTCGAGCAGAGCGATTTGCGTGCGGCCTTGGAGAAGGCTGTGCGCGGGCTCAGACCGGACTACCGCGCCCCGCTCGTCTTGCGCGACATCGAAGGGCTCACCACGACCGAGGCCGCCTCGATACTCGGTCTCGGTGAGGCCGCGTTCAAGAGTCGCCTGCATCGTGCCCGGTTGGCAGTACGAGCCGCGGTGCGCGATCAGCTTCCAGGAGACCACGAAGCATGACGCCGCGAGCCACGCTGCTGCACCCGATCCGGTTTTACCGCGATCACCGCCTCACGCATGCGCGGGCGTCCGAGCACATCGACGACGAACTCGGGGCGGACGATCGAAACCGCATCGAGGCGCACGTACATATCTGTCCGTCGTGCGCCCGATTCCTGGCCAGCCTCCGCCGGACCGTGCGAGCTCTCGGGCTGCTCCGCCCAATCGACTCCGCTGGCCCAGAAGTTAGTGACGGCATCCTTGCGCGGCTCCGCGACGAGCCAGACCTCGACGAGGATGCGGGTGGCTGACGCACGCCCCGGCGGCTCGCAACCCGCGTCACCGGACTCTCCCGCCGCAGCGCGAGCGCCGGACGGACTGCCGCCTCAGATCACGAGCGTCGCAGTCGCTTGCGACGCTGGGGTCCGCGGCGGATGGCCGCGGCAACCTCGGGCGCGTCGGGAAGCAGGTCCGCGATCTGCTCGCGCAGCGCGTGCTCGTCGGCGCCTTGGCGTGCGAGTATCTCGCTGGCGACGCCGCCGCCTGTGACGATGCCGAGGAGCAGGTGCTCGCTTCGCGGAAGGCGGTGGTTGGCGTGTTTTGCTTCGGCATGCGTTCGCTCGAGCGCGCGCTTGAGTCGTGGGGCGACGCCGTGGCACGCACCCTCCGGGGTCTCGCCGTAGCCGACGATTTCCGTGACCGCGTCACGCACCGCGGGTTCGCCGATCCCGAGACGGGCGAGGGCGGTCGCGGCGAGGCTGTCGCCGGTTGTGAGCAGGCCGAGCAGGACGAGTTCGGTGCCGAGGTAGTTATGGCGGAAGCGGCGCATCTCCTCACCGGCAGCCGCCATCGCCGCGGCGGCGTCCGAGCCGAGCCCGGGCCAGACGACGGGCGGTGGCGCCGTCGGCGCCGCGAAGCGCTCGTGAGCGGCCTGGCGGCTGACGCCGAAGGCCGCCCCGATATCGGTCCACGAGCAGTCCTCCTCGCGTGCGCGAGTCACGAACTGCCCGACGAGCTGTTCGCCAACCTCGCGCAGTTCGCTGGCGAGCGCGGCCGCGGCGGTGAGCTGCGCAAGCGGGTCCAATGATACGGCGCGACGCTCGGTCCAACCGATCGCGTCGCCGAGCGGCAACTCGTCCATGCTGTCAAGTCTGCCTTGACGCGGGGTCGATGTCAAGGTTGCCTTGACGTTACCCCGAGCGGCGGCACCTAGAAACCCGGCTCCACCGATGCCGGGGTAGATCAAAGTCTCCGTCAGACCCAGCCCGCCCCATACTCTCGATTGCAATGGCGCTTCAGTGGGTTCGTGGATGGCGTCGATCCGCGCCTCCACCGACTGCGTGCTCGGAGCGTGTTGTGTGCGCGTTCAGCCGTCCACGAAGAGCGCCTGCACCGGGCCGAGCAGCCGTTCGGAGCGGCGCGAAGCCGTTTGCAGCTCAAGCAGCTTGTGTGTCATGGGCTCTCCCCTGCGACGGCGCTCGCGCTGCTCGGCCGCGATCGGGCGCCAGAGTTCGTCGATGACGGTGCTGGGATGCGCGGCCACCGCTTCGGTCTCGCGTTCCAGATGGGCGGCCCACAATCGCAGCCGTGTGGTGCGCGCGAGCGCCACGTCGCACGTGACGATGTTGACCTCGGTGTCGTTGTAGAAGGAGTGCGCGTTGAGGTTCGCGGAACCGAGCGTCATCCAGCGGTCGTCGACGATCGCGACCTTCGCGTGCACGTACACGCGCTCGCTGGCGTTGCCCGAGAGCGCCCGGATCGTCGTGGCCAGGAACCGTCCCTGGTCACCGTCGGCTTCAGCAAGGCGGCCGAGTTGCCCACGGGTGTCGTCCTCGCCGGTGTTCGGCCTGCCCGGCAGCATGATCACGATGCGAAAGTCGTCGGCGGGCGGTCGGCGGAGCTTGTCGGCCAGAATGCTCACGATCTCTGGCGACCAGAGAAACTGGTTCTCCAGGTAGATCAAGTGCTGTGCCGAGCGCAGGCCGCGAAGGTACGCCTCGATGATGCGGAAGTCGCCACGCGGCGCGAACGCGTAGAGCTTCTCGGGAACGGTGCGGACGATCTGGAGCTCGACGTGGCCGGCGTCCGGCGCGGTGGGCGGCGCGTATAGGCGCTCGCCCGTGACCGCCTGCCAGCGCTGTGTGACGTGGTGGGCGACGTCGGCCACCGCGGGACCGCGCACGCACGAGGCGACGTCGTGCCACCCCATGCGCCCGCGTCCGGGGTGGGCCGGCGTGTCGTAGCGATCGCCGCCGATGTTGGTCAGGTCTACACCGCCGACGAAGGCGGCCTCGTCGTCGATCACCACGAGCTTTTCGTGATGGCAATGCAGTGGGCGCTCGTTGGAATCCAGGGCGACCTTGATCTTCGTCCCGTGGACGAGTTCGTCACGCCTCTTGCGCACCGCGGCGCGCCGATGCACCGACACGGGCACTGGGGCGCCGGCCCACAACAGGACGCGGACGTCAACCGAGTCGGACGCCTCGGCCAGCACCTCGCGCAGCAGTGCGGGCGGCTCGTCGCGGACCAGCGCGAACTCCGGCGTGATGCACCATCCCGCGATCATCACGCTGCGCCGAGCGCCGCGGATGGCGCGCTCGAGCGCAGCGAAGTAGGCAGCGCCGTCGATCAGCACATCAACCGCGTTTCCCGTTCTCGGTGGAGGATCGGCCGCTGCCCAGACGCGCCCGTCGTCCGGCGGCGTACGCTGGGCAGACTGCCCGAGCTTCCCCAGCCGGCGAGCATGATGGGCGATCGTCAGCCGCTCCAATGCGGCTCCTGCCAGCCGGTCAGCCGCTGCGACGACATTCACCGACATCGCAGCGACCATACGACACCGAGGTTCTGCGCGCCATATCTCCGACGTCATCAGGTCCGCGCCACCGCGTTCCGCCGCACTCGGTGGCGGG
>JBBQLH010000167.1:0-3861 GCA_038327685.1 Solirubrobacterales bacterium
CAGGCGCAGCGAGCGCTTGCCGATCCTGCGCGGGACGATGTAGAGCGCGTCGAGGAAGGTGTTGACGCGCTTGGTGCGCATCCGCTTCATGAGCGGCGGGTCGTCGATGCCGTCCATGACGACCAGCAGCTGGTTGAGCGCGAGCCCGCCGCCGCCGCCCATCATCCCCGGCATCATCATGTCGCGGACCACGCCGGCCAGCTTCTGGATTGCGGGCGGATAGACCGGCCCGCGCGGCTCGGCGCGCATCTCGAACATGCGCTGGCGCCAGGCGGCGGTCTCGAGCACGAGGTCGCCGTCCCAGGTCAGTGCGCCCTGCGGGCCGAAGAACAGCTCGTCGTGGAGCGTCGAGCCGTGCAGCGGCTGGAAGCCCGAGCCGAGCGACTGGCGGCGCATGCCGACCGCGTCGATCTCGTCGATGAACACGATGCACTGGCCGCCCCACTTGCGCGCGAGCCGCTTGGCCTTGAACGCGAGGTAGCGGACGAGCACCGCGTCCATGCCGATGAAGGTCTGCGCGAAGCCCGAGCCCGGGATCGAGACGAAGGGGCAGTTGAAGGAGGTGGCGATGCCCTTGGAGAGCATCGTCTTGCCGGTGCCGGGGGCGCCGAGGAAGAGCACGCCGCGCTCGCGCTTGCCGCCCGCCTTCTCGAACTCCTCGCCCGACTGCCACAGCGAGACCACGCGCGTGATCTCCTCCTTGGCCTCGGCCTGGCCGCGGACGTCGGCCATCTTGACGCCCCAGTCCGCGTCGCCCGGCTCGTAGCCCTTGATCTGACCTGCGCCGAGCAGCAGCAGCGGCCCGAACAGGATCAGGAAGTTCGCGAAGAACAGGATGAAGACGATCGGGAGGTAGCCGAGCATCACCGGCCCGAACGCCTTGAAGAGGTCGCCGATCGTCGAGAAGCCGCCGGAGACCGAGGCGTCGCCGCCCGAGAACGAGTTGTAGATCATCGCGATCGCGACGAGCACGACGAGCGTCACGAACAGGCGCCAGAGGTTGCGGAACTTCTTGCGCCAGTACCAGACGCGGCGCCGCGAGATGATGTCCTCTTCCTTGAGCTCTGCCTCCGCGCCGTAGAGGGTGGGCGCGGGGATGAAGCGGTGGGCGATCACGTCGATCAGCCCGCGGAAGATCGCGACGCCGGCGATCGTGCCGAGCAGCGAGCCGAGGAAGCCCCACTCGAGACCGCGGTAGAGCAGGATGAACAGCACCGGGCTCGTGAGCACTGCGACGGCGGTCGCGGCGCGGCCGAGGCGCCTCCACTCGTGCGCCAGCGCCAGCGCCGAGTCGTTCACGCGACGTTCGTGCAGGGTCGGGGTGCGGTCGCCGTCGGCCACGAGGCTCTCAGGGTACCTGTACGCACGCGCGCGGCCAATGGGCCAGTAGTCCAGTCACCCTTCGTCGTAGATGTCCGCGGCGGCGCTCCCCATCACGCGATCGGCCATCTCCAGTTTGACCGCCGCGAGCCGGTTCTCCTGCTCACCGGTGCGGTTCTCCAGGCGTACGAGCTCGATCAGCTCGTCGGGCACCGTGCCCTCACGCGCGACGAGCGTGACCGCGCGGTCGCGGTAGGCGAGGGAGAACACGAAGCGCTCGAGCGTGCGGCCGCGCTCGGGGCGCGCGAGCGCCGGGTCGACCGTGTAGCGGCCCTCGGTGACCGCGCGCGTGACGAGCTCGAACCCGTCGCGCGCGCCCGGGCCGCCGAAGGCGGTGCGGACGACGATCTCGCGCCGCTCCGGCGGGGCGCCGGGAGCGAGCAGCGGCAGCGCGCGCTCGAGCACCTTGAACGCGTGCGCGACCCCGCCGGGCGATCCGGGCCCGTGGTAGCGCAGCATGTCCTCGAAGATGAAGCTCGCGGGAACGCCCGCGTCGACGAGGTTCAGTCCCGCCACTTGACCGAGCACCCGCGCGCACGGGTCTCGGCCTCGGCCGGCGCCTCGCCCGCGAGGGCGCCGTCGAGGGCCGCGCGCAGCCACTCCGCGTCGCGCCTGTCGTCCTGGTGGTCGGAGTCGGGCGCGCCGCGGTAGACGAGCCGGTGCTCGGCGTCGAGCACGAAGACGTGCGGCGTGACCGCGGCGCCGAGCGCGCGGGCGACGTCCTGCGCCTCGTCGTGGAGGTAGGGGATCGGCCACTGCTGGTCGCGCACGAAGCGGCGCATCGCGTCGAGCGAGTCGGCCGGGTAGCGCGAGGAGTCGTTGGCGTTGATGGCGAGGAAGCGCACGCCCCGCTCGCCGTACTCCTCGGCGACGCGGCGCAGGCGCGGGTTCCACGCGATCACGTAGGGGCAGTGGTTGCAGGTGACCACGAGCACCGTCGCCGACGGCGCCGGGTCAGCCTGCGGGACGGCGTGCGCTACGCCGTCGGTGTCGGGGAGGGAGAACGGCGGAACCGGGTCGCCGATCCCGAATGTGGTCGTCGCGATGTCGGCCATGGTTCGTCAATGGTGGCACGCAGCTCGTCGAGCGCCGCGTCGAGGTCGCGGGCCAGCGCGTCGGAGTCCGGCAGCGTCTCCGGGTCCGCGTAGAGCCCGAAGCAGGCGTGGTCGCCGATCGTCGTCATGCCGACTGAGAGCGCGTGGCGCGCCGACAGCGGCACCACCGGGTAGGCCTCGTGCAGGCGGCAGCCGGCCATGTACATCGGCACGCGCGGGCCCGGGATGTTCGACACCACGAGGTTGTAGACGCGCGGACTGGCGAGCGCATGGGCGGCCGCCTTCTGGACCTGCCGCGGAGCGTAAGCGAGCGCCTTGAGCGCCGTGTCGGCGTCCTCGGGCACCCCGGACTCCTTGCGCGAGCGCGTCGCGTCGCCGATCAGCCGCAGGCGGACGACCGGGTCCGCGACGGAGGCGGGGAGCTCGACGAACATGAACGTGATGCGGTTGCCGAGCACGCCATCCTCGTCGTCGCGCACGTTGACTGGCACCATCGCCTTGAGGTCGCGCGGGCGCTCCTCCGCGCGCTGGGCGTGGCGGCGCAGCGCGCCGGCCACCGCCGCCAGCAGCACGTCGTTGACGGTGACCTTGTGCGCGGTGCGGATCGCGCGCAGCTCGTCGAGCGGCCGCTCCGCCATGGCGAGGTGGCGCTCGGACGAGCCCGGCTCGTTGAGCGGGCTCGACGGCGCCACCGGCAGCACCGCGCCCGCCAGCGCGCGGGCGGTGCGCAGCCCGAGGGCAGGCAGCGCCATCGGGGAGCGCGCGACCGCGAGCGGGTAGCGCAGCAGCCCGAGCTGCTCGCGCGTGCGATCCCAGGCGCCGCGGGCCAGCAGCTCGAGCGCGTGAGGGGCGGCGACCGGCAGCCAGTCGGCGTCGTCCTCCGCGGACCCCGCGTGGGGCTCGGCGTCGAGCAGCAGCGAGCCCAGCTCGACCGCCGCGATGCCGTCGACCATGCAGTGGTGCGCCTTGCCGACGAGCCCGATCCGCCCGTCGCCCAGGCGGTCGGCGATCCAGAACTCCCACAGCGGGCGGTCGCAGCGCAGCGGCTCCGACAGCACCGCGTCGGCGAGCTGGCGCAGGTCCTCGGCGGCGGAGCGGTGGATGTGCTCGGTGGGGTCGAACTCCGCGGCGTCGATCCACAGCGGCGCGTTGAGCCCCAGCGCATCCGGGGCGATCCGCTGGCGGAAGCGCGGGGCGCGGCCGAGCCGGCCGGCGATGTGCGCGAACAGGGTGTCGAAGTCCGGGCGCGGGCCGTCCGTGGGCGGCGCGAAGGTCGCGGCCCAGCCGACGTGCATGTGTGCGCTGGGGCCCTCGACGGCAAGAAACTACGCGTCGAGCGCCGACAGCCGCTCAGGGGGCATTGGTTCTCCTAGTCAGTGGTTCCGTCCGCAGTCCCCTGCGGTCCTGCGATCCGTCCCTCCACCAC
>JBBQLH010000168.1:0-3837 GCA_038327685.1 Solirubrobacterales bacterium
GCCCTTGGAGCGTCTTGAGCACGCCCGCGACCCGGGCGCGCACCTCCTCCTCCGGCAGTGAGCCTTTCCAGCCCGCGTAGGTATCGACGAGGATCAGCGTCGCGACGAGCTCGGCATGGTGCCGGTAGAGCTCTTGGGCGACGGTTCCGCCCCAGGAGACGCCTGCAACGTGCGCCGGGCCGAGCCCGATCGCCTCGATCAGCGCTGCGAGGCAGCGCGCGTAGTCCGCCAGGCCGAACACCGCCGGCACGTCCGAGGAGCCGCCCGCGCCTGGCTGGTCCCACGCAACGACCGTGAACTCGTCGGCCAGGGCGGCGAGCTGGGGCTGCCACACGCGGCCGTCCTCGGCGGCTCCGTGCACCAAGACCAGCGGCGCCCCGTCGCCGACACGCCGATAGGCGATCTCGAGCCCGTCAGCCCGGACGATCTCCACCCTCGCAACCTACTCGCACGCAGAAGCGACGTGATCCAGCTGAGGTCAGACACGAGCCAAGAGCCCGCGACCAAGGGCTCACCCCCGCACGGAGGCACGTCAGGTGCTTTGGGGGCGGGTGATACGCCGCCGCTGCTCCTCGCGCGTGAACGGAGCACTCACCCTCGCTCCGCCCGGTACCACCCCCGCCCGGCCGTAACCGCGCCTCCGGCGGGTGGCAGGAAAGGGCGCTTCGGGCCGTCGAGCTGGTTTCCGGCCTTGGCATGGCGTGGCGAGCCCGGCAGGCCGCGGAGGAAACCGTCGACGGCGGGTTCCATTTCCTGACAGGACCCGCCGGCCGCGCGGCTCGGCCCTCGGCCTCCAAGTTGCGCTGGGGGCGCCCCGCCTCCCGAGCGTCGGGTGGAGTGCGAGCCGATGGACCGCGGGTGACGCAGGACTCGTCGTCTCACCCACCCACGCCGAGTCGCTAGCATTCAGCAAGTGACGCTGCAGGATCCCGCTCAGCCCGCCGCGCCCGGCGCCCTGCCGAGTGAGGCCGAGGCGCTGGACGCCTACTCGTGCGTGGTCAGCCACGTCGCCGAGACGCTCGCGCCCTCGGTTGCCAACCTGCGCGTGGCGCGCCGCGGCGGCGGCTCGGGCGTGGTGATCACGCCGGACGGCTTCATGCTCACCTCGGCCCATGTCGTCGAGAGCCGGCGCGGGTCGCCGCGGATCCAGGCGACGTTCACCGACGGGCGCGAGGTCGCCGCGCACGTGATCGGCGCCGACCCGCTCTCGGACCTGGCGGTGCTGCGCGCCGACGGCGAGCAGCTGCCGGCGGCCGAGCTCGGCGACGCCGCGAGCCTGCGCGTCGGCCAGCTCGTGGTGGCGATCGGCAACCCGCACGGCTTCGCCGGGTCGGTCACGGCCGGCGTCGTCTCCGCGCTCGGGCGCTCGCTGCCCACGCGCGCCGGCGCGACGATGCGCGTGGTCGACGACGTCATCCAGACCGACGCGGCGCTGAACCCCGGCAACTCGGGCGGCGCGCTCGTCGACGGGCACGGCCGCGTCGTCGGCATCAACACCGCCGTGGCCGGCGTCGGGCTCGGGCTCGCCGTGCCCATCAACGCCACGACCCGCGGCATCGTCGCGGCGCTGATGCGCGACGGGCGCGTGCGACGGGCCATGATCGGCATCGCGGGCGGCACCCGCCCGCTGCCGCCGCGCGTCGCCGCCGCCGTCGGCCGCGAACGTGGCGTCGAGGTGGTGGAGGTCACGGAGGACTCTCCGGCGGCCGCCGCCGGGCTGCGGCCCGAGGACCTCGTCGTCGCGATCGACGGGCTGCCGGTCCGCGGCGTCGACGACATGCATCGGCTGCTCACCGGCGAGCGGATCGGCCGGGACTGCGAGCTGACCGTCATGCGCAACGGCGGCGAGCTCGCCGTCGCCGTGACCCCGCGCGAGCTCTGATGGCGATCGCCCAGGTCTTCGCCGGCATCCCGGTGACCGACTACGAGCCGGCGCGCGCCTGGTACGAGCGCTTCTTCGGCCGCCCGCCGGACGTGATCGCGCACGCGACCGAGGCGCTGTGGCAGGGCGAGGGCGCGGGCTGGATCTACGTGGTCGGCGACGCCGAGCGCGCCGGCCGGGCCCTGCTCCTGCTGATGGTGGACGACCTCGACGCCCAGATCGCCGAGCTGGCCGAGCGCGGGCTCGCCCCGGACGAGGTCGAGACCGTCCCGGGCGTCTACCGCAAGGCCGTGTTCCACGATCCCGAGGGCAACCAGATCAGCTTCGGCGAAGGGGCCGCCAACGGCTGATCAGGGCGCCGCGGGCGGCGCCTGGGCCTGGGGCGGTGGCGCGAAGGTGACGCGCTCCTTCACCCGCATCCGGCGCTCGCGCCGGTTCCAGGCCAGCGTGGACTGCGTGATCCGCGCCGGGCAGCACAGCTCGTCGCCGGGCTCGTAGCGCGACGTGCGGTAGGAGAGCACGCCCTTGAGGACCCGAGTCGACGCCCGCATCAGGTTCTCGGAGCGGAACACCGCCTTGAGCTTGCCGCCCTTGCGGTTGGCCGTCGAGAACACGTAGACCGCCACGACGCCCGCCGCCCCGCCGCTGTGGACGCGCACGACCGCGTCGTCGCGCTTGTCGCCGGTGAGGTCGCGGAACACGACCCCACGGTCGACGAAGCCGCCGCCGGACTGCAGCAGCGTCTGGATCGCGTCGCTCGTGAGCCGGTCGGCGAGCAGGCGCTGCTCGAAGAACCGCTGCGACGCCGTCTTCTCGGCGGAGGCCGGAGCGGCGCCCAGCAGCCCGGCGAGCACCGCCGCCAGCCCGGCGGCGTGGAGTGCACGCCGCGCGCTCATGGCAGGAGCAGGTCGCCTTGCGAGGACTTGCGCTTGCGGCCGACCGACAACGCGGCGGCGCGGATGCCGCCGTCGGCGGTGCTCAGCTTCCAGTTTCCCTCGCGCACGTCCACCTTCAGCGTCGCGGTGGCGCGCGGGTTGATCGGCGACGTGTCGAACTTGCGCCCCGGCTTCGACCCGCCGAGCTCGTCGGTCTGGAAGGTCACCTTCTGGGCGGAGGAGGACTGGTTGGAGATGATCAGGACGATCGGCCCGGCGCCGAAGCGCTGCGGCGACACGCTCACGCGCGAGTTGGTGATCGCGGCGGTGACGTTGATCGGGGAGGGCGGGCGCGGCTTGTTCGCGTAGTCGCCACCGCCGCCGCAGCCGCAGACCGCAAGAAGCACGAAAGCTGTCCATCCATAGACCCTTCCCCCGAGCACCGGGCAACAGTACCTCTTCTGAACGCGAACGTGCACGGCGTCCGGACCGGGGCGTAGGAAGGGACCGCCCATGCACGACCTCGCCGCACAACCCCTGCTCACCGTGGAGTTCCTCGCCGTCGACACGGAGACCAACGGGCTCGGCAAGGAGGAGTGCGAGCTGACCGAGGTCGGGTCGGTGCTCGTCGGCGGCGGCGAGCTGCACGAGCGCTGGAGCTCGCTGGTCGGCGTGTCGCAGCCGCTGTCGCGCGGGATCCAGCGCTTCACCGGCATCTCGCAGGCGATGGTCGAGGCCGCGCCGCCGCCCGAGCAGGTGCTGCCCGCGCTCGCGGCGCGGATGCGAGGGCGGGTGCTGGTCGCGCACTCGGCGCGCTTCGACGCGCGCGTGCTGCACCAGGCCTTCGGCCGCGCCGCGCTCCCGTGGCCCGACCCGCCCGTCCTCTGCACGGTCGCGCTCGCGCGGCGGCTCGCGCCGCTGCAGCGCCGGCGCGGGCTCGCCGCGCTCGCCGACGCGCTCGGCATCGAGGTCGAGGGCGTGCACCGCGCGCTGCCCGACGCGGAGACGTGCGCGCGCGTGTTCTGCGCCCTGTTCTCGAAGCTGTGCGCGCACGCGAACACGGTGGGGGAGGCGATCGCG
>JBBQLH010000169.1:0-3537 GCA_038327685.1 Solirubrobacterales bacterium
CCAGACGTCACCGGAGAGCCGCGATTGGCTTGCGAAGCTGCTCGGGACACGCGAGATCTGGCAGTTCACCGACCGCACCAGCCATAGCCGCGCGGATGGCACCGGGACGCGGCGGCGCGCCGCGGAGTTCATCGTGCGCCCGGACGAGTACCGCCAGCTCGCGTGCGGACAGGCCGTCGTCTGGAGCACCCTCGGGCCGCCACCTGAGCGCGTCACCGTCACACCGGGCCCGACGCCGGACGCGGACACGGCGCTCGCTGCCCCAGCGAGCGTCTATCGGCCCGTCGCGACACTCACCCTCAGCGACGTCCTCGGCACAGCGAGACCGCGTCACAGACCGGAACGGTCCCGGAGCGCCCGACCCAGCCACGAGCCGCGGGCCAGGAGCGCGGCGGCGAGGACGCGAGCGCCCTGTGGGACGCATGACCAGCCAGTCAGCCGACCGCCGCAGCGTCCAATCGGGTGCCGCTGGAGACGCTGGTACCTTCGTCGTGGCCGTCGCACAAAGCGGCCCCGGCGCTGCGCAAACAGCCCGGGGCCCGGCACAGGAGGATTGGACTCCCATGCTCCTCAACCGTATCCGCCCGGGGACGCCTCTCCTCGCGCCGTCGCGCGAGACACGCTCCAAGCGCACGCTGGCCCCTGCGCGGTCGCCTACGGCCCGCGAGGCGTTGCCCGGCGAAATTAAGTTGCGCGTGAGCTCCGCTCAGCGGGTTAAGCAACAGATGACCGCCCCCATCGGCATCGCCACCGGCCACCTGGTCGTGTTCGACGTCGACGGACCCGCCGGCCACGAGGCGGTCGCGACGCTCGAGGACACCCACGGGCCGCTCCCCGCCACCCTGCGTGCCCACACTGCGCGCGGCGAGCACCGCTACTTCTCTGCCGGCACACACACCGTCGGGTGTTCAGCAGCGCAGCTCGGGCCCGGGCTTCGACGTCAGCGGCCGCGGCGGCTACGCGATCGCGCCGCCCAGCCGACACGCGACCGGCCACACCTACCGCTGGGCTTCCCAGCACCAAGTCGCCGAGCTGCCCGAGTGGCTCGCCGAACTCCTGAACGCCCGCAGCTCCCAACCACCCGCCCGGCTGCCGGTGATCATCGCGCGACACGGCGAACGGGCCCGGCGCTACGCCCAAGCAGCGCTCGCTGGCGAACTCGACGCCGTCCGCACCGCCGGCGTCGGCACGCGCAACACGACGCTCAACCGCGCCGCATTCCGGCTCGGGCAACTCGCCGGCGCCGACCTCGTCACACCGGACGCACTCGCCGGAGCGCTGCTTGACGCCGCGCGCCACGCCGGACTGCCCGACATCGAGGCGCGCGCCACGATCGCGAGCGGCCTGCAAGCTGGCCAGCGTCAGCCGCGGCGGGCGCGCTCCGTGCGGCAGTAGCTCGTTGGCTCGCCCCCCGCCGAGACCCAGCCAATACCCCGCGTGTGGCCGCTGTTCGGGAGCGATGCCCGTAACGCCTGCAGAACGAGGTACCGCGTCACTTCGACAGGGCTGGCCCTGTCGGCACGCGCGTCCAGAACGGAGCCATGGGCGCCATCCGCTTGGCGACGTTGAAGTTTGTGAAGTCGCTCCACAGCCCGCTCGCGCGCCCGTTGCCCATGCCGCGGAATCCGCCCTTGGCGAGCACGTCCCCGGCGAAGTGCGAGCAGTTGGCGCAGTTGAAGTCGAATGGCTCGCGCGGGTCCGTCGTGGTCCGGTTCCGGGCGTAGTTCATCGCGTCCGCGGCCGACAGCTTGGGCACCCGGACGGAGTCGTACTCGAAGGGCCGCCGGCTCGTGCGCCGCTCGTAGAACGGCAACGGCTCGGGTGCCTCGCGGAAGTTGGCCACGAGAGCGCCGTTTGGCTCCCGAGCGGCGTTCTTCTCCACGAACCAGAAGCCGCCCTCGGGCCGCTCGACGATGACGGCCGCATGACCCTCGGGACCTGCTCCCGCTCGTGAGAAGCCGAGGCCGACGCGTTTCCCGAAGGGCGAGGGCGCGAAGTTCTGCAGGTTCTGCTCGACCAGGGTCAAGCGCCCTGTGCGCGTTGCCATGGGGGCCATCGGTCCCAGCCCCCTGGCCTGTCCGATCGCGCTGCCGCTACCCAGCGTCGCACCGCGCGCGCCGGGCGAGAGGAAGGGAGCCAGCGCCGTCACGACGTCGAAGGTGCCCGTGGCTACGTGGCCCTCATGCAGCTGGTCCGCTCCGCTTGTCACGCCCATGGCGGCGAGCGGTACGGCGAGCTCCGGCGCGACGACCAAGATGGGAGCGAGGACAGCGCCGATCCCGCTGCTCGCGGCCAGCTCGCCGAGCGAGAACCCCTCCGCCGCTCGACGCCGAAGGCGACCTGCTCGGCTTCTACGCCCTCCCGCGCGAGCACTGGTCCAAGCTGCGCAGCACGGACCCGCTCGAGCGCGTCAACCGCGAGATCGGCCGCCGCACCGACGTCGTCGGCATCTTCCCCAACGACGCGAGCCTGATCCGGCTCGCCGGCGCGATGCTGATCGAACAGAACGACTGTCATGAAGGACCACGGGCCGCGTGAGCGGTCTGTCCTCCCCGCGCCGAAGACTCGGCGCTTGGCAGAACGACCGCTTCGACGCGAGGAGGATCACGTGCAGTATCTCGGCATCGACTGCGGCACCCGCCGCGCGGCATGGTGCTCGCTGACCCCGGGAGGCGAGCTCACCGAGGGCGCGATCTCGGCCGACGAGGACGGCCTCATGCGGCTGGTCGCTCGGCTCGGCACGGACGTCCACGGCTGCATCGAGATGATGAGCGGCGCGGTCTGGGTCCGCGACCGGCTCACCGAGTGCGGGTGGACGATTGAGATCGCCGACGCGCGCAAGGTCAAGGCGATCGCGCCGCTGGCCTGCAAGACCGACCGCGTCGACGCGCGCGTGCTCGCCGACCTCGCCCGCCGCGACCTCGTCCCGACCGTCTGGGTGGCGCCGTTGGATGACCGCGCGATCCGCGAGCGGCTGCGCCGGCGCTCGCACCTGATCCGGCTGCGGACCTCCTCGATCAACCGCACCTTCGGGCTGCTCACGCAATGGGGGCTGCGCCGCAACCTGACCGCGCTGCGCCAGCCCGGCGCGCTGGAGGAGCTCGCCGAGCACGGCGTCCCCGAGGTCTGGCGGCACTCGATCACAACGCTGCTGGCGGTCATCGACGACCTCGACCGCCAGCTCGCGCCGCTGGAGCGCGAGCTGCGGCCACTCGCCCGCAGCGATGAGCGCGCCCGGTTGCTGATGAGCATCCCCGGCGTCGCCGAGCTGCTCGGGCTCACGATCGCCTCAGAGATCGGCGACATCTCGCGCTTCCCGTCCGCGCGCAAGCTCGTCGGCTACTCCGGCCTGACCCCGAGGATCAAGCAATCCGGGCAGAGCTCACGCATCGGCCGGCTCTCCAAGGCCGGGCCCGACACGCTGCGCTGGGCTGCCGTCGAGGCCTCCCAGCAGGCCTGGCGGCCCAACAACCCCTGGCACCAGCTCTACACCGACATCAAGCGCCGCCAGGGCAAGGCCAACCCCGCCAAGGCTGC
>JBBQLH010000170.1:0-3510 GCA_038327685.1 Solirubrobacterales bacterium
CCATCTGCGCGGGATCGCGCGGAGGATCGTCGGCGTGTCCAGGTGGCTCGAGTGGTTGGCGACGAAGATGACCGGCGACGGCAGGTCGTCGAACACGTCGCGCTGGACGATCGGCCGGCGCGTGTAGAGGTCGATGAGCGGGCCGAGGACGAACCGCAGGATGCCCTCGCGGGCGGCGCGGGCGTAGCCGCAGCGCGCCCACGAGACATCCATATTCGCGTACTGGCGCGCGAGCTCGCCCCCGCGGGTGCGTAGCTCGGTGCCCTTCGTGCGCAGCTCGGCGCCGCGCTGCTTGAGCTCCTCGGCGCTGCGGGCGGTGCGCTCGCCCAGCTCCGGCACGCGTTCGCGGACGCTCGCGCTGCGCTCCTTCAGCTCCGGCATCCGGCCTCGCAGGTCCGGGACGCGGGACTTGATCTCGGTCGTGCGCGCCTTGGCGCGGTTGCCGCCGTCCCCCATGTGGGCATCTACTCCATGGTTCGCGATCGGTTTCGCTTGCATTCTCAGACCTTCGGGTGGACCATGTGGAACGTGAGCCTCGACGGTCCCTCACGGCGCATCATCGCCGAGCCGGCAAACGCCCCGGCCCCGCCCGAGCCGACCCCGGTGGCGCCGCGCCCCGAGCGTGCTCCGGCGCCCGCCGCGGACGCCTCGCCGCCCCGGCCCGCGGCCGCGCCGTGACAGCTGCCCCTCCGCTCATCCCCAGCGCGGTGTACGGCCTGCGGACCTGGACCGTCGCCGGCGAGCGCGGGAGCGAGCGGCTCGCCGGGCCGCACCGCGGCGTCCCGTGGCCGGCGGGCGGCGAGTGGCTCGACGCGACGTGCGAGACGGGGCACGCGGCGCCGGCGGACGGCTGCCGCTGCGGCCTCCACGCGTGGCATCCGCGCCGCCGCTGGGCGCGCCGCTGCCTGGCCGCCCGCGGGAACATCTCGGGCATCGTCGAGGCGCGCGGCACGATCGAGCTCCACCACGACGGCCTGCGCGGGCAGCGCGCCCGCCCGTATGCACTCGTACGGACGCACGGGTCCAACCCCGCGCTCCTGGACCGGCTCGCGGCTGCCTACGGGCTGCCGATCGTCGACGCGCGCGGCCCCGACGACCTGCTGGCCTGGTGCCGCGAGCGCGGGCTCGGCCTCTCCGAGGAGGTCATCGCCTCGCTGCTCGGACCGCGCGAGCGCGAACGCCGGCGACTGGCGCCGGTCGCGCTCCGGCTCGCGGCCGTGGCCGCCGTCGTCGCAGCCCTGCTGCTGCTCGGGATCGGCCACGATCCGAAGGGCGAGCGGGACCTGTTCGGGCGGACGGGGCCGATCCACGTCGAGCACTGACGCGCGGCCGCCGTCCGCGAACGGCGGCTGAGGGCCGAGCCCCGATCCGCGCGCCGATCGCCATCCGCCTAGTGGCCACTAGCCTACGCCCGCATGCGTGTCTGTCCCTTCTGCGGCCGCCCTCCCGGCGCCGGGGTGTTCTGCGAGGCGTGCGGGCGCAACCTCGCCGCCGTCGAGCGCCTCCCGAGCGCCGAGGAGTGGGAGGCGGGCGGAGGCGCCGCCGGCGCCGAGGAGGCCGGCGGGAGCGGAGCCGAGGTCGCGGTCGATCCCGCGGCCGCCGTCGCGGCGTTCCTGGCCGCCATGCACGACGCCGGCGAGCCGGGCGCTACCGACTTCCCGGCCGGCAAGCCGTCACTGCTCGGGCGCACGACGCGGGTGCGCGGGTGGGTGGTGCGGGCGGTCGACCGCGAGGACTTCGAGGGCCCGAAGCGCTACGAGCCGGGCCTCGTGCTGACCGTGGACGGCGCCTTCCACCAGCTCGACAGCGAGCTGCGCGGCTGGGGCCAGCGCGACTTCCCGACCTTCAACCACACCGCCTCCGCCGAGCCGATCGACGCGCCGCTCGAGCCCCGGCTGGTCGCCGAGCTGGACGCCGTGCGCGCGGCCAACGGCGCGTGATTCAGCCGCGACGGCGGCTCACCAGCCGACACGGGTTGTCGACAATCTTGTTGCAAATTTGCCCGAGATGACGGCGGCTGCCCTGCGACGGAGCAAGGATCGTGTGGCTGCCGACCGTCGACGCCGTCAACGAGGCTTCCGCTACGCGCTCGCCGCGGGAGTGCCGGCGCCCTAGCGGGCGCCGCGCTCGGCGAACTCCGGGGCGCGCGTGCGTGCCGCGTCGGCGGCCTGGTCGTCGGGCTGCTCCTGCGAGTCGCGCTCGGCGGCCACGCGCTCGCGGTAGACCTCGACCTCGCGCGCGACCTGCTGGTCGGACCAGCCGAGCACCTCGGCCACCAGCTTCGCGGCGGGCTCGGCCGACGATAGGCCGCGGTCGAAGGTCTCGATCGAGATGCGGGTGCGGCGGGCGAGGACGTCGTCGAGGTGGTGGGCGCCCTCGTGCGCCGCGGCGTACCAGGCCTCCACGCGCAGGTAGTCCTCGGCGCCCTCGAGCGGCTTGCCGAGCTCCGGCCGGCGGCCGACCTCGTCGAGGAGCTCGTGGATGCGCGAGCCGTAGCGCTGGAGCAGATGTTCGATGCGCGCGAGGTGCAATCCGCTCTCGTCCGCCAGGCGTCGCCGGCCGTTCCACAGCACGTGGTAGCCCTCGGCGCCGACGAGCGGCGTCACGTCGGTGGCGCTCGGCGGGACGGCGGCGTCGAGCCCGTGCGCGGCGGCGTCGACCGCGTCGCGCGCCATCACGCGGTAGGTCGTGTACTTGCCGCCGGCGACGGCGACGAGCCCCGGCACGGGGACCGCGACGGTGTGCTCGCGGCTGAGCTTGCTCGTCCCCTCCGACTCGCCCGTGAGCAGCGGGCGCAGGCCGGCGTAGACGCCTTCGACGTCCTCGTGGCCGAGCGGGTGGGCGAGCACCTGGTTGACGTGCTCGAGGACGTAGTCGATGTCGCTGGCGCTAGCCGCCGGATGGGCCTTGTCGAGCTCCCAGTCGGTGTCGGTGGTGCCGATGATCCAGTGGCGGCCCCACGGGATGACGAACAGCACGCTCTTCTCGGTCCGGAGGATCAGACCGCTGTCGATCTGGACGCGGTCGCGCGGGACCACGAGGTGGATGCCCTTGGAGGCGCGGACCTGGAACTTGCCGCGCTCGCCGACCAGGTGCTGGAGGTCGTCGGTCCACACGCCCGTCGCATTGATGACCTGGCGCGCCTGGATGTCGAACTCCTCGTCGGCGAGGTCGTCGAGCACGCGCACGCCGGTCACGCGCTCGCCCTCGCGCAGGAAGCCGACGACGGTGGTGCTCGAGGCGACGGCGGCGCCGTAGGCGGCGGCGGTGCGCGCGACGGTGAGCGTATGGCGGGCGTCGTCGACCTGGGCATCCCAGTATTGGATGGCGCCAATCAGCGCGTCCGGCTTGAGCGCCGGGGCGATCCGTAGCGCCTGGCGCTTGGTCAGATGGCGGTGGCGGCGCAGGCCCTTGTGGCCGCCGAGCTCGTCGTAGAGCAGCATCCCGGCGCCGACGTAGGCGCGCTGCCACACCCGCTCCGTCAGCGGAAGGAGGAACGGCACGGGCCGC
>JBBQLH010000171.1:0-3275 GCA_038327685.1 Solirubrobacterales bacterium
GGCTCGCCGATCACCAGCAGGACGACGGCAACGATCGCGGCGGCCGCCGCCAGGACGGTCAGGAGCGGCACCAGGCTTCCCGGCGCACGGGGAACGTGATGGGACTGGCGATGAGTGCTCATACCGCGGGTGCTACCCGGCATCGCGGGTGCTCAACATGCGGATGGATGACCCCCAACTGCTCGATGCGCTCGGCGGCGGCCTACCGATCTCCGGTCTCCAGGTGCAGCGCGGGCGCTTAAAATCCTGGGAGGGGGTGCCTGCGGTCGTCGCGCCACGGACGTGTGGAGAGCATGTTCGAGCCGCGGCGGCAGATCAGCTTCGACTTCATCGACGAGTCGCTACCCGGCGATGTCGCGAGGGACATCGCGCCCGAGCGTCGGCGCCAGCTTGAGTTGACTCCGAGACGGCCGGGCCGCAAGTCGGCCGCCCTCGCCGCGCTCGTCGTCATCGCGCTTCTCGCGTCGGGTTTCGCCCGGACTATCGCGGACGACCGGTCGCGGCCTCGGACGAGCCAGCTGGCGTCCGAACTGAGGATTCCGTCGGCGCGCCGAGGGCCGTACGCCGGCGTGGTCGTGCGCCCGCGTCGTCCCCGGGAACGCCGTCGTCAGCGACATCTGCGGCGAGTATCTCCGCGGCTGAGGCGCTCCCAACCCGTGAAGCCAGCGGCGGCTCCTGCTCAGCGTGCCTCACCGGATCCGGGACCCCTCTGCCTCCGCCTCGCGTCCCGGCGTTCCCCGCGGAGTTCTTCTGATGACGAGCGTCGAGGTCAAGCCGCTGTGGCTAGTGCGGCTCGTCGCACGAGCGCCACGGATCGCCTGCATCACGGCCGCGGTCGTGCTGAGTGCCCTCGGCCTCGCGCAGCTTCTGCGCGGCGAGCCGCGGCAGGCGAGCGAGCCAAAGACCGCGCCGCGTGGCGAGGATCTGGCCGCGAACTCGCTGCGGGCCTTCTTGACCGTGGAGCCAGCGTCCGGCGGGCTCGAGGACCCGTCGTGGCGAGCGTTCGGCGTCGATCTGCCGCGACCGACCGCGCCTTCGCACGCCAAGCCGCAGCACGTGACGTGGACTGCCACGGTCGGCGACCGTCCGATGAGGCCAGGGCGCCGGATCGTGACCGTCGTTGCTGGTGTGGGGTCATCGCTGACCTACCTCGCCGTTCCGATCGAGCGCGACGACAAGCACCGCGACTTCGTTGCTGGTCCACCGGCAATCGTCGGTCCTCCGCCAATTGCGCGCGGCGCGTCTTCGCCCGCCGAGCTGGAGGTCGACGACCCCGCTCTCCGTGATGTGGCCACGCGGGTCGTCCGGCACTACCTCGCCCGCGATAGCCAGGACCTGGCGGCCGATCTCGACCGCAGCGCGATTGTGACGCTCCCGACGCAGCCGCTGCTACTCGCCGACGTCGAGGCGGTCACCTGGGTTTCGCGCGCGCCTGGTTGCCGTCGCGATCACCGCCACGGACCGCGACGGGCGCCGTCTGCCTCTCCGCTACGAGCTCGCGCTTGTGCGCCGCAGCGGGCGCTGGCTCGTGAACACCGTCGATGTCAATCCACTGCCTCCGGAGGCCACCCGATGACTCATCCTTACCGGGCGATCGTCTGCGTCGTCGCCGTGCTGCTCTCCGCCGCCGTCGCCGCTCCGGCTCTCGCGGAGACGACCCAAATCGGCAAGACGGGGTATCCATCTAACTCAGGTTGATGTTGGCTGTGGCGAAGCGGCTGGCGTGGGCTGGCGCCAGGGCCGGTCGGCTGGGGGCTGGGCGAGGCTGGAGGGGTTGGCGCGGCGGCCGGCCGGGGGTAGGGGCCGGCGGGGCTTGGGGCGCGGGTCAACGACCAGATCGCGGTAGGTGACGGGGTCGGTCGCGATGGCCTGCTCGAGCAGGCGGTAGAAGAGCATGCCGCGGCGGCGGGAGTTGCGGCGGTTGAAGCGGAAGCTGAACTCGTTGAGGTACGCGTCGAGGTGCTCCGGGCCCACGGCGCCCTGGTGGGTGCCCAGCAGCCAGCGCTTGAGCAGCGAGGCCACGCGGTGCACGGCCGGCATCGCGACGTGCGCGGGGTCGCCGCTGGCCGAGATCACCGTCTTGTTGCGCGTGTAGCCGTGATCGGGCAGCGGGTTGTAGGCGCCCCATCCGTCGGTGAGCACGACCGAGCCGGGCGCCACGACGTCGCAGACGAACGGCACCAGGCTCGCCGCCGGCACGTCGGGCACGCAGCGCAACCGTGCGCGGCCGAACCCGCGCGGCTCGCGCACCTCCACGGCGATCGCCACGATCGCCTTGGTGGCCGTCTGGCGGCCGCTCACGCCGGGCTCCTCGCCCCCGACATAGGTCTCGTCCGCTTCGACCTGCCCGCTGAGCTGCTCGCGGCCGGGGCGCACCATCGCCGCGCGGTAGCGGTGCAGCATCGCCCACGCCGTCTGGTAGGAGCCCAGCCCCAGCACGCGCTGCAGGCCCAGCGCGGAGATCCCGTGCTTCTGGCTGGTCATCTGCCACGCGGCCGCGAACCACACCGTCAGCGGCGTCCGCGTGCGGTGGAAGATCGTCCCCGCGGTCACCGACGCCTGCCGTCCGCAGGCCGCGCACTCGCGACGCCCGCTGGCCAGAACCCAGCCCCGCTCGCCCGCGCGCGCCGCGGACGGCTACCTTCCCGGCCGACTACACACCATCAGCTCTCACACGCGGTGGACCAACAAACGGGGTCCGGTCATACGGCCCATGGCACTTTGAGCCCGGGGGCGGCTTGCACTGCCATACGTCTACGCCGCTGCGCCGCTCTGCCTAGCCGAGCTCGTACACGTCCAGGCCCTTCGGTGCGCCGCCGTGATCGGCCACGGCCGCCTCGGTGGCTTCGCCGACCTCCGCAAGCAGCTCGACCACGGCCTCGTCGCCCGCGTCGAGCGCCCACGACGAGAAGTCCACGAGATCGGTGAAGAGGATGACCACGTCGATCTCGCCCCGCCCCCTGCCCTGGGCCTCGGACAGCGACTGCCAAAGCTGAAGCGTGGTGAGACCGACCTCCTTGGCGACGCTGTGCGCATCGCCCTTGCCGAGCCGGTTGTCGCCCGGCACCGCGCGTCTCACCACCTCGGTGGCCTTCAGCAGGGCGGGCTGGCGGTCGGCCGCCTTGATCCGGCCGAGCGCGCGCCGGGCGGCGCTCTCCTGACCGTCCTCGTCGGTCACCGAACCAGACGCGTGCGCTGGAGCTCCTTCTCGAAGGTGCTCGCCTCGAGATCCTGGTCGGCGCGGATCACGTGCATCACGGCGTTGATCAGCGCCA
>JBBQLH010000172.1:0-2828 GCA_038327685.1 Solirubrobacterales bacterium
TTGAGCTCAACCTTGAGGGACACGGGATCGGCGTGCTCATCGCCCCATTCGCGCGCAGGCAGGCGCGCTCGCAGGTGCCCAGGGATCAGGCCAAGCTCAAGGAGACCCTCGAGCGTCGCCACCACGAGGAAGAGTGAGCAAAGCCTCCGACCATGCCGCGATCTGGGCTGACGTCAGCCTCTCATAGCGCTCCGCGAGAAGCCCGGTCGCAGGATGGGAAGCCGAGCTCGCGCCCCTATGCCACGACCCGCACCGGCGTGCCCAGGGGCACGAGGCGGACGAGACGGCGCATCACGTCGGTGCGCACGCGCAGGCAGCCCAGGCTCACCGCCTTGCCGACGCTCGACGGATCCGACGTGGCATGGATGGCGACGCGATCGCCGCCGCCCCACCCCTGCGGGATCTTGGGTTGGTGGGCGCTCAGGGCGAGCACGCAGCAGGCGTACGGCGAGCCGGTCGTGTCGATCATGAGCCGGTCGGTCACCGCGAAGTTGCCGCGCGGGGTGGGAGCCTCCGAGCGCCCGATCGCCGTGCGCGTCCGCGCCACGATTCGCGAGCCGCGGCGCACGGTCAGCTCGCGACGCGCCAGGCTCTCCTCGATCGTCCAGTCGACTCGAAACAGCTTGGCGCGATCGGCGCGGATCCAGCCGGTCACGCCGTTCTTGAGCTGCGAGGACATCACACGCAGCCAAGCGTCCCGCCGTTCGAGCACGGGGACGACCTGGGGTGAGCCGAAGTCGGTCTTCTTGGGCAGCGTGACCAGCGCCTTGCCGCCGGGAGAGTCGCGCAATGGAGTCGCGACGGAGACGTAGGCGGTCAGCGACCCGGACCCCGCCACGCCGCCGGACGGCGGCGGGCTCGAAGCCACCGCGAACGGCGACTTCTCGGCCGCGTTGGGGGTGCCACCGTCCGCGCCCTGCCCGCACCCGCCTGCCACCAGCGAAAGCCAGAGCACGCCGAGAACGAGCGCGCTCGCCGGCCTCATCGCCCGCTCTTCGCGGCGGCGGCGCCCAGCGAGTCGACCCGCTCGCGGGCCTCGGTCATGCCCAGCCGATCCAGCACCTCCTGTGCGAGCGCGAGATAGTCCGATCCGAGGTCGGGCCGGTGTTCGAGGATCGAGACGGCCCGCTCGGCCGACTCGGCGTAGGCGATGGAGGCGCGGATGGTGGTCGCAAACACCTTCTCCTTGAAATGCTCGGACAGGGTCTGAAGGGCCTCGCGGGAGTGGATGGTCCTCATATCGGCAATGTTGAGGACCACCCCCAGCCACTCGAGGTCCGGGTTGAGGTTGTCGCGTGCGAGCTCGATGACCTCGAGCGCCTGCTCGACTCCCTGCAGGGCGAAGTACTGCGCTTCGGTGGAAAGGAGGGCGTAGTCGGCGGCCACCAGCGCGTTGATCGTCAGGAGGCCCAGGGCCGGGGGACAGTCGACGAGCACGACGTCATACGAGCGCTGGACGTCGCGCAGGGCACGCTTGAGCGTCAGCTCGCGGCCCATCTTGCCGCCTAGGGCGAGCTCAGCCTCGGCGAGCTGGAGGTTGGCCGGGATGATGTGGTCGTGCACCGCCTCGCCGGCGCTGGCGCGACCGGTGAGCACGTCGGCGATCGCCGGCTCGGCGTCGGCGGGCACGTCGAAGTAATCGGACAGATTGCCCTGAGGGTCGAGGTCGACGGCCAGCGTGTTCAGGCCCACGCGGCGGAAGATGTCCGCCAGCGTGCGCACGGTCGTGGTCTTGCCGGTCCCGCCCTTCTGGGAGAGGATCGCGATCGTGGCTCCCATCCCGGGCGACTATAGACGGACGCCCGCGGCGCCCGCGCGGCTCAGCTGGAGATCGCCTGCGTGGGGCGTGATGTGCCGCCCCGTGCGGCCAACGCGCCGCGCGTGTCGATGAACCGGAGGCTGTGCCGTCCCACGAGGACCTCGTCGCCATCCTTGAGCGTGTGCCACTCGACTCGTCGGCCGTTGACGAACACCCCGTTCAGGCTGCGGTCGTCGAGCACGCGCACGCCGGCGGGCTGGCGTACGACCAGCGCGTGGCGGCGCGACACGGTGGGATCGTCGAAGCGCAGTTCGGCCGCCAGGCTGCGCCCGATCCGCGTCCATTCGCGGGTGAGCGCGACGACGGCAACGCCTTCGTCGGCCTCATAGGCGAGGTACTCGCCCGGCTCGCCCAGGAGCCCGGCGCGCGCCTCGCCGAGCCAGTCCGGCCGCTGGCGTTCGGCATCGTGGGGCTGACCGCCGGCGAAGCCATGAGAGTGCAACAGCGAGGCGCGGACGAACTGCTCGCCGCCGCACCCCGGGCAGTCCGGCAGCGCGTCTTCAGCCGCCAGCGAGACGACGTAATCACATGCCTGACAACGAAACGATCCGATGCCCGCGAGTGTTCCCGAGTGCAATGGCTCCATCCATACCTCCGTCGTGGCGTCCACGATTGCCTCCCCCTGATGTCGATTGTAACGAGCGATGACCACCGCGAACAGGTGCGTCGCGCACTTAGAGGAACCGCGGCCGACGCGGCGAAACTCGTCTTTGGTGCCATCCTCCGCGCCACACGATCCATCGATCGAGCGAGAGCTCATCCGCAAGGCGCTGTTCGACCTCGATGCGGGGCAGCGCCGCTGCGTCGACTGCCGCCGGACCCCCCTGGCGGGGGAGCGCGTGCACGTCTATGACGACGGGCGAGTGGCGTGCGAGTTGTGCCGGCCCCGCCGGCGCGAGGAGCCCATCCGCTGCGAGCGCGTCCACGGCCCGGAGCGCGGACAGACGGTGCGCCCCGCGGTACGCGCCGCGTAGTCATCTGAGCCCGTACGAATAGACTCGCGGCTGTG
>JBBQLH010000173.1:0-2685 GCA_038327685.1 Solirubrobacterales bacterium
GCGCGCGAGGGTGCCGGCGCGGTCGTGACGCTCACCGGCGAGCCGGGGATCGGCAAGACGCGGTTGGCCACCGAGCTGCTGGCGCGCGCCCACGCGGACGGCGCACGCGTCGCATCGTGCGCCGCGCTCGACCTCGGCGGCGCCGCGCCGTTGGGCCTATGGGCCGAGCTGATCCGCGAGCTCTCGCGCGAGCTGCCGGCACCGCCGTTGGACGTGGCCTGGCCCGCGGACCTATCCGCGTTGGCGCCGGAGGTTGAGCGCCGCTTCGGACGCGAGCCGACGGCGCGGCCGTCGGCGGCGCCGGACCTGGAGCGCGCGCGCCTGTTCGAGGCGGTGGTCGAGCTGGTCGAGTGGGCGGCCGCCGGCCGGCCGCTCGTGGTGCTGATGGAGGACCTCCACATAGCCGACGCGCCCAGCCTGGAGCTGACCGGCTATGTGGCGCGGCGCATCCTGCGATTGCGGGTGCTGATGGTGCTTACGCGCCGGCCGCTGCCCGAGCGGGCCGAGGCCGACGCGGTCGAGCACGCCCTGCGGGCCCGCGGCGTGCTGGCCGGGGAAATGACGCTCGGCCCGCTGGCCGCCGACGCGCTCGCTCGGCTGGTCAGCTCGGTCGCGCCGCTGGAGGCGGATGAGATCGATCAGGTCGTCGCCGCGGCGGACGGCAACGCTCTGCTCGCCGTCGAGCGCGCCCGCGCGGTCGGGCGGGGCGAGCGCGCGCCGCCGGCGAGTCTGCGCGGCGCCGTCCGGATCGCGCTCTCCGGCCTCGATGCGGACGCGCGCCTCGTGGCCGAGTTCGCCGCCGTCGCGGGGCGCGAGCTGAGCGGCGACGAGATGAGGGCGCTCCCGGTGGACGAGCCTCCCCGCGCCGCCAGCACTGCGCTGCAGACCGGCCTGCTGACCGGGCGCGGAAGCGCGCTCGGCTATCGGCACGCGCTGCTGCGCGATGCGGTCTACGCCGAGCTCGCCGCGCCGCAGCGCGCGTGGCTGCACGAGACGCTCGCGGGCACGCTTGCCGAACGCGACGACGCCGGTCTGGCGGCAGAGGTCGCGCGCCACCTGCGCCTCGCCGGCCGCAACGACCTCGCCATCTCAGCGCTTGCGCGTGCGGCCGAGCACGCCCGCTCGCTCGGAGCGCTGGCAGAGGCGGCCGGCTATCTGGAGGAGGCGCTCGAGGTGGGCGACGCCGACCCCGCGCTGCTGCTCGAGCTCGCCGAGATCGAGGCGTGGCGAAGCCGCACCGACGCCTCCGACGTCGCCTTCGGACGGGCCTTGGAGCTGCTTGGACCGCAGGCCGGAGTCGACCTGGCGCATGCCTCGATGCGGCGCGCCAACTGGTATCGCGGGCCGTTGTGCGTCCCCCGCGAGGTTCTTCAGGCTTCGCGCCGGGTGCTCGACCTGCTGCGAGCCGATCCGCAGGAGGACGCGTCGCTGCTCCAGGAGGCGCTCGCCGCCTGCGCCTGGGCGGAGGCCGTCGCCGGCGATCCGGCCCAGGCCGAGGAGCTCCTGGCCGAGGTGCACTGGCGAGGAGGCGGGGAACAGGGGGACGAGCTCCTGACCCACGCGATCGCCAGCGCCCGCGCGTTCGCGCTCATTCGCGGTGGCCGCTTCGGCGAGGCCTACGCGCCCAGCATCGCCGGCGGAGAGGCCGCGGTGCGCGCCGACCGGCCGGACCTGTCATACGGCGCCTGGCTCAACGGCGCGTGCGCCGCCTCGTGCGCCGGCGATTTCGAGCGCGCCCTCGAATTCATCGATCGTGGGCAAGACGCGCTTGCGGGCCGGGGGCTGATCGGCCTCGAGATCAACTACCTCGCCGCCCGCTCCTACGTTCTGACCCGCCTGGGCCGGCTCGACGAGGCGCGGGCGGACGCCGACGAGGAGGCGAAGCTCGCCGAGCGCATCGACAACCGCGAGCTGCGCGCGACCGCTGAGCACGACCGCGGGCTGGTCGCGCTCGCGCGGGGCGAGCACGAGGCCGCGGCCGAGCTCCTGGCGCAGGCGCTCGATCACCATGCGCCGGTCAGCCGGCCGCTGGCGCGCCTCGCTCGCGCCGAGGCGCTGGTCCGCCTCGGGCGCTGCGACGAGGCCGAGGAGGAGGTGCGGGCGACAGCGCTGGAGCCCGTTGGGCCGAGCGACTTCCCCGACACGCTCGTGCCCCGCCTCACCCGTCTCCAGGGCCTCATCGCCGCCGCCAAGGGCGAGCACGGCCTCGGCGCGCGCCGATTGGAGGAGGCGGCGAACGGCTGGCGCCGGCGGCTCGACCGCTCGGCGGACGGCGATCGCTACGCCGCCACGCTCACCGACCTCGGGCGCCCACCCGTCGCGGGGCTGGTCGAGCCCGACCGCGAGCTCGAGCGCGTGCTTGCAGATCTGCGCGCGCTCGAGAGAACCACGGCCTGAGGAGGGCGGAGAGGACCGATGCCCGAGTTCCACGACAGCACCACCACCGCGGCACCGCCCGAGGAGGTCTGGAAGATCCTCTACGACCCGGCGCGCTTCCCCGAGTGGTGGTCGGGCATCGAGACGGTCGAGACCGAGACGAGTGCGGACGGCGAGACGAAGTACACGATGTACCCGGACGGCTACCCCGACTTCCCGATGCCCCAGCTGCTGCGGACCGATCGCGACGACGGCCGCGTCTCGGTGTCCTGCCTGGTCTCGGACCTGCATTTCGAGTGGCGCCTGGAA
>JBBQLH010000174.1:0-2362 GCA_038327685.1 Solirubrobacterales bacterium
CCGGTCATCAATCCTCCTTGGAGAGTGGCTTGGCGCTAATCATGAACCAGCGCCGTCGCACCGCGGATCTCGACGACCTCGACACGCTCGCCGATGTCGAAGATGTGGTCCTCCTCGTAGGAGCGGGCAGTCCAGACCTCGCCGTTGTCGAGCTTCACGCACCCCGCGGCCTCTTCGTTGGCGATCCGCTCGAGCACGAGGGCCCGGCGCCCCACGAGCGCAGCGGTTCCCGTGCGCAGGGGAGCCGGGGTGCGGCGGTGCGATCGCGCGATCGGACGCACGACGAGCAGCAGCAGCAGCGAGGTGAGGATGAACACGGCCCACGAGGCCACGAGGCCGCCGCCGACGGTGGCAACGAGAGCGGCCATTACCGCGCCCGCCGCGAAGGGGGCGAGGAACAGCCCCATCGTCAGCATCTCCCCCACCGCGAGCACGACTGCGGCGATGATCCAGATCACCCACGTCATCGGTCCATCGAGCTTATCTCAGCGCTTCCGGGGGGCGCCCCGGGCATCCTCACGCGATCAGGGCGCGCGCGAACTCCTGGGCGTCGAAGGGGCGCAGGTCCTCGAGCTGCTCGCCCACCCCGATGAGCTTGACCGGAATGCCGAGCTCCCCGGCGATGGCCAGGGCGATGCCGCCCTTCGCCGTGCCGTCCAACTTGGTCAGGACGATGCCCGAGACGGGAACGGCCTCGGCGAACAGACGGGCCTGGCGCACCCCGTTCTGGCCGGTCGTTGCGTCGATCGTCAGCAGGGTCTCATGGGGAGCGTCGGGGATCTGCTTCTCGAGCACCCGTCCAACCTTGCTCAGCTCGGCCATCAGCTCGTCCTGGGTGTGCAGGCGCCCGGCGGTATCGACGATCGCCACGTCGGCGCCACCGTCGCGGGCGCCGGCCGCGGCGTCGTAGGCCACCGACCCCGGGTCGGCTCCCGGCGCACCGGACACGAACGTGGCCTGCGAGCGCTGCGCCCACTGCTCCAGCTGCTCCACCGCCGCGGCGCGAAACGTGTCGGCGGCGCCGATCACAACGCTGTGGCCGAGCGTGTGGTGCAGATGCCAGGCGAGCTTGCCGATCGTGGTCGTCTTGCCCGTGCCGTTGACGCCGACGAGGAGGATGACCGTGGGCTTCGCCGTCAGGTCGATGCGGTCCGCACCGTCGGCGGCGGGGCGCGCCAGCTCGGCGAGCAGCTCGATCAGCCGCTGCGTGAGCGCCGCCCCTTCGACGAGCTCGCCGCCGGCCGCCTCGCGCTCGAGGCGCCCGACCACCTCGGCGGTGGTGCGCGCGCCCACGTCGGCGTAGATCAGGGCCTCCTCCAAGCGCTCCCAGGTCTCGTCGTCGAGCTCCGCGAACAGGGTCGAGGACACCTCGTCGCCGAGTGCCTGGCGCGTCTTTGAGAGGTTCTCGCGCAGGCGGCGCAGCAGTCCGCGGCGGTCCTCCTCGCGGTCGGGCTCCGCCTCGCCGGCGCCATCGACGACCTCGGAGGTGATGAAGAGCTCCTGCCAGTCGCGGGCCACGACGTTACGCGGCGCCGGCCGCTGCGGCCGGCGCCTCGCGCGGCAGTCGACGCGAGATCACCCTGGACACCCCGTCGTCGCTCATCGAGACGCCGTAGAGCGTGTCAGCGGCCTCCATCGTGCGCTTCTGATGGGTGACGACGATGAACTGCGAGCCCCGCGAGTAGCGGCGCAGCAGCGTGAGAAAGCGATCGATGTTGAGATCGTCCAGCGCAGCCTCGACCTCGTCGAGGACGTAGAACGGGCAGGGCCGGGCCAGGAAGATGGCAAACAGGAACGCGAGCGCGGTCAGCGACTTCTCGCCCCCGGACAACAGCGACAGCCGCTTCATCGACTTGCCAGCGGGCGTCATCTCGATCTCGACGCCCAGCGCGGCGTCCTCGGCGTCCGGCCCTTCCGCCTCCTCGTCGGGAGGCGCCCCATCGCCCGGCAGCGGCTCGCCGCCGAGCACCGGCCGCGGGGTGGCGTCCTCGCGCACGAGGCGCAGGCGTCCGCGGCCGCCCGGGAAGAGCTGGCCGACGACGTCCTCGAAATTTCGCGCCGCCGCTTCGAGCGTCGTCTGAAACGCCTCGCTGATCTGGCGGTCGGTCTTCTCGATCAGAGCCTGGAGCTCGCGCATGGCGGTCTCGAGGTCGTGGCGCTGGGCCTCGAGCTCCTCGACGTACGTCCGCGCCTGCGCATACTCCTGCTCCGCCAGCGGGTTCACCGGCCCAAGCTGCTCGCGCCGGCGCGCCAGCCGCTGCACGCGCTGGGCGAGCGCCTCGCGCTGTTGCGAGGCCAGCGCGGCGTCGGCCGGCTCGGCGGCCAGCTCGAGGCGGCCGGCCAGCTCGTCGAGCTCAGTGGC
>JBBQLH010000175.1:0-2199 GCA_038327685.1 Solirubrobacterales bacterium
TCGACTTCACATGGGACTTGACGTCGTCCTCGGAGACCTTCCCGGCCCCGCGCTTGACCACGAACGCCTTGAGCCGCTGGCCGAACTTCTCGTCCTCCACGCCGATGATCGCGACCTCCTTGACGGCTTCGTGCTTTGACAACAGGTCCTCGACCTCGGCCGGGAACACGTTCTCGCCGCCTGAGACGATCATCTCGTCGTCGCGGCCCTCGACGTGCAGCCTGCCACCCTCGTCGAGGTGCCCGATGTCGCCGGTCGCCATGAGCTCGTCGATGACGTCCTTGCTGCCGCCCCCGGTGTAGCCCTCGAAGAGCATCTCGTTGCCGACGAAGATCTTTCCCGTCTCGCCGGGGCCGAGCTCGCGCTCCTCGTCGTCGTAGATCTTGAGGATGGTGCCCTGCGGCGCGCGGCCAGCGGTGCCCGGCGCGGCGCGCAGGTCGTCCGGGGTGGCGATCGAAGCCCACGCCACCTCGGTCGAGCCGTAGAGGTTGTAGAGCTTGTCGCCGAAGGTGTCCATGACCTTGACGGCCAGGTCGCCGGGAAGCGACGAGCCGCTCGCGGCGATCACCCGCATCGAGGAGAGGTCGTACTTTGTGATCGCCTCCTCGCCCAGCTCGAGGATGCGCGAGAGCATGACCGGCACGACGACGAGGGCCGTGGCCTCATGCTGGGCGATGGCCGACAGCGTGTCCTCCGGTTCGAACTTGCGCCGCAGCACGAGCGTCGAGGAGAGCGCCAGGCCGAGGGTGAAGTGCGCAAACCCCCACGAGTGGAACAGGGGGGCGGCGATCATCGTACGCTCTCGCGCGTGCAGGGGGATCCTCGAGAGCAGCGCCGCCGCCGGGTCGAGCGTCTTTGGTTGGCTGCGCGACGCGCCCTTCGGGGTGCCGGTGGTGCCCGAGGTGAGGATGACCACCCGCCCCTTCTGGCTGGGCGGGACGACATCGGAGGGATCGCCCTCGTCGATCAGGCTCTCGAGGGTGGGATCGTCGAGCTCTGACTCGGCCTCGTGCCAGGCGACGAAGCGCTTGCGGCGCACGGCGGCGTCGTGCACCAGCTCGGAGAACTCCTCGTCGAAGACGATCGCACGCGGCTTCTCGCGCTTGACCACGTCGGTGATCTGGGGCCCGGCGAACGCGGTGTTGAGGTAGAGGGCGTTGGCGCCGAGCTTCGAGCAGGCGATCGTGGCGTCGATGAAGCCGCGATGGTTGCGGCACATGATCGCCACGCCATCGCCCTCGACGATGCCGGCGTCGGCGAACGTGTGGGCGAGGGCGTTGGACCGGCGGTGAACCGCCTCGAAGGTGATGGTCCCGAGCTCGTCGATGATCGCCGGCTCGTCGGGGTAGCGCACCGCGGAGGCTGTGTAGCCGGCGGCGGGGGTCGGGCCGAAGCGGGCGAGCGAGCGCACCACGCGGACGAGCTTGTCGGGCCGAATTGGCCCGATGACGCCGGCGCTCAGGAGCGTCCGGGCGGTGTGCAGCTTTTGAGACACGCCGGTGAGCCCCATCGGCCGCGAAACACTAGTGGTTTCACCGTGGGAGGCTGTAGGCATGTCTGAGTGGTTCGAGCGCTTCGGCTTCGCCCCGGTGGCCCGAGGGCTGCTCACCGGCGCCTATCCGGGCGACGGCGCCGACGTGGCCGCGCTGGCCGAGGCAGGCGTCCAGGAGATCGTCAACCTGTGCGAGGACGCGGAATACGAGCCGGGGGTCCGCGTGGCGGTAGAGGACGCCCTCACCGCCACCGGCATCAGCGAGCGCCGCATCGAGCTCGTCGACTACGGCGCCCTCCCCGAGCCGGCGCTGGGGCGCGCGGTCGCGGAGGTGATGGACGCGCTCGAGGAGGGCCGCCGCGTCTATCTGCACTGCCGGGCGGGCTGGCAGCGCTCCGCCGCCGTGGCAGGAGCAGTGATCGCGCTGCGCGAGAATCTGGAGATCGAGGAGGCGCTCGACGCCCTGCGCGAGCGCAAGCCGATGGCGGCGCCGCTCGAGCACCAGCGCGCCGACCTGCTGGCCTGGTGGGCGGCGCAGGGACGCTGAGCCTCGGGCGGCGCCCTCGCGGGCGATCTGTCGGGTCCGCCGCTTACTCTGCGACTGACCCGTCATGGAAGCTGCCACCCCTCTACGCCAACCCCACGTCCGTCTCATCGGCAATCGTGTCGCCGTCGACGGCCTGCTGGTCGACGACGACACCGCCGTG
>JBBQLH010000176.1:0-2032 GCA_038327685.1 Solirubrobacterales bacterium
GATCGTGACCCCGGACCGCCGGCTGCGGGTGCTGGTCGTCGACGACCACGACGTCGTGCACTGGGGCTTTCGCCTGCTGCTCACCGAGCAGCCGTGGGTCGAGCGCTGCCTGACCGCGCGCGACCCAGAGGAGGCGCGCGAACTGGTCCGCCGCTACGAGCCGCACGTCGCACTGGTCGACCTCTTCCTCGCTGAGCGGTCCGGTGCCGAGCTGTGTGCCTCTCTACGGGACGAGTCGCCGCGCACGCGGGTGCTGCTGATCTCCGGCGCCGGCTGGATCTCGCCGCAGGCGGCGCGTGCCGCGGGCGCGTCGGGGTTCGTGTCCAAGGACTCGAGCGCAGCCGAGGTGACCGCCGCCGTGCGCGCCGTCGGGGCGGGGCGCACCGTCTTTGCGAGCAGTCCGAAGGAGCCGGCCGCGCCGCTCAGCCCGCGCGAGCGCGACGTGCTCGGGCTCATGGCCGGTGGCAGCACCAACCGCGAGATCGCCGCCGCGCTGCACCTGTCGCCCCACACGATCAAGGAGCACACCAGCGCCCTCTACCGCAAGCTCGGCGTGCGCAACCGCGCCGAGGCCGTCCAACGCGCCGAGCGGCTGGGGCTCAGCAGCTAGGCCGGGCGGCCATGTCGTCGATCCAGCGGGCGAGCGCCGGATGCCCGTCCGGCGTCTGGTGCTCCTCGAGGATCAGGTGGAAGCGATCCGGATCGCCGGGATCGCGACCGGCGGCGAACTTCAGGAACGGATAGGCCGCGCAGTCGGGGGCGGAGAAGTCGCCCATGAGGGGGTCGCGGCCGGTCAGCATCGCGTCGAACGGCGGCCACCCGCTCGACGTTCGCGGAGTAGGGGGCCCGGTAGAGGCCGATCACGCCTGGGATGATGGCATCGATGCTGCTCGCGGTCGACGTCGGCAACACCCAGACCCACGTCGGGCTCTTCCGGGACGACGACCTGCTCGAGCACTGGCGTTTCCACACTGCCCGTACCGCCACCGCCGACGAGCTCGCGGTGGTGTTCAGCTCGTTGCTAAGCCTCACGCAACTCGAGCTGGCCGACGTCGAGGCGCTGATCGTGTCGTGCGTGGTTCCCGCGCTGTCCCAGGAGTACGACCAGGTGCTGGTGCGCTATCTCGGCGGGCGGGGCGCGCTGGTCGGGCCGCAGATGACAACGGGCATGCCGATCCGTATCAACGACCCCCGCGAGCTCGGCGCCGACCGGCTCACAAACGCCGTGGCCGCCTACGAGCGCTTCGGCGCCGCCTGCATCGCCGTCGACTTCGGCACCGCCGTCAACTACGACGTCGTGTCGGCCGCGGGCGAGTACGTCGGTGGCGTGATCGCGCCGGGGGTCGAGATCTCGCTCGAGGCGCTCAGCCAGCGTGCCGCCGCGCTGCCGCGGGTCCGGCTCGCGGCGCCGCCGTCGCCGATCGGGCGGTCCACGCTCGAGGCGATTCAGTCCGGCGTGGTGTACGGCTACGCCGGCCAGGTCGACGGCCTGGTCTGCCGCCTGCGCGAGGCGCTGGGCGGCGATGAGGCGATCGCGATCGCCACCGGCGGGTTCTCCGGGGTGATCGCACCCCACTGCGAGCAGATCGACGAGGTCGACGATCTGCTGACGCTGCAGGGGCTGCGCATCATCTGGGAGAGGAATAGGTAGCTCTTGAGGGCATCCTGCCCTCGCCCTTGATGGGGAAGGCGCCGAGACCGGCTCGGCTTCGCCGACCCTCCGGGTGGGCGCTTCGAACCTACCCCTAGCTAGGCTGGTCACGTGCTGTTCGCCAACATTCTCGCCCCCCTGACCGATGCGGAGCAGTGGACCCTGGAGCGCCTGCACTCGATCGGCCTCGGCTGGGGCCTCGCCATCGTCGGCCTGGTCATGCTCGTTCGCCTCGCCACGCTGCCGCTGGTCGTGCGCCAGTTCCGCTCCCAGCGCGAGCTGCGCGAGCACATGCCCGAGATGAAGCGCCTCCAGCAGCGCCACAAGGGCGACAAGGAGCGGCTCAACAAGGAGATGCAGGCCTACTACAAGGAGCACGGG
>JBBQLH010000177.1:0-1776 GCA_038327685.1 Solirubrobacterales bacterium
ATCGCGGTGCACGTCGCGGTAGACGGCTCCGACCTCATGGCCGAGGACGCGCTCCAAAGGCACCGCCGCCGGGTCGATCATCGTCACCTCGGAGCCGCGCCGGCGCGCCGAGGCGGCGACCTCGGCTCCGATCCAGCCGGCACCGATCACGACCACCTTGCCGCCCGCGTCCAGCCGTTCGCGCAACGCGTCGCAGTCCGCGAGCGTACGCAGGTAGTGGACACCGTCCAGGTCGGCGCCCGGGATCGACAGCCGGCGCGGTTCTGCGCCGGTGGCGATCAGCAGCCGGTCGTAGCCGAGCTCACGCCGGTCCCCGAGCGTGACCTGCGAACGACCGGGGTCGAGCGCGGTCACCGCGGCCCCGGTCATCAGCTCGATGTCGTGATCGCGGTAGAAGGCCTCCGCATGGACGTAGGCCTTCTCGCGTGGCGACTCGGACCGTAGGTAGTCCTTGGTCAGCGGCGGGCGCTCGTACGGTCGCTCCGGTTCGGCGCCGATCAGCACCAGCCTGCCGTCGAAGCCCTCCTCGCGCAATGTCTCGGCGGCCTTGGCGCCGGCCAGGCTGGCGCCGACGATGACGAAGGTCTGAGCTTGCGGGCTCATGAGTCGCTCCTTGTGGTCAGGGCCAGGAACTCCTGGCGGGTGCGGGGGTCGTCGCGAACGAGCCCGTGCAGGGCGGACGTCACGGTGGTGGCGCCGAACTTCTGGACGCCGCGCAGCGACATGCACAGGTGCTCGGCCTCGATCACCACTCCGACGCCCTTAGGCGCGAGCTGCTGCTGCAGCCAGTCGGCGATCTGCTTGGTCAGTCGTTCCTGGACCTGAAGGTCGCGGGCAAAGCGCTCGACGACGCGCGCGAACTTCGACAGTCCCAGGATCCGCTCCCCGGGCAGGTAACCGATGTGCGCCACCCCGTGGAACGGCAGCAGATGGTGCATGCACAGCGAGTGAAAGGGAATCGAGCGGACGAGCACGAGCTCGTCATAGCCCTCGTCGTTCGGAAACGTCGTCGGGCGGAACGGCTCTGACGTGAGCAGCTCCGTGTAGGCGGCGGCCATACGGCGTGGCGTCTCGGCCACGCCCTCGTCGGTCAGGTCGCAACCGAGCGCGACGAGCAGGTCCGCCGCCCGTTCTGCGGCGGGCGCGTCGATGCGCCGGCCGGACTCAGCCGTCCCCGGAGGGGCAACGAGCGACATGGCGCGTGTCTCACGGGTTTGGCTCATGACCGGGTTAGCGTCGCCCGGCGCATCCGTCTTACCTCGCAAGTATCCGGCGCGGCGGTCACGCCGGGGAGAGCTCGCGCACAGCGTTCGCCGCCGGAATCACGGTCGCGATCTCGCGCGCGCACTCCCCCGCATAAAGCGGGGTGACCTCGATCAGCCGCTCGTCCGTCCCCGCCAGCGGCGGCGACGGGCCGAACAGGGGCAGCGCCACCCGCTGGTAGCGAAGCGTCTTCGCCGCGACGGTCGGAGGGAGCCGCTGCAGCGGGGGAGCCAGCAGCCGGTTCAACCGGACGATCCCGGCCGGCCCGCGCTCGGAACGGGCACACCAGCGCTCGGTCGCCGCGTTGGGCACGACGCGGTGGCGGTCGCTCCACCCGAGCGAGAACAGCAGCGTCTCCAGGGTCCGCGTCGCGCCCAGCGCACGGCGCTTGTATTCCGGGTGTGCCGCGCACTCCTCGGTGAGCAGGAAACGCGTGCCGCAGACGACCGCGGCCGCGCCCGCCTCGAGCGCGCCAGCCGCCGCCTCGCGCGACGCGATCCCACCCGCCGCCAG